>JAZUDJ010000097.1:0-16969 GCA_045639585.1 Bacteroidales bacterium
TGTTCGCCTATTAAAGTGGCACGCGAGCTGGGTTCAGAACGTCGTGAGACAGTTCGGTCTCTATCTGTTGTGGGCGCAGGAATTTTGAGTGGACCTGACACTAGTACGAGAGGACCGTGTTGGACTGACCTCTGGCGTACCAGCTGTTCCGCCAGGAGCATGGCTGGGTAACCAAGTCGGGAACAGATAAGCGCTGAAAGCATCTAAGTGCGAAGCTGGCCACAAGATAAGAGTTCCATACAGGGTAGTCGCAGACGACGACATTGATAGGCTACAGGTGTACGCATGGTGACGTGTTCAGCCGAGTAGTACTAATCACCCGAACACTTCTTTTCAAAAACAACAAAACAGGTTTTCAATAACGATCTGCTTAACGAACAAAACTTTTCAATAGGTCAAAACTTATACGGGAGACTATTACGAGAGAGAGCAAAGTAATTTGTAATCAGTAATTGGTAATTAGTTTCTTGAAACGTAAGGCCGTTATAGCACAAGGGCTCCACCTCTTACCATTCCGAACAGAGAAGTTAAACCTTGTCACGCCGATGGTACTGCCAACGCGGGAGAGTAGGAAGCGGCCACCTTACATGAGAGGCTCGAACAGCTATAGTTCGAGTCTCTTTTTTTTTATGCTTGTGCATTCTTTTTGTTTATCCCATACCAATGAAGCATTAAGTGCTCGCAGAGATTCGAGCGATCCCTTCCTGACTTGCGGCATCCTTTCCACGGTACCGTGGGAAGGATGCCGAGATGCGGGAATGGACGTCCTGCAAGCAAGGCGTCCGTTCCGAGCTGAAGTCATCTCCTACACGGAACAGTGGGGGAGATGCCGTGACTCAGAATTTCAACGTTACGTACACAACGTTGAAATTTAAGGTCTCTTAATAAGTATATCGAATCTGAAGCCACAATTCGCTTTGGCTATTTCCTTTTATTTCCTGCAGTCCAGAGCTGATCGTTGATCTATTTGCATAGTTTGTAAGTGCATACTTTGCTTCTATCATCCAATTTGTTCTTAGTTTGAGTTGGCTGATAAGATTATATCGCAGGCCTTGTCCATAGAGCATGGGAAAGCCGAAGCCATAGAGTGTGTTTTTCTCATTTATATATATACGGCTGTCGTAATCATCGGTGTCAAAGTAGGCGGCTTGCGCTTCAATATTTATATTCGCTTTTTTATTGATTTGGGACTTATAGCTTAATGATTGAGCTATGGCAAAGCCTTGAGAAATAGATTTATTATCGTTGATTCTTTTTCTCAGCTGAGTCTTTGCGCCTATATGCTCATTCGGATTGATCGTTATGATTGCGTCGATGGAATGACGGAGACTCTCATTCTTTGATTTTGCTTTGTATCCTAATGAGGCGGTAATCCATGAGCGAGAGTAGATAGCTCGTAGGATGCCCTCGTAACCATCTTTGGGAGTTGCGGTGGTCTGGAATTGTGGCTGCCCGAAGCTGAACCAATCAGCCGTCGCCTGTACTTGCCAGTGTTTGGAGAGAGTGCCTAAGATGTTGAGCGTCAGGCCTTGTTCTCCTTGCATCTCGCTGTTTTCTCCGATACTCGAACCGTGTAGCTGGTGGTAGTCATTGCTATAATAGTGATAGAGGAGGTTTGTCTGCCAGTTATCGTTCCACAGTGTTTGTAGAGAAGAGAGTGAGGCAAATCCTGACTGATCATCTATGGCAAACTCTCCACGAAGGATGTTCCTGAAAGCAGAGAACTGATAGTCGGTAGAGAATTGTGTTAAGGATTGGCCTCGGAAATAGTTGTGATTGTGCGACATTTCCTTCCTTTGATAAGGATACTGAAACTGGGTATTGAGGACATGCAATCCTATTTCGTACCAAGATGCTCGCCATCCGAGTCGAGTTCCCATCACCATCTGCCAGGCTGCATGACGATGAGATTGCTCTGTCTTTGTGCGATGCATGCCATCTGTATAGAGGGTTGTAAGTATTTGATCCTTACTTAAGTTGCCATCGATCTGTAGCATGGAGAAATAAGGTAGTACATGGAATCTGCGACCAATGCGAAGGTCTATGGCGGCGCCTTGCAGATAGTCAGCTTCGGCATTGGAGGCAAAAGGGATGATGCGGTTGGTGCGTTGTGACATCTGTTGCGAGAAATATTGCTTGCCTAAGGAAAAACTCTGATTCATGGTCAATCCATAGCCTATACGCAGGCGATAATGACCGATGACGGCATCTTCGAGAGTAAATACGTTGGGGGTATGCAGGTCAGTGCGAATAGTGGATGGCTGGTAACGGACGAAGGCATGCCAGGAATCAAATGCAGGAAAACGACTGCGCCAGGGCTCTCCAGGGTCTTTCTCCATGCTGACGCCAGCCTGCCATCGGTGGTCATATTGAGCACGATAGCGGATACTATGTCGCCAAGGATCACCTAAGTAAGCCTTATTGGCATCTTGTCTCTCTTGCGTCTGATCTTGAAAGCCTGCACGAGTATTGAGACACCGGTAACTGCTTAGAAAGAGTTGTTGTTTGAGGCGGTGGTGGAGCTTAGGAAGAGTGTCGGCCCAGAGAGTAAGCTCAGCCAGTTCTTCTAGTAGTTCGTAGTAGGCCTCTTCTCCGATCTCCTCGACATCGACCGTCTGGAGAAGCTGCTCCTGCCAGGGCATTTTTGGGCTAATTATGACATGTTTATCTGCTTTTTCCTGGCCAAAAAGGGGTGTGATGAGCAGAGAAATACATAAAAATATATAAAGTGTTGTGATTTTTTGCATGATTTGTAATTTTTGAAGTATCTTTGCATCCTGAAAATAATGCAAATTAGTATGATGTCAGTCTTTTTCCATATCCGTAGGCTCGGTGTGGCGCTCATAGTAGTGCTACTGATGGCGTGTGGATTGGAGTCGACTGCACAGATTATAAAGCATGAAGGAAAGGCCTATGATCCGCACACTTATGCAGCAGAGATCCATCTGATGTCGGGAGACACCATGGCCGTGATACAGTTACATAATGTATATTGTTTAAGCAGGAAGCGATTTACGAGTGCCAGCCATGAGAAAAACTACTGGCGCATGGTCAATGACGTAAAAAAGACCTTGCCTATTGCTAAGGACGCAAGAAGGTTGTTGGCAGAATCGCTTGTTGAAACTGAAAATCTGAATGAAAAGGAACAGAAAGAGTATTATAAAAAACTCGAGAAAAAACTGATGGCTCAGTACAAACCTCGTCTGAAGAAGTTGACTTATAGACAGGGAAAATTACTTGTTAGATTGATAGACCGTGAGTGTGACCGACAGTCTTACACGCTGATTCGTGATTTTCTTGGCAAAAGAAGGGCTTTCTTCTGGAATATGTTTGGAAAGATGTTTGGCATCAGTCTGAAGGCTAAATGGGAGCCTGACGGCAAGGACAAAGAACTGGAAGATATCTGTATCCAGGTGGAGCAGGGACTTGTATAGCGCGGACTGGGTGTAGAAATAGATTTAGGGGGCAGGAGACAATAGGAAAATGTTTCCTGCCCCTTTTTGTTATCCTTTGAATGAGTCGATATAGCGTTCGTGTTTCTCGGTGAAAATATCATCGATAGTGATGAGAATGCCGCTCTCTTCGACGTCACCGAACTCGTCGTTGATAGCTGTTCCGAACATCTTCATGGTCGGACTCAGCAGCATGTATGCATTGACTAATGGAGGAATGTTGTAGCCGAGCTGACGGACCTGACCATTGAGCACCTTATAATCCTCATGGAAAGTGCTGTAGCAGAAGAGTTCCTGCATGGCAGCGTTGTCGGTATGCGTCTCAAGTGGCTGGAAAGGAGTGATCAGCTGATCTGGATCAGGGAACCACTTCTTCAGGAAATAGAGAATCATGTTACGACCATGCTGCGGATAGGTAGGATACATGGTGAATTTGCCATAGAAATACTTGGCCCCCTTGAGTGTGACGGCCAAGGCTCCGAGACCATCCCAGAGGTTGTCGAGCGTGAAAAGACTACGTGCTCCTGAGCGGCTGGACTGGCGGTCGACAACAACGAAAGAGCGACCGAGCTCGATCATGCTTGGAAGATAATCCTTGCAGAACTTCTCGCTGTAGTGGAACATGTGACTGGTGGCGAGCTTTGGCTGACCGTCAGCATCGAAGGCAATATCCGGACCATAGATATAGCGATAGCCGCCGAGGATCTCCTCGGATTGAGGTTCCCAGACGATGAGCTGCATGTAAGGCTTGTCGAGGTAGTCAAAAGCATCGACATCGCAATCGAGGCCAGTGCCACCGCCAGCTTCGCGGAAAGCGATTTCGCGGAGACGTCCCACCTCACGCATGAGGTTCGGACACTGATTGCCGTCGAATATATAAAGGTCAGTGCCGCCTTTGCGAGAATGACGCAGAAGGGTGGCCTTCTCGGCCAGTTCCTGCTTCAGGAGCTCGCGACTGATGGGGGAAATGATTTCCTGTATCATTGGTATATGTATCTTCTCATTGATTGAGCGCATAACTCTGTTCGCGGAGCCACTGGGCCCACTCGGTAGGAGTCTTGCTCTTGTCTGTAAACGTCTGCCATGGAATCGGAGTGCCGATGGTGATGGTAAACGTCTTGTTCTTCGCGGTCTTCATCATCTGCCAGGGGAGCAGGATCAGACCTATGTTGAATTTCATTCCAAGCTTTCTGCGCAACCACTCCAACCCATAGAAAGTGGTGGAGTTGCGTCCTTTGAAATGCATAGGAATAATATCACGCTGGCTCTCGATGGCCTGTGTGATAACGGATTTCTTCCATTCCACATCTTGGATCTTGCCGTCGATGAAACGGCTGCAGAACCCGGCAGGGAAGGAGAGTAACTGCATCTCGGGATCATTATATGCCTGGTCGATAGCTTCCATGTCCTGTCGCTTCTGCCGACCTAACGTGTTGACTGGCAGGAACACTGGTTGGAGGCCGACGATATACATGAGCATATCATTGACGATGACCTTGAACTTCGGATAGCGACGGCCGAGGACATTGATGTACGAGATGCCGTCAAATGCTCCTAATGGGTGGTTGCTGACGAAAACATAGCGACCTGAATCTGGGAGGTTCTCCATGCCACGTAGCTCATATTTGACATTGAGACGCTCGCACATGCCTTGTGCAAAGTCTATACCTTCTTTGTCTTTCAGCGCTATGATGGTCTCGTTCATCTCCTTCTGGCAGATCAGCCAGGCGGCGAACTTGAAAACCCATTTAGGAACCTTCGGATAGTACTGCGGCACTTTGGCCTTCACTACCGCTTCAATATCCAGTGTCTTTGCTTCGTACATACTCTGCAAGATCCTTTAATTAATATACCTTGTTGCCTTTGACCCAAGTGCCCATGATGCGGTGACTGAATGTCTGTCCTTCGAAAGGACTCCATCCGCATTTAGAGAGGATATTCTCCTTGTTGACGGTGGTCGTCTGCTGATCCGATACGAGAACAAGATCGGCATAGTTGCCCTCGACAATAGCGCCAAATCCTTGCAAGTTAAAACGCTTGGCAGGATTGGTCGACATAAGTTGTGCAACGCGAGTGACGGGGAGATAGCCTTGCTTTGACAATTCGAGCATCGCAAGGAGGCTGTACTGAATGCTTGGCATACCGCTGGCGGCACGGAGAGACCCGCCTTGCTTGTCGCTCAGAAGGTGTGGAGCGTGATCAGTGGCAATCGTATCAATCTGGTCCTTGAGTGCTCGGCGGAGTGCATCGCAATCCTGAATACGCTTGATGGCAGGATTGCATTTGATGCGAGTCCCTAAACGACTATAGTCTTCCTGCGAGAACCAGAGATGAGCCACACAGACTTCGGCAGAGATGTTCTTGCTGTTTGTTTTTGTGATTAACTCCAGTTCTTCGGAGGTGGTGAGATGGCAGACATGCAACTGTGCACCGGTCTCTTTAGCCAGATCTACGGCCATGCGAGTGGTCTCCATGCAAGCTTCTACGTCGCGTATCTTTGGATGATAGCTGATAGGCAGATCATTCAAATCAGGATTGCCACTCAAAGCTTTCTCTGCTTGCAGATATTTCTCGCGGTTGCGACGGATGATATCCTCGCTCTCGCTATGAATGCCAATGACACGCTGTGTATTGGCAAAAAGTTGGCGCAGCTTGGATGCATCGTTCATGAGCATGCCGCCCGTCGAACTGCCGAGGAAAACTTTGAAGCCACAGATGTCCTGAAAATGAGGAGAGTCTGGCTGACCGTAGTCCTGAAGCGCCTGCTCAATATTGTCAGAGGTAATACCATACCAAATGCCATAGTTCACCACACATTTCTCCTTGAAAAGACGATGCTTCTCGGCCAAAGCCTCAGGTGTGGTGGTGGTAGGATTGACATTCGGCATATCAAGCACATAGGTCACGCCTCCTGCAGCGGCTGCACGGCTCTCACTGGCAATGTCTGCTTTCTGAGTCATTCCTGGCTCACGGAAATGGACATGAGCATCAATCGCACCAGGGAGTAAGAGAGCTCCTTGACCATCGATGACCTCATCGGCTTGGATATTATTCAGCTGGTTTTTGTCAGCAATGATCTGCAGAATCCTGCCACCTTGCTCAAAAAGGACAGCGCCATCAAAGAGCGCATCCGACTGGCAGATGCGGACATTGTGGATCAGAGTTTTGGATAAGTGCGCGTCCATGAGCTGATCTTGAGTTTAATTACACCAATAACGGCCTCGCTGAATATGCCACCACTCATTTTGCTCGTACCAAGTACGCGATTGGTGAAGATGATAGGGACTTCGGTGATCTTGGCTCCCATCATCATGGCGGTGAATTTCATTTCGATCTGGAACGCGTAGCCTTTAAAGCGGACATTGTCGAGCTCCATCTTTTCCAGAAGGCGTCGCTTGTAGCAGACAAAGCCTGCGGTAGAGTCATGAACCTGCATGCCCGTAACCAGACGGACATAGACAGAAGCATAATAAGACATCAGGACACGACCAATTGGCCAGTTGACAACATTCACGCCAGAAACATAGCGAGAGCCGATGGCTAAGTCAGCACCTTCGTTGCGACAGGCTGCGAGGAGCTTGAGCAGGTCGTTTGGATTGTGGCTGAAGTCTGCATCCATCTCGAAAGTATAGTCATAACCATGCTCAAGGCTCCACTTGAAGCCTGCGATGTATGCAGTACCCAATCCTAATTTTCCTTTGCGCTCTATGAGATGTAGTTCTTCGGGATATTCGCTTTGAAGAGACTTAACGATTTGAGCGGTTCCGTCCGGCGATCCGTCATCGATCACCAGAATGTGAAAAGGTTCGCTCAATCCAAAGACATAGCGAATGATATTTTCTATGTTTTCCTTCTCGTTATAGGTAGGGATAATTACCAGACAACGATCGGAGTTTTCTATATTCATATTGCCGAAATTTTGTGCAAAGATAGTTATTTTTTAGGGAAAAAAGTGCAAATGAGGTATTATTTTTGATGATTTCGGTATTTTCTCCGTGTAATCTAAGGTTTTTCGGAAAAAAGTATGTACTTTTGTGCTCATTTATGTATACGATAACGCTCGTTTTTTAAGACGGAGATGAAAAAGATTCTACTATTATTGCTTCAGATATTTATCGCTTCATCATTGATTGTTGCTTCGGCAATTACCAAAAAAGATGCTCAGACGTTGGTCGAGAACCATCAGTATGAGGAGGCTATTGACGCGTTGAGATCATTGATGAAACAGTCGGCTTATGCGAAGGATGGTGACTGCAATAAGTTGCTCGGTCAGTCGCTCTGCTTGACGGGTCGATATAAGGAAGCTTTGCCTCATTTGCAGACTGCGATTCGACTGAACCGCCGCTCTGGGGCACAGTGGTATCTGGCAATCACTCTTCAGCATCTTTATGACTTCGAGGGAGCTCTCGAAGCTATTGAGTCTTATCGACCTGTATTGAAATCTGAGATGTGGCTGGCAAAAGCAGATAGTCTTGAGGCAGAATGTCAGCAGGGGTTGCGCGCCATGAATCATATTGAGGATGTCGAGATTATTGATAGTCTTTTTGTCTATAAGCCATCTTTCTTCAGCTATTATAAGCTAGGTCCGGAGTCTGGTCGTGTGATGAGCGATGAACAGAACGGACTATTCTTTGAGAATCAGGCGGCTGATTATCGTATTCTTGCTTCTGATGGTTCTTTCTTCGAGAGTTATAAGATCCAGGAGACATGGGAAGAGCCACATCCTTTAAAAGGTGTAGGATCGGAAGAGTTCCGAATGATTACTCCATTCATGCGCACCGATGGTGAGACACTCTATTTTGCTTGCGATAGCACACCAGGTATCGGAGGCCTTGACATCTATAAGACCCGTTTCAATTCTGAAGAGGGAGAGTTCTATCAGGCCGAGCGTCTCGGTATGCCATTCAATTCGCCATTCGATGACTATATGATGGCAATTGATGAGACACATCAGGTCGGTTGGTGGGCAACAGATCGAGGAGATGATCCTGAGCATGTCTTGATCTATCTGTTTAAGCTGAATGATAATCCAGAATTCTTGGATGAACCAGATGAGTCACGTGCTCGTATAGACAGGATTGCCGATTCTTGGAAGCAGGAAGGAGGATATGAGGAGCTGCTTAATTCAATGGCTAACAATGCAAATCAGTCAGAGGAGACAGAGCGCGTTGAAATACTGATTAATGATCATCTTGTTTACTATTCGTCAGATCAATTCAAGAATACAGAATCACAAAGCTTGTATGAACAAAGCCTGAAGACCAAGATTGCTATTGAAGAGAATGAGTCTCGCCTAAAAGAACTTCGAGATCAATATGCTAATTCTTCTGCTGCTCAGAAGTCACAAGTAGCTGATCAAATATGCCAGATAGAGGATCAACTTTATTCTTTGTATAGGCAATATCGCCAGGAAGAGAAAAAGATGAGAAGCTTAGAGAACGAATAATCCCTTTTGTCAACCCATTTATACGAATAGAGAATGAAGGTCTCACTTTATGGAAATTCCCGTCCAGAGGTCTCTGATAAGATCCGACAACTGCTTATGCAATTGCCGGAAGTATCTATTGTGGAGGCAGAGGAATGTCCGGATATGGCATTGAGTATAGGTGGCGACGGTACATTCCTGCGCACCGCAGCTTCTATTGGCAAGAGTGGTGTTCCGATTCTGGGGATCAATGCTGGTCATCTGGGGTTCTTGGCAGATGTGCCATTGGAAGAAATTGACGATGCATTGAACTCGATACTCATAAAGAAGGAATATACGGTTGAGAACAGATCCTTGCTCCATCTCGACATACTTAATTGCCAGCAGAACTATCAGCAATATGCTTTGAATGAGGTTGCTGTCCTGAAGCGAGATCAGTCAAGCATGGTCTCTGTTTCTGTGTATGTGGATGGATGTTTCCTCAATCAGTATGACGCAGATGGATTGGTGATTGCTACGTCTACAGGATCTACTGCTTATGCGATGAGTGCGGGAGGTCCTATTCTGGAACCACAGTCAAACTGCTGGGTAATTGTTCCGATTGCGCCGCATACCTTGACGACAAGGCCTTTGGTGATACGCGACAGTTGTGACCTTGATATTGAGGTAGAGTCACGCAACAACATCTATCTTGTGGCAACCGATGGTAAGCCTGTGCACTTGACAACACAGTCGAAGCTGCACCTCAGTAAGGCTGATTATCAGATTGGAGTCGTTCGTAGGCCAGATCATACCTTCTATGATACATTACGAACCAAATTGATGTGGGGACGCGATGGAAGATACTTATAAGACAATCACCGCTACCAGTGAGGGCCTTTATAAGGAGAAGATGAGCAAGTTCTATAGCTTTGCTGTTCCTTGTCGCACTGCACAGGAGGCGCTCGATATCGTCAAGCTATACCGCAATGAATATTGCGATGCTCGTCATTGTTGCTGGGCCTATATGCTTGGTCCTGAGCGACTGGAATATCGTAGCAACGATGACGGAGAACCTTCTGGCACGGCAGGAAAGCCTATCCTTGGCCAGATCAATAGCTTCGGTCTTACGAATCTGGTTGTAATAGTTATCCGATATTTCGGCGGCATCAAGCTTGGAACTAGTGGCCTTATCGAGGCCTATCGCATAGCAGCACAAGAGGCTTTGAATGTTGCTCAGACGGAAGAAAAACTGATTGAAGACGATTTGCAGGTGACTTTTGAATATCCTTTGATGGGAGACGTCATGCGAATTGTCAAAGAAGAAGGCGCAACAGTACTCGAACAGGATTTCCAACTCAGTTGCCGACTTCATCTGAGTTTGCGTAGAGGTCAGATGCCTCACATGCGTGAACGTTTCGAGAACCTTTATGGGGCAACCATACTTGAGAAAAACTAAGAAACTACTTAACAGATGCTAGGAACAATTGTCAATACAGCAACCATCCTCATAGGAGGTACTTTCGGTGCTATTGTCAGGGAAGGAATCGGCGAAAAGTACAAGTCGGCCATGTTCAATGCACTTGGCTTGGCCTGTCTTGTCTTAGGAATGAACGCTTCTCTGCCCAATATGGCCAAAAGCGAATATCCCGTTATGTTCATATTGAGCCTTGCCATTGGAGGTCTGATTGGTACTAGATTAGACTTGGCAGGACGTATTGATAAGCTCAACGCTAAGATGAATGCCAAGAGCAAGAAGGAAACCAACGGCCTTCAAGGACTTGTTACTGGTTTGCTGCTTTATTGCATTGGCACTTTCAGTATTGTCGGCCCAGTACTTTCTGCTCTTTCGCCTTCTCAGGGATGGGCCTTTGGCGAATCTGGCAACACCTATCTTTATACAAATGCCACTCTTGATCTGGTTACATCGGCCGTGTTATCTGCCTCTTATGGCTGGATCATGCTTCTCGCGGCACCTGTCCTCTTCTGCTGGCAAGGCATGTTCTATGCAATTGCTTATTTCTTTGGCGATGGCATGCCAGAGCCGATGCGAGTAGAGTTGAGTATTGTTGGTGGTGTCCTTATCGTAAGCTCTGGCCTTGGTATTTTAGGAATTAAGGACTGTAAGACGGTCAATCTGTTGCCAAGTCTTCTTGTGCCAGTTGTTTTTTATTTGGTAAAAGGGATGTTTTAAGTCCTGTCTTTGCACACAATAATCCCCATCCATGTTACAAATTGTAGCAAGGATGGGGATTTCTCGTATCTGAAATTTATTTCGTATTACTCAGAAATTTCGCACTGCACACTTCCGATTCGCTTCAGTCCGATAATTACTTTTAGCGGTCGATGATCTGGTGTCTGTGCAAGCCAGACTTTGAGAGGAGTACTCTCCTGTCCTTTGGTCGCGAAGGTCAGGTAAACCAGATAGGAGTTGTGATGAGTGCCATTACGAAGCTCTATCTGTTCTGAGCCTTTGAACTCTACATTTATCCAGTCCTTCTTCAATCCACTGAAGCAGGCGAACTTCATTTTTGTGTCACGCATCATTGTCGCAAAATTCATGTCACGGACTACATAGAACAGCGACAACATATCGTATGCCGGTTCGTTGACAACATGTAGGGTATCATCGGTCGATGGTTTTTCTTTGCCTTTCTGCAACCAACGATGTACCTTTATTTCTGACGATGCTACGTTCTTTGGCTCAAGCTTAGCTGCGGCATCCTTCCATTTCGGGGTGAAGATATTATGCTCAATACAGTTGTACTTGCCTTCATGTGTTTTCTTGACGAACTCGGTTGGAACCAACTGATTGTTCATCCAGGTGTCGAGCGTATCTCTTACTTTCATGATATGCTCCACCACGTTGAGCGATTGTGCAGCCAGCTGGCCATGCTTCAGCTGGGAACCGTCAGACAGCTCCTCGTTGTAGTAGGTCAAATTGCCTTTGCCAGCTTTCGCCCAGATAAAGCCTAAGTGAAAATATACGTCGTAAGATAGGTTTTCTATCTTCGTCTGCTTAACAGGCTTCGGTTCGGCCAAAAGTGGTTCTGACTGAGCAAGAATACTTGCAACGATCAGGATAAATACGAATATTCTTTTCATCATTCTTTCATCATCTTTTTTCTATACTCTTCGTTCTTGCTCTTCTTCTCTTGCTTCTCCTTAGGTTTGTTCTTGATCAACTCCTTAGGTTTCTGCATATCCAGAGAGCGGGCTCGAACGTCCCAGTGCTGTTCGTGGTTCCAGTTCTTTCTAAGTTGTAACAGCTCATTGAGGTAGAATACCTCTTCTGGTTGTACTTTGTCAACGATAGAACCGATATCGAACTTATTATTATTATTGCGATCTTCAACCAGACGAGCATAGTACTTGCCTTCAGGAACATTGACGAACTTGGCTTGTCCGTCCTTGACCTTTACTTGCTGCACCGCTTCATCTTTTTCTGATAGCAATTGTACAAAAGCAGGCTCATGAACGTTGGTTACATGAATCAGCAGATGCGCGTAATCATCAGGAACCTTCTCTTTGAACGACAGACAGGTAGAGTCGATAGGATTACCAAATATATCGTGCATAGAAGCCGAATCTGCAATGATTCGATAACTTACACCAGGAGAGAAGTGTGGCTGTGCATGGACAGTATATCGCCTGAGATTCAGGCTGTCCTGTTCCAGTCGGAACTGCATCTGTTGCCATGCAGAGTCTTTCTCCTGTAGGAGATGAATATGCGAGAGATCCAAAGAGTCGAGTGGGGCAGAAGCCATAATCTTTGGTCTTGCGCCAATGTCGAGATCACCTTTCGTCAGCAATTCAAGCTTCATGAAAGTAATCTTTGGCAAGGTGTCCTTAACCTCAGGCTCTGCATCTTTGCCTTCTTTTCCCTTTTTACGCTTCTTCTCTTTCTTCTTGCCTTTTGAGTCGTCGTCCTTGTCTTTGTTCTTCTTGTCCGCCTTTTCTTCAACCTTAGGTCTTGGGTTCTCCAGACGGATGGTGTCGGTCCTCATGATGTCCACGCCATCCTGAGTGAATAGATAAGACATCTCAAGAGCTAAGGTGTCGCGCGTATAAACTAATGAATCACGAATCCAATATGTCAGCGTATCATTAGTCAGGTTCGGCTCGCAGATGAGCCAGCGATCCTTATCAATGGCAGCCTCGCCACGTTCCTGATCATCGTCCAGCAGCGTGATGAAAGGCAGAGAAGGCATCTTTGAAGCAAAGCGAACGTTCAGATGCACGGAATCCTTCCAGACGACTTCATCCAGATAAAGCGTATTGTGTCCTTCGTTGAACATACGCAGTCGCAAATTGTCTGGCAGATAGCGCCAGCCGTCACGAATGACAATCGAGTCATAGGCCAGAGTATCGATCAGTTCCTTGCCACGCTTGTTGGTGTTAGCGACCTTTTCTACCGAGTGCAGGTTCAGCTTGCTCCAGATTGTATCGTGGATCTTGCACGGTTCCATCGCTGGGACAACCAGGCTGTCCAGGAATGCTACATCCTCGGTCGATACATCATACATATAGTTGGTGTTTCCGTCCATAAGGCCATACATCCTGTATCGTCCAGGAGCGACTCCGCTGATGGTAAACTTGCCGTATGAATCGGTCTTTCCTGCACGCTCAAAAGGACGAAGCATGAAGACAGAATCCGGGTTCTGTGCAATGACAGAATCTTGCCAGGTTTTTGGCTCTCCATCGACGAGCGAACCGTTGTCGTATACCTTATAAATACCGACATAGGCTCCTGTGATAGGCTCCAGATTAGCAGCATTCAGAACGATGCCGCTCACTTTCATCGTGTCGATATGGTCACCGGTTGAGAACGTCAGCGTAAGTCCTTCCAGCGGATTTCCCTCGTTGTTATCCTGTACAGCATCACCCAAGTCGATGGTATAAGTCGAGTTCGGAATCAGCGTATCCTGCAGTTCAATAGTGACAGTCTTCGCGTTGCTCATGATGGTCGGACTCTTGACCTGCGGAGGCGAAATAGTGAGCTTCTCGCTGGCTTTGTCGAGCTTGATATTCTCATCGAAACGCAAAGTAATTTTCCTCTTATTGACGCCTGTCGAACCCTCTCCCGGATCGCTTTTTACCAGCACAGGAGGTGTCTCGTCGTACCATCCGCCACCCGGAGAGCCGACGCTGGCACAACCCATCATTCCTACCATCGATAGGATTGAAAGAGGAGCTAAAAGACCTTTGTTATGTCGAAAAAAGTGTCGAAACATGCTGCGAAGATACACAAAAAACGTCATTATCAATCAAAAAACGCTTCAAAAAGTGTATTTTTCAACTTTTTTTTGCTGTATTTGAAGAATTTTCACTATCTTTGCGCCCGAAATACGCGAAAAATTTAACAAAATCAATAATAACAACAATGCAAAACAAAGGATTCGTAACAGTGCTTGCATGGCTTCTCGCCATTGTCTGCGCCTTCTACATCTCTTTCTCTTTCGTGGTTCGTCACCAGGAGAATAAGGCTGCAGCTTACGAGGAGGCTACTGGCACTCCAGCCAAGTTCTACTTGGATTCCATCTCTACTGAGAATGTATGGTTCGGCTATACATTCAAGCAGGCTCAGGAGATGCAGATCGGCCTCGGTCTTGACCTGAAGGGCGGTATGAATGTTATTCTCGAGATTTCTGTTGCTGACGTACTCAAGTCACTCGCTGCTGAGAACGCTCAGAACGCAACCTTCGTAGAGGCTCTCAATATGACCTCTAACTCGGGTGAGGTTGAGAGCGGTGACGCTTTCGTTGATGCTTTCGCAGCAAACTTCAAGAAGGTTGATGCTTCTGCTAAGCTCGCTGATGTATTCAGCACCTACCAGCTTAAGGAGAAGATTTCTAAGAATACCAGCGACTCAGAGGTTATCTCTATCATCAAGAAGGAGATGGACGATGCACTCGCTAACTCATTCAACGTACTCCGTAACCGTATCGACCGCTTCGGTGTCGTTGCTCCAAACATCCAGCGCCTCCAGCAGGCTGGCCGTATCTTGGTCGAGCTTCCTGGCGTTAAGGAACCAGAGCGTGTAAAGAAGCTCCTCCAGGGTTCTGCAAACCTCGAGTTCTGGGAGACCTATCAGGCTGAGGAGATCGCAGGTGGCCTCCAGCAGATTCTCATCGCTGATGCTCAGAAGAACGTAGCTTCTGCTGCTCCTGCTGACACCACCGCTGCTGCTCCAGTTGCTGAGGCTGATTCTCTCCTCGCAGAGGTTGCTGCTGCAAACACCGATTCACTTGCAATGGCAGAGGCAATGCAGAACAGCCTTGCTGCTCGTGTTCAGGTAATGGGAGGTCAGGGTCCTATCGTTGCTATTGCTCTCTCAAGCGATACTGCTGCTATCAACTCTCTCCTCGCTGTCAAGGCTAATAAGGATATGTTCCCACGCAAGCTTAAGCTCGCATGGAGCGTTAAGGCTGTTGACGAGAAGGGTCTCTACTATCAGCTTTATGCTTTGAAGGCTCATGACAACCTCGGTCACCCATCTCTTCCAGAGGCATCTAAGGGTGGCGACATCGTTACCGATGCAGGTTCTGAGTTCAAGCAGATCAACAACTCTTACGTTGTCAACATGACCATGACCCCTGAGGCTGGTAAGTCTTGGGCAAAGATCACCAAAGAGAACGTAGGTCGTTGTGTAGCTATCGTCCTCGATGACGTAGTTTACTCTGCTCCACGTATCAACACTGAGATCACCGGTGGCCGTTCTGAGATTACTGGCGACTTCGATACTGAGGACGCAAATGACCTTGCTAACGTACTTAAGTCAGGTAAGATGGCTGCTAAGGTTAACATCGTATCTGAGGACGTTGTAGGTCCTACCCTCGGTGCTGAGTCAATCCGTCAGAGCGTTATCTCATTCTTTATCGCGCTCGTGCTCCTGTTCATCTATATGATTCTCTTCTATGGAACAGTAGCTGGTACCGTAGCCGACGTTTGCCTCTTGGTCAATGCATTCTTCACCATCGGTATCCTCTCAAGCTCCCACGCTGTCCTTACCCTCTCTGGTATCGCAGGTATCGTACTCTCAATGGGTATTGCAGTGGATGCTAACGTACTTATCTACGAGCGTGCTAAGGAGGAGCTCGCATCAGGCAAGCCACTCCGTACCGCAGTCAGCGCCGCTTACAGCAATGCATTCAGCGCTATCTTCGATGCTAACGTAACCTCACTCCTCACCGGTATCATCCTCTACTACTTCGGTACAGGTCCTATCCGTGGTTTCGCCGTTACCTTCATCGTAGGTATCATTACCTCATTCATCAGTGCAGTCTTCCTGAGCCGTATCTTCCTTGAGGGAGCTTTGGCTAAGGGTTGGTTCAAGGGTCTTTCATTCACCGGTGCTCTTTCTGGCTTGCTCAAGCCAACTAGCATCGACTTCGTGAAGAAGGGTCACACCACTTCTAAGGTATATGCTGTTATCGCAGTTCTCGCTATCGTATTGATGTTCGTTCCTGGCCTTGAGAAGGGTATCGACTTCACCGGTGGTCGTAACTATGTTGTTGCTTACAACGATGTTGCTGCTGTTAACAACCAGGCTATCGCTGAGAAGCTCGAGCAGAACGCTTCGCATGAGGGTGCTTCTATCAAGGTTATCACCATCAGCCGCGACAATCAGGTTCGTATCACCACCAACTTCGCTCTCAACGCAACTGACGACGCAGAGGCTAACCTCGTTATGAAGAAGGCTATCTACGACGCAGGTAAGGAGCTCGGTTATGTAAATGGTGACTTCGACTCATTCAACAATGAGGATTACATCCCATCAACTCAGAAGGTAGGTCCTTCTATCGCTGAGGATATCACCTATGGCGCTATCATTGCAGTGCTCCTGTCACTCATTGCTATCGCACTCTACATCCTCGTTCGTTTCCGCAACGTAGCATTCTCACTCGGTGCTATCGCAGGTCTTGCAGCTAATACCTTGGTTATCCTTGGTCTCTACTGCTTGCTCCCAGGTATCATGCCATTCTCAATGGAGATTGACCAGGCGTTCATCGCAGCTATCCTTACCGTCATCGGTTACTCAATCAATGATATCGTGGTTGTATTCGACCGTATCCGTGAGGTAAGCACCCTCTATCCTAACAAGGATCGCTAC
>JAZUDJ010000098.1:0-5637 GCA_045639585.1 Bacteroidales bacterium
TATAACATAGCAAAACCTTGCGCTTAAATGGATCTTGCTCCTGCATTATTCGCTGGCGAAGAACTCGAGATTTTCGGTTGATTGACTCATAACTATACATGATTAATCTTTTTTGAGTCAAGTTTTTTCAGGGCAAGACAAACACTCCACAAGCGGGAGCGGCTGATAATCAGTCGCTCCCGCTATTTGAATGGAGTGATGGAGTGTTTGGAGATAATTCATATCAAGCAGCTTTCTTGATGGGGACGACGAAGTAAGCGGAGCCCTGTGCAAGGTCCTTCTGATCGTAATTCATCGCCTTGAGAAGAAGACCTACTTTGATGATCGTGCCATGATTCTGTTTTAACTCAGGGAAGGTCTTGGCAAGTACTCTTACCACGTCACGCGTCAGCATCGGGATGACCATCTCCCCGGCTTCTGGTCGGCGGAAGCAGGTGGTGACCATCGATTCGAGGTCGGAGATGCGCTGGAACTTGACGTTCATTTCCTCGATGCGTCTTGTCTCGGCTGGGGTGAACCAGTAGGAAAGATTCTGCTCGCGAATCTCATAGACGACCTGCGCATAGAGCTGATCGTAGTCGATAGGGCGGTCGTTGAGGATGATTGCATCCTGAGGAATTTCCACACATAAGTAGCGACGAGAGCCGGTCGTATCTTGCAACGGACGAGGGTTATTAGTAGTGGCTACGAATGAGGCGTAACGCTTGCGATTGCGCTGAGCCTAGGGGTTGGTCAAAAAAAGAGCTAAAAAATCGTATTTTTTATGTTATGGGCTGTCCGGAACTCTGAAAATGCGATTTTTGATCAAGGAAAGGACGCCGTGCATGCAAAATGTCCATTCCTGAATGTAAGAAGGGACGTCCTGCAAGCAAG
The DNA here is from genome assembly GCA_045639585.1 of Bacteroidales bacterium. Classification (GTDB taxonomy): domain Bacteria; phylum Bacteroidota; class Bacteroidia; order Bacteroidales; family UBA3663; genus Liminaster. The sequence continues at coordinate 874 of JAZUDJ010000098.1, forward strand.
ACATCCCTTCCTTGATCTCGTCATCTCCTACACTGTACCGTGCAGGAGATGACTTGGCAGAGAAAGCTGACATCGCGTACGTAATGTCAGCTTTCACGATCGTGGAATCTAACACTACGGACGTAGTGTTAGATTCACACGTCTAAGATTTCAACGTTGCGTACGTGATGTCAATTATATACGATTACCCCACACCTTGATGCGGTTGAGACCCACTTTAAGCCCCTCGAAAGGACCTGCGACAGGGGTGTCTCCACGTGAAAGACCGAGGAAATCGTAGTCGATGACGTATGGATTGCCGTTCTTGTCTTCGTAAAGACCCTCGGTGAGACGGGTAGAACCCAAGGTATCGGTAGAGACGATAGAGGTCTTCAGATTGAGAAGCGAAGCAGGGATCTGGATCTCAAGGTAAGTGCCATCGGCTTCCTCGCTGATGCGGAAGGCGCAATCCTCGTCAGAGGTGCAGAGTTCGGTCTCATGGACGTAAGCTGGCGCGCCGTTGAGATAAGCGTTGCCAGCGATGTAGACGGCCTGAGGGGTGTCCTGGAACTTCTCATGATCGCCATTGCCATAAGCCTTGAGCAAGGCCTGATAAGCCTCCCAGCCGTGAGGGTGCTGGTCGTAACCTGCTGTGCCACAAGACGCATCGTCGGCCTCAGCCTTACTGCCACCGATGAAGATATTGTTGTAGAGGCGGTCGTCGCCACCATAGACGATGGTGCAGCCAGCCAGTTCGGCAGAGTGTGGAAAGTGGTATGGCGTAGAGCGGTCACGACACTCGATGCGACGCATGATGCCGGCACAGAGGTTGTGCACGTAAGCGCCACCCTGAGCCACATTGTCGAAGTTATAGGGCGAACCGAAGATGTTGTTCTCGACCAGATAAGGGCCATGGGTCACCTCGATCATGAGGTCGCGGTCGTTGGCATAATAGAGGTTGTTGTGCACATGAGCCCCCTGCGCCTGCCAGTCGAGCCAGGTGCCGAGCGCGCTGTTGTGAATGTTGTTGTGACGGATGGTCACATCGATGGCAGCGTGCAGCTTGATGCCGGCAATCTCATAGCCGAAGAACTCGTGCTTGACGGCAATATTATAGATGTGGTTGTGCTCGATGGTCGAGAAGATACAACCCATGTGGCCGACGATACCATTCTGACCACAGTCGTGGAGGACGTTGTGACGGATGAGGTGCGAACCGATGGTCTCACGGCTCCAACCGATGCGAGCAGCACGGAAGACGGCCTCCATCTGGTACTGATAACCTGGTTTGCGCTGGGTGCGAGTACACATGTTGTGGCCGGTAGATTCCTCTTTGCCGATGCTGATGGCGCTGCACTTAGCGTCGTGAATATCACAGTCTTCGATGATCCAGCACTTGCTCCAGTTGGTGCCGAGGAGGCCTGGTTGATCGGCCGTAGGAGGCGTCCAAGGACAGGCGGCCTGCGCCATCTCGAAGCCACGGACGGTGATGTAGTTACGACCGGTGCGACGTGGGAAGAAGCAGGAGCGACGGACGTTGATCTCGGTCAGTTCCTGATTAGGATCAGCGCCCTGGAAGTTGGCATAGATGATGGTGGTGTCGGCCTCATCGTCGATCTCAGCGTACCACTGATAGATGGAATCCTCTGGGTGGAGCAATGGCTCTGGGGTGTGCGACCAAGGTGGGGTGACGCCGGTGAGACGCATCTTAGGATTGACGATGTCGGCATAGCGGCCCGCCTCGTAGAATGACTTGCCATTGAGGTAGACGTCGCCGAGGTGGAGTGGGAAGTCGAAGAGGACACCATCGACCTCATGTGGCTCGACGGTAGGGTCTGGAGAGACCATCCAGTCGCCCTGGAGCACCTCCTTGTATGGATTGAATGTGCCGAAGAACGAGTTTGGGAGGATGACCTTCCAGACGTTGCCTTCGACGTGCTGCCAGGTGGTGATGCGCTCTGAGCCTTTGATCACAGCATGCTCGCCTGGAGCTGCCATGTAGGTGATGCGCGACTGCTCGTTGATGCCGGAGTTGAGCGGATCGACCCACTCGCGGTACTCGCCAGCATGGACGATGACCGTGTCGCCTGGCATGGCCAGGGAAGCGGCCTTATTGATGGTTTTGAACGGAGCACTCTCGGTGCCCGGGTAGTAATCTCTGCCGGTGGCGGCGTTGACGTGATAAGTGAGGGGCATAGTATTAAATGTGTAATGTATAATGAATAATGTATAATGTATAATTGTTTGTGATGCTGCGTGGATTAGTGGGACGATTGCTTCATCTTTATCTGAAAGGCTTTTAACTCCTTTTCCAGTTCCTTTTCTTTGCCTTCGAGCAGGGTGTCGAGCTCGGCGTGGAAGGCGGGGCTGTGATCCATGTGATGGATGTGGGTGAGCTCGTGGAGCATGATCAGACGCTGGAGGTGCTCGGGCAGGAGGACGCAATAGAGCGAGAGGTTGATGGTGTATTCCTTGCGACTGAAGAGGCCTTTCTTGCGAACCACACAGCTACCCCAGCGGGTGCGGGCGCTGTTGATCTTGACTTCCTTGACGGTGAAGCCATGCTGCTTGGCGAGGGCCAGGAGCTTGGGAGGGAGGTCGCGCTTGGCCTGGGCTCGCAGTTGCTCGACCTTTAGCTTTTGCTCAACAATCTGCTCTGGAGTGGGCTGCGGACGCTGACGTTTCTGCTCCTGAAGCGTTGCATCTTTCTCGATCATGGCGAGCAGCCGGGGACGCATCTCCTCGACGGCGCGCTGGAGGTCGGGTAGGGAAAAAAAGCGAGGAGCGGTGACGAGGACTCCCTTGCCACCATCATGCGCAGGACGGAAGGTGTAGCGTGCCGCCCTGGCATTCTTTTTTATATATACGTGGCCGAAGTCCTTGTCGGCGATGATGTAATCTACTACCATTATATATTTTTCCCTTCTCCCTTTTCCTTTTTCACTCTTTAGTGCGCTGCCAGCCAGTTGTCTCCCTTGCCACAGTCAGCGATCAATGGGACGGAGAGCGCGACGACGCCAGCCATCTCTTCGAGGACGAGCTTCTGGAGCTGCTCCAGCTCCTGTGGTGGGACGGAGAAGTTCAATTCGTCATGCACCTGGATGAGCAGCTTGGCATGCAGCTTCTCCTTGCGGATACGCTGGGTGATGCGAACCATGGCGATCTTGATGATGTCAGCTGCCGTACCCTGGATCGGCGCGTTGATGGCGTTGCGCTCAGCGTAACCGCGGACGGTGGAGTTGGCGCTGTGGATATCTTTGAGCATACGCTTACGGCCGAAAAGGGTCTCGACGTAGCCTTTGTCACGGGCGATGGCGATGCACTCATCCATATACTCCTTGATGCGCGGATAGGTGGCGAAATAGCCGTCGATCAGTTCCTTAGCCTCTGCGCGAGGGATGTTGAGACGCGAGGCCAGACCGAAGGTCGAGATGCCGTAGATGATGCCGAAGTTGGCTGTCTTGGCCTTGGTGCGCTGCAGCTTGCTGACCTCATCGAGTGGCAGGTGATAGATCTTGGCAGCGGTGGCGCGATGGATGTCGTCACCCTCCTGGAAGGCGGCGATCATGGCTGGATCCTGCGAGAGGTGCGCCATAAGACGGAGCTCGATCTGGCTATAGTCGGCCGAGAAGAAGACCTCGCCAGGATCCGGAACGAAGGCCTTGCGAAGCTCGCGGCCTAAGGCGTCACGGATAGGGATGTTCTGGAGGTTCGGATTGCTCGAAGAGAGGCGGCCGGTGGCGGTAACTGTCTGATTGAACTGACAGTGGATGCGACCGGTCTCTGGATTGATCTCCTCTGGCAGCGCCTCGATGTAGGTGCCGAGGAGCTTGCGAATGCCGCGGTAAGAAAGGATGTCTTCGAGGATCTCGGCCTTATCGACCTCCTCCTCTACTTCCTTCTCTGCAGCAGAACCTTTAACCTTTAACTTTTCACCTTTCACCTTTACAATGAGCTGCTGCAGGATCTCCTCGGCGGTAGAGCGGGCTTTGGATTTTGGATCGAGCTTCATCTCGTCGAAGATGACCTGAGCTACGACCTTAGGCGACAGCGGATTGAATGGGTGGCCTGCAATGAGGGTCATGCGGTCTTCGAGGCGCTTCAGTTCGGCCTCCAGGACGGTCTTGGATTCGGTCAGAGCAGAAACATCGACACGGACACCGGTGAGCTCCATGTCGGCCAGGACTTTGACGAGAGGCATCTCGATGTCTTCAAAGAGCTTGGTCAATTTCTGCTCTTTCAGCTGCTGACGGAGGTTCTGTGCGAGCTGATAGGTGACATCGGAGTCCTCACAGCAGTATTCTGCAACTTTCTCGACGGCACAATCGCGCATGGTCGCAGGCTTCTCCTCTTCCTCAGCCGCATCCATCATTGCGAAGAGATCGAGAGATTCTTCTGCTGCTTTCTTCTTTTTTCCTGTCTCGATCAGCGCGCTGGTCGGGATCGGCTTATAGCTGAGGAGCGACTCGGAGAGATAATCCATGTTGTGTGGCAGCTCTGGTTCAAGGAGATAGTGTGCCACCATGGTGTCGAAGAGTGGATAAGAGACCTCCATGCCGTAGCGACAGAGGACAGAATAGTCATACTTGGCATTCTGCGCGATCTTGAGCGTCGCATCGTTCTCGAAGAGAGGTCGCAGCTCCTCGACGACAGCCAAAGCCTCTGTGCGATCAGCAGGAACAGGGATATACCAAGCCTTGTGATTAGCCACCGCGAACGAGATGCCGACGAGCTCGGCCTCCATGACGTTGAGCGAGGTGGTCTCGGTATCGAAGGCCCACTCGG
>JAZUDJ010000099.1:0-7261 GCA_045639585.1 Bacteroidales bacterium
CTCGCGCAGCATCACCGGCCCATTCCTCGATCGCAACGGCCAGGACATGGCCTTCGGTGGCGGCACCATGCTCGTCGGTCCTACTGACCGCTACTTCGGCATGGGTCACAACTCCGCCTATCAGTTCGACGGCAAGTGGTACTTCATCTGCCACGCCTACGACTCGGAAGTCGGCGCCCGCTCCAAGCTCTACGTCCGTCCGATGACGTTCAACAAGGACGGATGGATTGAGCCTCTTAACCCATAAATCTGGGCGTCTGATCCTTTATGAAGGATTCGCACAACTGAAATCATGGCGTGTGATCTTTCTCAACGGATTCGCACAACCGAAATCAGGGCGTCTGATCTTTCTCGAAGGATTCGCACACCCATAATCATGGCGTCTGATCTTTCTCAACGGATCAGACGCCGTGACTCTATTTGTACCTATCTTGTTGAGCGATTGCCATGCACACGCTTCTCGCGATACTCTCGCGCCGTGCAGGTACTCCGCCCGATCTTGCGATTTAACAGGGTGGATCTGAGAATTATGAATTGAGATGTAGAAGTAAATATATAGATTCCATTTATGATATTATACGAAAGAATTGCCCGCCAGCAGCTGGTTGAAGAGGCTGCCCGTAAGATAATGATTGCCGCACGTACTGCTCCTAAGGGCAAGGGGGTAGATGTGATAGAGGTATGTATGCTCACAGGCGAGGAGATCTGCCAGCTTAGCGATGAGATGCGTCGCATCGGCTGGAAGATCGGCCAGAAGTTCTACCTCCGCGATGCAGATAACATCCTGCTTGCTGAGGCGGTGATCCTCATCGGCACGCGCGACCATTGTCAGGGATTGAACTGCCTGCGCTGTGGCTTCGAGCATTGCGCTGACCGACCAGCGGCAGTACCTTGTGCCATCAATACCATCGACGTGGGCATAGCCGTCGGCTCGGCTTGTGCCATGGCTGCCGACCTTCGCCTTGACACCCGTGTGATGCACAGTGCGGGTATGGCTGCCATGAACCTCGGCTTCCTGGGCAATGGCGTGAAGAACGTGCTGGCCTTGCCGCTCAGCTGCAAGTCTAAGAATCCGTTCTTTGACCGGCAGACCACCCGCCAACCGAATGCTGAACTGCAGAAGTATATCGAGGCGGAGATCCTACCGCGCTATCAGTCGTTCGATGCTGCTCATCAGCTCGATCATGTGCTGATGGTCATCGACCAGAGCCTCCGTCTGGCCACTACGGTCAGCAATTCGCCTAGGTATCGTAATGCCGATGGCTCTAAGACTCTGATCTCTACCGATATGGCTTATGCCATTGCCGCTTATCATGACACCGGCCTGATCGAAGGGAGAGAGACCCATCACACGGCCTCTGCACGTATCATCCGCCAAGACAAGCACCTGCTGCAGTGGTTCACTCCTGAGCAGATAGAGATCATGGCCGATGCAGCCGAGGATCATCGCGCCTCGTCAAAGTCCGAGCCTCGCACCATCTATGGCCGTATCGTGGCAGAGGCCGACCGTGCCATCGATCCAGAGAACATCATCCGTCGCACTGTGCAGTATGGCCTCTCTCATTATCCTGAACTCGATAAGGAAGGCCACTACTGTCGTACCCTCGAGCACATGGCCGAGAAGTATGACGATGGCGGCTATCTGAAACTCTGGATTCCTGAGTCGCCTAATGCAGAGCACCTCGCTCAGCTCCGCGCCATCATCCATGACAAAGAGCGCATGCGTGAGGTCTTTGACCAGCAGTGGGAAGCCCTGCACATGCCTACCGTTCATTCTTCATATACTGCATCGGCGAGTAGCCCGTTTTCTGCTTGAAGAACTTACCGAAGGATGACTGGGTGGGGAAGTTGAGGTGATAGGCGACTTCCAGGACGGAGAGCTGAGAGTAATGAAGGAGGTATTTGGCTTCGGCAATGACGAAGTCGCAGATCCATTCTGAAGGGTTCTTGCTGCTATATTCCTTGATAGCCATGGAGAGGTACTTGGGTGTGACACAGAGTTTGTCAGCATAGAACTGCACGGTGCGCTCCTGCTGATGGTAGGTGGTGAGGAGATCCATGAAACGTTCGAAGAGGAGGCGGCTGCCGCGTGAGGCGGTACGGTCGATCTCCGTGGCGGGCTGGTGCTCGCGCATGAGACTGATGATACTGAGAAGGAACGCCTGAAAGAGGCTCTTCACAATATCGTCGGTCTCTGGTGATGTGTGCGATAGGGCGGTGTTGATGAGCTGGTAGAAGGGGACGAGGGGGATGATCTCGTCGAGCTGTACGGTGACGTTGTAATAGTGGTTGACAGAGAGGTAGTTGCGTGTGATCTGCATGATATCGTAGGGCATGTCCTCGTGCATCTTAGGCGAGAAGAGCACGGCATAGGCGTCCAGTCCTTCAGAGCCTTTGAACTGGATGATGTTCTCGGGCATGTTGACCAGGACACAGGGACCATAGGCCTGGCTCTGCTCAAGGTTGACGACAAAGTCAAGACGGCCACGCACCACGACGAGGATCAGTACGGCGTCGATACGACAGGGTTCCTCAAAGAGATATTCCTGTGAAATGTGATTAGAGATGACGAGCTGTCCCTGGTAGGAAAGTACTTTGGAACGGCCGAGGTTGCTGAGCTGCTCGATGGTGATGCGGTTCAGCTTCATGCTGTTATTGCTTGCCATAGGCTTGTTTTTGGGGTGTAAATGTAGTAAAAAAACGAAAAATCGGCAAGAAAAAAGATCGAATAAAGCAAAATTTTGCCTTTTTTTAGGGCTTTATGCGAAATGTGCTCCAATTTTAGCGAAATTTTTGTCTTTTATGTATATATAATATGTAATAACTTTGCAGCCGGAAAATCATAGTAAATCACATTATTGAAATGAAGAAGATACTATTCACGGCCTGTATGCTGGTGATGGCAGCAGGAGCAATGGCGCAGCAGGTGACGCTCAGCTTGGACAGCTGTATTAATCTGGCTGTGCATAACAACAAGGACCTCTCCATTGCGCAGATGAATGAGCAGGTGTCGACGCTCAACCGCAAGGAGGCGTTCACTCACTACCTGCCTCGTGTGGAGGCTATGGGTGCCTACATGCGCATCGAGAAAGAGATTTCGCTGCTCAGTGACGAACAGAAAGAGACGCTGAGCAACGTGGGTACGCTGGTAGGAGAGGGGCTGCAGGGCATGGCTCAGCAGAATCCTCAGATGGCGCCTCTCTTCCAGCAGCTGGGTGGTGCGGCTACCCAGATGCTACCGGCACTCAATCAGGCAGGTCAGGGACTGGTGGATGCGCTGCGTACCGATACGCGCAACGTCACGGCTGCAGCGCTGATGCTGACTCAGCCGCTCTATATGGGTGGCAAGATCGTGGCTTATAATAAGATCACGCGATATGCGGAGCAGATTGCCCAGATGCAGTCGAACCAGAAGATGCAGGACCTCGTGGTGCAGGTAGAGACGGCCTACTGGCAGATTGTCTCGCTCGAGAGCAAGCGCGAGCTGGCATTGAGCTACAAGAGCCTGATCGATACGCTCGACTATAACGTACAGCAGCTCATCGAAGGCGGTATGGCTACGAAGGCCGACGGCCTGAGCGTGAAGGTGAAGAAGAATGAGGCGGATGTGACGCTGATACAGATAGACAATGGTCTGGCCCTTTCACGTATGCTGCTCTGCCAGCTTTGTGGCCTGGATGTCAATACCGATCTGCATCCGGTGGACGATGTGTTGTCGATGCCTGTAGAGGGCGTAGACCTCAAGGAGAACTGCGTGGATGCTGCATTGAACAACCGTCCGGAGCTGAAGATGCTCGACCTGCTGACCAGGGTCAACCACGAGAAGATGAAGGTGGTGCGCTCTGACTACCTCCCTAAGGTGGCGCTGAGTGCCAACTACCTGTGGTCGAATCCTTCGGTCTTCAATAGCTTCGAGAAGAAGATGAAGGGTATGTGGAGCGTGGGCCTGATGGTCAATGTGCCACTGATCAACTGGGGCGAGGGTTACTATAAGGTCAAGGCTGCCAAGATACAGACCCGTATGACAGAGACACAGCTGGCTGAGGCACGCGAGAAGATTGAACTGCAGACGACGCAGTGCGAGCAGAAGGTCATCGAGGCCACTCGCCGCGAGGAGACCGCTCAGCGTGCGATGGCAGAGGCCGAGGAGAACCTCCGCTTTGCCAATCTGGGTATGAACGAAGGCGTGATCCCGATCAGCAACGTCATCATGGCGCAGACGGCCTGGCTTTCGGCCAAGTCGACCGTGATCTCAGCACGCATTGACCGCCGCCTGGCTGAGGTGAGCCTGAAGAGAGCTATGGGACGTATTGAGAATTGATTAATAAAAAATAAGAATAGAATATGAAACAGAAGAAATCATCCGTCGTAGCAATGATCTTTGCTGCCGTCATCCTTGCCGCCATGGTCATTGTCATTGTAGTGGGCCTTTGCCTGCCGGATCGTGCAGAGACCATCCAGGGAGAGATTGAGACCACTGACTACCGTGTGTCAAGCAAGGTGCCTGGCCGTGTGCTCGAGATCCGTGTGCAGGAAGGCGACCAGGTGCATAAAGGCGATACGCTGGCCATCCTGGAGGCTCCGGACGTCAGTGCTAAGCTCGACCAGGCCAACGCGCTCTATGAGGCAGCACAGGCTCTGAAGGCCAAGGCAGATCACGGCGCTCAGAAGGAGCAGATCGCTGGCGCCTATGAGATGTGGCAGAAGGCTAAGGCTGGCCTGGAGGTGGCAGAGAAGAGCTACAAGCGCGTGGCTAAGCTCTTTGAGAGCGGTGTCATCTCTGAGCAGAAGCGCGATGAGGTGAAGGCGCAGTATGATGCCATGGTGGCTACTGAGAAGGCTGCCAAGGCGCAGTACGATATGGCTGTCAATGGTGCCCGCATCGAGGATAAGCATGCTGCTGGCGCTAAGGTCAAGCAGGCGCAGGGTGCCATCAGCGAGGTGACTTCGTATATCAACGAGACCGTGCTCCTGGCTATGGCCGATGGTGAGGTGACTGAGATCTTCCCTGAGCTCGGCGAGCTCGTAGGCTCTGGTGCTCCTATCATGAACGTGGCTATGACGGGCCATGTCAGCGTGGTCTTTAATGTACGAGAGGACTACCTTCCTGGCATCACCGTAGGCACTGAGATGGACGCTTATGTACCTGCCTATGACAAGACCATCCGCGTGAAGATCAGTCGCGTCAAGAACGTCGGCAGCTTTGCGGTCTGGAAGGCTACCAAGGCCTCTGACGGCTATGATCTCAAGATGTTCGAGGTGTGTGCCCTGCCTGTCGGTACAGAGGGTATGGATAGCATGCGCTCGGGTATGACTGTCATCCTGCGTACTGAATAACATGCCTCTTTGCATGTCATCCTGAATAATAAGAAAACAATGTTTCCAAAACACAAAGATATCTGGTCAAAGATCCTGAAGCTTTGCGTCGATGACGTACGGGAATACTTCAATCGTCCGCTCCTGCTGTTCTGTCTGTTCGGAGCGCCGCTGATCTGTATCCTCTTCTTCACGTCGCTCATGTGGTCAGGTCTTCCTACTGACTTGCCGGCAGCGGTGGTCGATGAGGACGACACGCAGGTCACCCGTCAGTTCATCCGTACGATGGACGCGATGGAGCAGACCGATATCGTGGCGCACTTCCATACGTTCACCGATGCGCGTCAGGCCATGCAGCGAGGAGAGATCTATGCTTTCTTCTACACCCCGCGTGGCACGACCGTAGAGGCCATCGCCAGCCGTCAGCCTCATGTCTCCTTCTATACCAACGAGACGTATTTCATCCCGAGTGCGCTGCTGATGAAGGATATGCGCCTGTCGGCCGAGCTCCTGGGACTCTCCCTGACGCGTGAGACGCTGACCGGCAAAGGCCTGACGACCGACCGTGCCATGGGCATCCTGCAGCCTATCGTCATCGAGAAGCATGCCCTGGCTAATCCGTATCTCAACTATTCGGTCTATCTGACCAACACCATCCTGCCGGGTATCCTTTTCATCCTGGCTATGCTCTGCTCGAGCTATGTGATCGGTGAGGAGTGGAAGAAAGGTCACCAGCGTGAGCTCTATATGCTGGTCGGAGAGTCGCAGACCACGGCGCTGGCAGGCAAGCTGTTGCCTATCACGCTCATCTATTCGCTCTTTATCCTCTTTATCGACGTCTATCTGTATAAGTATCTGGAGTTTCCCTGCCACTGTGGCATCTTCCCGATGTTCGTCTATGGTGTGATGGGAGTGATGGCCTCACAGGGCCTGGCAATCCTCTTCTTCGGCATCTTCGTGGGCCAGATGCGATTCAGTATGAGTATCTGTTCGTTGTGGGGCATCCTGGGTGTGTCGCTCTCTGGTTTCACCTTCCCCGTGTCGGCCATGCATCCTGTGTTGCAGGTGCTGTGCAATCTCTTCCCATTGCGCCACTACTACCTGATCTACTGCAATCAGGCGCTCAATGGCTATCCGGTTGCCTACGTGTGGATGCACGTGCTGGCGCTGCTGTGCTTCATGGCTGTTCCATTCGTTGTGATGCGTCGATACCGTATGGCGTTCCTCAAAGTAAAATACAAGGCATAAAATTATGAAATATCTAAGCTCTATTCTACAAGTCTGGTACGCAGAGATGATGCAGGTGTTTCATAATTTTGGACTCTTGCTTTTCTGCATCATTGTACCCTTGGCCTACCCGTTGCTCTACGCCTTCGTCTACACCAATGAGACGGTGCGAGAGGTCCCTATCGCCGTGGTCGATGAGTGCCATTCGAGCCTGAGCCGGGAGTTTGCCCGCAAGGTAGATGCCTGTGCTGAGGTGACGGTGAAATATCACACAGATCTGTCTCAGGCACAGGAACTGATGCGCCGCGAAGAGGTCTATTCCATCATGCGTATCCCTGCCAGCTTTGACAAGGACCTGGCTCATGGTGACCAGACTTACATCGGCCTCTATGCCGATATGCGCTGTATGCTCTATTACAAGGCGGCGCTGCTGGCAGCCTCGAACGTGTCGCTCGATATGAATGCCGACATCAAGGTCAATAACTACCTGCGTCCGACAACCGACCGCCAGAGCGAGATTATGAAGGCTCCGGTGACCAACACCTACGTGCCGCTGTTTAATCCGCAGAGTGGCATTGCCAGCTTCCTGATCCCTGCCGTGCTGATGCTGATCATACAGCAGCTGCTCTTCCTGAGTATCGGTACGTCGATGGGTATCATGCGCGAGGAGAACCGCGGTATCGGTGTGCAGCTGCAGAATCCTGATTACCGCCATCCT
>JAZUDJ010000100.1:0-32825 GCA_045639585.1 Bacteroidales bacterium
GAGGATATCAACACTCCATTGCCAGCAGGTCAGCTCTATCCTGGTGAGAATCCATTCGCTATCTAATCAATTAGTTTTGGAAGGATCTCTATCCAGCACAAAATCTAATTTGAACATAAGTAAGCCTTCCTCGATTGTCGGGGAAGGCTTTTTATTTGTTATATATTACGTGTTTAATATTTGATATCACTTCCACATTACGCCATGGTAATATGGAAGTTTCTGTATTTCTTGCTTTCGTATAAGCGATTATCTGCCTCGGTATAAAGATTCTCAAAAGACTGATCTGTGGTACCATCATAGAATGAAGCACCAGCGCTGATAGAAGCGGTATAATCTTGAATCTCGTTGATACGAATAGCCTTGATGGCTGCAAAAAGACGATCGATCTCTGGCTGGAGTGTCTCTGGAGTATAGTTACCCTGTAGGTAGAAAGCAAACTCATCTCCTCCGAGTCGCAGAGTGATTTGGTCAGGGAAAGTAGTCTTCAAAGCAGCAGCAATCTCCTTGATCAATGTATCGCCGGTATTATGACCATAGGTATCGTTGACAACCTTAAAACGATCACAGTCGACGAGAACAAAGACGCCTGCATGATGATACTTAATCAGATCCATAATGCGACGCTGGCCACTGTAACGGTTATAGATGCCTGTGAGTCCATCGATCTCTGAGAGTCGCTTCAGTTGGTAGTGATGCAGCATGAAGAACAAGAACGAAATAATCAGAACTGCATACAACAGGAGGAAGTACCAACGCAACCAAATAACAGACTGAACGATCAAAGGTATCTCAATACCTACTATATAGCTGGATGCACTGTTTGAACGAACTTCAATGACATAATCACCTGGATCAATCTGCTGATAACGAAGGGTTCTTGTGTCACCGATAGGCTGCCAGTCTTCAATTAATCCCTTGATACGATACTCAAAAGCGTACTCTCCCTGATGATAGATATCAGTCGTTGTGAATTGCAGGAATAGCGAATGAGAATCAGGCGGTAATAGTACATAACCATCATTGTAATTATCGCCTTTTGCCACGATTCTAAATGTATCCTGAGGAGCCGTTATATCTTCTTCAGTTACAACAATAGCACCATTATCAGTTCCAAAGACGATATGTCCATTATGGTCAGAGCCAGATGCTCCACGCATGAAGACACCTTTACTTTTTCCTGAAGGAACGTAATTAATGCTACGGATAGCCTTTCGCGTGTTGGCATTGAAAGTAAAGAGTCCGTTATGGTCAGTCGAGCAACATAAGATAGAATCATTGATAAACTCAATACCACAAAGCTCAAGTGATGGGAACACATCGTCTAAGCCATACTTCTCAACCTGGCCAGTGTGAGCGTCAAAGAAGACAATACCTGCACCTTGTGTAGCAAACCAGATCTCATGACCATGACGAGTAGCAACAGAAGCCATTGCATTCGTACTTTCCCATTCGTAAATACCGTCATAACCCGTAAGCAGACGCTGCATCTCTCCACTATGGATATTCAGCAAATAGAAACTATCAAAGGTCGTAACTACTAATGTATCAGCATTCAATTCTGCAATATCACTGATCATTACGATATCATAGCTCTTCGGATCATAGCTACCATCCTTCTTAAAATGCATACAGGTCAAAGGGAAATTCATACCTCCAACCCAGATATCATGTTTGACATCTTCATGAATTGCATAAACACAGTCAATAACAGACTGACCACAGACAGATGGATAATAATCATGTTGCTTGGTAGCAGGGAAATAATGATGTAAGCCTGTATTATAACCACCCATCCATATTGTGCCATCAGAAGCAGTAATCATACAGAGATTACCCATACCTGGATAGCTAATTATCTCAGGTTCAGAACCAAGTCCCTTATAATGAACCAAACTACGACTGAAAGCTACCCAATAGTCTCCATTTTTATCGACATTGCCACCGAATGCAAACCCATCAGCGTATGAAATTGCTTCAGGGTTCCTTAGAAGATTCTTCTGGTTGACAGGTCGCATCAAAGCCATACCACCCAAAGAAAGAGCCAGCCAGATATTCTCTCCATCGACAACAATGTCATCGACTACCGAATTGGTAAGACGACAAGGAGCAGCAGGACTCTCAGAAGCTAAAAGATGGAACTTGCAATCTGTTAAGAGACCATTTACGTCACGTAAGTTTTCATAAAAAGTAGCCAGAAGACCATCGCCATCGGTACCTAATAGCAAGATGTCTTCATTTAACGGCGTGATGATATTGAATATCTTATTTTCTGTAGAACTAACAAGATGAGTCTGCAATGGATTCTCATAATCGACAAGATAAAGACCAGAACCTTGCGTTCCTACCCAAAGACATTTATTACGTTTATCGACGAAAATTCTATTAATTTCTGCACGAATAGAAGAAAATGGTTCAAGAACATCTGCAACAGGATCAAATATAAAAAGTCCCTTCATCGTACAAATAAAGAGATGTCTTCCATCTGGATGTTCGGTAATACTTCTAATATTCAATTCGGTGTGAGAGAAATCACCGATTGAGTCACCATTTAAATAATAAGGAAGAAGACCGTTTGTTGTTCCAATCAAAAAGCCATAGTCAGTAGGAAAAAAATAGTTTCCACTTGCCCAGATATCATTCTTTGCAGTTCGGAAAGCATAACGGAAACCATCGACTGAAGCATCATACCTAGTTACAACACCACGCTCTGTAGAGGTCCAGATCGTACCGTAGTATGATTTAATCTTGGTCATGAAACCTTCCGTAATACTACGTTCTCGAGAGTCAGAGAGATGATAAGGAATGAAATTACGTCCATCATAACGTTCTACCCCCATAGGCGTAGCAATCCAGATGAATCCATTTTCATCGCGTTCGACATGACGTACAGTTCTACTAGTTGTAGGTTCAGGAAAGCTGATATCATATACTGGCAATTCCTGACCTGCAACTTTATTGATACAAGCTAATAATAAAAAGCTTAGTAAAGCTATAGTGTGCTTAAAACAAGAGAACATAGAATATAAATAAGGTCTTATCAGTCGTTCATCTTTATCATCTGCAGGAACTCATTGCGAGTAGCTGCATCTTGTTTGAAGATGCCAGTGTAATAAGAGACAGACATGGCTCCAGGATTCTTGACGCCTCGCATGCTCTTGCACATGTGCTGGCCTTTAAGGACGATGGCAAAACCGAGAGCCTCATGGTCGAGCGCGTCATCGAGCATGTCAATGATGTCGCGTGCAAGACGTTCCTGGAGTTGTAAACGAGCTGCACAGTAACCGACAACACGAGCAATCTTGCTGATGCCAAGGATACGACCTTCGTCACTTGGCATGTACGCGAAGTAGTACTTGCCGAAAAATGGCATCATGTGGTGCTCACACATCGAATAGAAGTCACCTGCATCGAAGACCATCTCGGTGCTGTGAGAGTCATTCTCAAAGGTCGTGATCCTTGGCTTTTGTGCAGGATCATAACCACGGAATAACTCCTTATACATGCGACAAATGCGATCAGGAGTACCTACTAGGCCTTCACGTGTAGGATCTTCTCCGATGGCTCGCAGAATTGTCACGATGGACTGCTGGAGCTCTTCGTTAGAGACGGGAGTCATCGGACGTTGATTATCTTGTGGGTTTGAAGAGATAGTTTCCATTTCGGATGATGTAAGATGTAATCGATCGTTTGTTCAAGAATCTGCTGATTGCGTTTTGGATCCTTGACATCACAAGGCTGAAGGCGATATTCCTTAGCTTCATAAGCTTCATACAGACTCATATCCTGCTTACCTTCGCCTTCATAGACAACTTTAAGTTCATCGATACGCTGTATACGAATGGTCTTTACGCGGCGAGAACCGTTGATCTGCTCATCGAGTTTTGGCGAACAAGTAATCCAGTCAATATTACAGCCTTCAGCTAATGGCAAAGTGCCATTTGTCTCCATCATGACGTATCTGCCATGTTGATGCAGCAGGTCGACAAGAGAAGGAGTCAACTGTATTGTCGGTTCGCCACCAGTAATCACCACGTGAACACAAGGATAGCGCAGAACTTCGTCAACAATCTGTTCTTCGGACATTTCCTGATAGGCAGAAAAGTCTGTATCACAGAACCAACAGCGCATGTTGCAGCCTGAGAGGCGAACAAAGACAGCTGGCGTACCTGTATATCGGCCCTCGCCTTGCAGAGAATAAAAAATCTCGTTGACGCGCATGATTATTCGTCCTTTTCGTAGGTAGCAACGTTACCGGTACTCTCCTGCACATCTACCTTGTAGCAGTTTGGAACACGGCCACAAATCCAGTGAGCAATGTTTTCTGCTGTAGGGTTGAATGGAAGGATAGCATTGAGATCCTGATGATCGAGTACACCATGCACCAAGCGCTTTACCTCTGTGAAATCCACAACCATACCATCCTCGTCAAGTTCTTTCGACTTGCAGTAGACAGTGACAATCCAGTTGTGACCATGCAGGTTTTCACACTTGCTCTGGTGCGAGAGACGCAGGTAGTGACTACCTGAGATCTCCATTGATTTTTTTACGTAATACATAAGTTTTGATAGGGTTTTCTTATTAACCTAATTAATTATTCTCGAACATGCTTATACTGGAAGAGTACCGCAAAAGCAATAGCTACAACCATGGCATAAGCAGCAAAGATATACCAAGATGTTTGCCAACCAGCAGCCTGCTCTGCAACGGTAAGTCCATCAGCATAGACGTAGTTGTTGATGATAGCCTTAGCACTGAGCGAACCGACAGTAGCACCGAGACCATTGGTCATCAGCATGAAGAGACCTTGAGCAGAGGAACGGATAGAGATATCCGTCTCCTTATCGACGAAAAGCGAACCTGAGACATTAAAGAAGTCAAAGGCTACACCATACACGATGCAAGAGAGGAAGAACAACCAAACACCCGAACCAGGATTGCCAAGGCCAAAGAAACCGAAGCGACCTACCCAAGCAAGCATCGAGATCAACATCACGATCTTGATACCATATCTACGCAAGAAGAAAGGAATCAAGAGAATACAAAGCGTCTCAGAGACCTGTGAAAGAGAGATCAGGATATTGCTATGTTCCACAAAGAAGAGTCCCTGATACTCAGGATTATCACCAAAAGACTGGATATATGGATTAGCATAGCCATTGGTGATCTGCAGGCTCACGCCAAGCAAGAATGAGAAGATGAAGAACAAAGCCATCTTCTTCTGCTTGAAAAGTGCAAATGCTTTGAGACCTAAAGCCTCAACAATCGACTTCTTGCTATTGTCACCACCTACAGGACATGCTGGCATGGTTAGTGCATAGCCAGCCAACAGGAGGCTGAATGCAGCTGACTCAATGAACTGGATCGGCGTATTCTGCCAACCAGCGAGATCGACGAGCCACATAGCACAGAGGAAGCCTACAGTGCCAAATACACGAATTGGAGGGAACGCCTTAACAGTGTCGAGACCCGCCTTATCGAGCGCAGTATATGCTACAGAATTGCTCAATGCCAAGGTTGGCATATAGAATGCAACGCTCAAAGAGTAGGCCCAGAAAAGCGCTGTGCCATTGACCGCGCCATCACCAGCCGAAAGACCAATATATGCAGCAACCATCATAAACACAGCAGACATGAGATGAGAGAACGACAACAGACGTTGCGCCTGTACCCATCGGTCAGCCACAATACCCATGATTGCTGGCATAAACAAAGAAACTACGCCTTGAAGGGCATAGTAATTACCAATATCGGTGCCTAACCCTGCCGAAGCAAGGTAGGCACCCATAGATGTGAGATAGGAACCCCATGCCGCGAACTCCAGAAAGTTCATGGCAATGAGGCGATTTTTCATATTCATATATTAATACTGATGCATTGGACGGAGGAGATCGTTAACAGTCTTAACTGGGTTGAAGGTAAGAAGGTCAACGTCTACGAAAACAGTATTCCAATCGCTCATAGCACCATTCCAGAGGCCTGGGAGCTCAAGAGCCTTCAGCTCCTTACCGCTCTTAGACTTGTATGAAATGAAGCCGGTCATTGGATCGACATGCTTGAGGAGGTCGAATGGCTTGCCGTTCTTGTCACGAACTGCACAAACGAGATCAACTGGGTTGAAGTGAGTACCCTCCTTGAACATAGCTACAGACTCAGGATTGTTCTGATCGATCTGGCTTGACTCAAGAATCTGGCTCTGATAAGTTCCATCAGGAGACTGAGCGATGAATGGACCACCACCAGGCTCACCTACGTTCTTAACCATACCGCAGACGCGGAGAGGACGATTGAGCTTATTCTTAATATAGAGAGCGAGCTCGCTGTCCTCAAGAAGCTTGGTATCAGGATTCTTAATGAAGAGCTTGGTCTGGAGGAAGTAGAGCATATCGATGAGCTGCTCGTGGGTATAGTGACCACTCTCAAGCTGCTGGAGGTAACTGAAGATCTTCTGCTGAAGGCCTACGAGTACACCACCGATGATCTGCTTGTAAGCTACGGTAGCCTGCTTCTTCTTCTCAGGTACTACATTATCAATATTCTTAACAAAGATAACGTCAGCCTCCTGCTCGTTGAGGTTCTCGATCAATGCACCGTGACCGCCTGGACGGAAGAGAAGATTACCCTTATCATCACGGAATGGAGTATTGTCCATGTTAGCAGCAATAGTATCGGTGCTAGCCTTCTGAACAGAGAATGAGATGTTATACTTCACACCATACTTCTGCTCATAAGCAGTCTTCTTCTCAGCAACGAGCTTCTCAAACAATGGGAGGTGATCAGGGCTGACGGTGAAGTGAAGGTTGACATTACCCTTGCCATTAGCTGCATATACTGCGCCTTCCTCAAGGTGCTCCTCGAAAGCCTTGCGGACACCAGCTGATGAGCGATGGAAAGTAAGGAGACCCTTAGGAAGCTGACCATAGTTGAGACCCTTCTCAAGGAGGAGGTTGCCTACAACTGCCTTGTACTGACCAGCAGCCATGAGATCCTTGATACCCTTGCCCTCATTCTTCTGGCAAACCTCGTCGAGCTCTGGATAGAAAGCAAACTGCTCAATGCCACCGAAGAACTTCTTCTCGAAATCGTTGGTTGGCTCCTCGTATGGAGCCTCAAGGAACTCAAAGAGATTCTTGAACATACGGCTAGCTGCGCCAGATGCTGGGACGAACTTCAAGATAGTCTTATCAGCCTGGAGATACTTCTGCCAGAGGTCCTGATAATACTTGGCACCATCCTCGTCGATAGTCATGATACCATACTCTGGAGAAGCTGCGCCTTTGAGCTTCAAATAAGGGAAACCAGTCTCAAATGACTTCAGCTGGCTCTCTACCTTCTCAACTGTAGTGCCACGCTGGGCAAACACTTCAAGATCTTGCTGTGTAAACATAAGTATTTATAGATTATATTTTAGAATATACACGATTTATATGTTTTCATGTATGATTTGTGTGGGTGCAAATATAAGGATTTTTTACCAAAAACAAATTTATTCGAATAAAAAAATCTTCTTTTCTTGAAAAAAAGGGAGAAATATATGTTATAAAACATAAAAAAGGACGATTACAGATAAGAAAATCTCCAAATCATTCTCAAAATTGAGGAAAAATTACTATCTTTGCACGCATAAAATATATTAATAGTATGAAATTATTCACAACAGATCGCTTCACGTCAGAGGAAAATCAGCAGTTCCTGACAGCTTATCGCAAGCTGTTGGAGCTCGTTCCATTGCGTATTGCAACCAGTGAATGGAGACTAATACGCAAGTATATTTTAAGAGGTGTTGAAGCGGGTATCTATGACCGGAATTCTCA
Source organism: Bacteroidales bacterium (assembly GCA_045639585.1). Lineage (GTDB taxonomy): Bacteria > Bacteroidota > Bacteroidia > Bacteroidales > UBA3663 > Liminaster. Next base: position 7,815 of record JAZUDJ010000100.1, read on the forward strand.
CGGTGTCCAGCAACTAGTGCACCTGATCATGACCTGTCAGGTTCTGCACGAGCAGGTAGGATTAGGACGTCGCTCTATCCTTACTGTATTGCTCTACCCTTTAGCAGAACATGACATCATCAGCCGTGAAGAGGTGACCAAGGATTTCGGCGAGGAGGTGGCACATTTGATGTCATGCATGGGCAAAGTCAAACACCTCTATGCAGAGCATGACAACTTGGAGGACGAGAACTTCCGCAAGTTGATGCTGTCTTTTGCACAGGACATCCGTATCATCATCTGCCTCATCTGCGACTGCTACGTGATGATGAAGATCCTAAATCATACGAGCGACCTACAGTATCGTCAGCGCGTGACCAATGAGAGTCGCCTCATCTACACTCCTCTCGCCCATCGCCTGGGTCTCTATGTCATCAAGGGAGAGATGGAGGATATGGCCGTGAAGTATGAGCACCGTGAGATCTTTGACGACATTGTAAGCCAGTTGCAGGATACTAAAGCAGCACGCGAAGCTTACATCCATGAATTTATTTCTCCTCTCGAAGCGAAATTGAAGGAGGTTCTCCCCGCTCCTTTCCACATCAAGGGAAGAACCAAGAGCATCGCCTCAATCTGGAATAAGATCAAGAAGCAACAGAAGAGCGTCGACCAGATCTATGACCTCTTTGCCATCCGCATCATCATCGATACAGATAAGAAAGAGATGGAGAAGGCGCTCTGCTGGCAGGCTTATAGCGTGGTGGCCGATATGTATCAGCCGAATCCTAAGCGCCTTAAAGACTGGCTGAGCATACCTAAAAGCAATGGATATGAGTCGCTACACATCACGGTATATGGTCCGAAGGAGCGCTGGGTCGAGGTGCAGATCCGTACCAAGCGTATGGACGAGATTGCTGAGCGTGGCCTCGCGGCTCACTGGAAATACAAAGGTATCAAGAGCCAGGGCGCCGCAGATGACGTGATGGCATCCATCCGTGAGGTGCTCGAATCGGGTATCGCTACAGGAGATTTGATGAAGGACTTTTCGATGGGGCTCTACAGCGAAGAGGTCTTCTGCTTTACTCCGAATGGCGACGTACACAAGTTCCCTAAAGGAGCTACGGTATTGGACTTCGCCTTCCATATTCACTCTCGTATCGGCATGCAGTGTGTCGGTGCACGTGTAAGTGGCAAGAACGTAAAGCTCAATTACCAGTTGCACAGCGGTGAGACAGTAGAGATTCTGACCTCGAACCAGCAGAAGCCTAAGGCTGACTGGCTCAATATTGTGACTACTAGCAAGGCGCGATCTCGCATTAGACAGACGATTAAGGAGATTGAGAGCCATGAGGCGCAGGCCGGCAAGGAACTCCTACAGCGTCGCTTCAAGAACCGCAAGATGGAGATCGATGAGTCAGAGCTTTCCCGTTTCATCATCAAACTTGGATTTAAGACTCAGACGGAGTTCTATCAGGCGTTGTCGAGAGAAGACATCACTATTGACCATGTGATCAAAGAATATGATGCATTCCTCAACAGAACACCGATCATCCAGGAGTCACAGGAGCATGCACATTCTGCCGCTGACTTTGACATCAATAACCAGTCAGGACAGGACGAACTGGTCATCGACCGTAATCTAAAAGGAATCGAGTATAAACTTGCCGGTTGCTGCCATCCGATCTATGGCGATGATGTTGTTGGATTTGTTAGTATCACACGTGGTATCACCATCCATCGCGCCGACTGTGTCAATATCAAGAACCTAGCCGAGCAATACCCTTACCGAATACAGCGAGCTCGCTGGAGTGGCAAGAGTGGCAATCAGTACAGCATCACGCTTCGTGTGGTCGGTCAGGATGATATCGGTATCGTATCAAACATCTCACAGGTGATCAATAAAGAACAGAACACGCTGCTACGTAGCATCTCTATTGACACGGAAGGCGGTATTTTCCACGGACACCTGACAGTCATGGTCAATGATCTTTCGTCACTTAATATCCTGATCAGAAAGATCAATGCAGTGAAGGGTGTCAAAAACGTAGAGCGAATCAACTAACATAACACGATATGAAGAAAACCATATATTTCCTGCTTCTCCTCCCCTTGCTTGCCAGCTGTGGCAACTCTGGAGACAAAGGTCCGACAGCAGCAGAGCGTCGTGAGGCGATGAACCAGAAATACGTCGATCAGCTGGCAACAGAGCAGAATACATTGCACGTTACCGACTCGCTGATTCAGGCCATCATCCCTCGCATCAATGAGGTGACCTCAGTGTCTTTTGACTACGTGAAGTCAGAATATGATGATCTCGGTCGATTCGTACCAAAAGGTATGGCCACCGATGACAATGTGCAGCGCACCTATCTCCATTGTGCTGTCGACGAGTATGGTCAGACACAACTTATCAGCACCTATTGCGGCTCGAAGCTTGAGCATACACAGCTCCGTATCACCGCTGGCGATGGCTCGACAGTCACAACCAATGCCATTCCTTATAACGATGGTTCAAACTACCGTTACACTATTGATGGTACAAACTATGAGAGCGTGACATTCACTGCAGGACGTAAGACTGGCAGTGATCAGGTCAATGCAGATACTGATGGAGGCGCATTCAGCTTTATTGCAGCTCATGCAGATGATGCTAAGCTTTATGGCACTTTGCTCGGAGGAAAGAAGGAAGTACGCGTCGCTATCTCTGCCAAGGAGCGTGCAGGCCTAGCAGCTTGTTATGAGCTCGGTGTACTTTTGCGCGACAAGCTGCGTCTTGAACAAGAGAACAAGACAGCAGCAGGTAAGATTCAGTACCTACAGGAGGTGATTGCAAAGAAAGGATTATAAATTTATTTACATTTTCAAATATGAACCTTATAGATTTCTTAAACGCCAGCCCTGTCAATTACTTGGCTGTTGCTACCCTTGAAGAACAGTTACAGGCCGCAGGATTCCAGAAGCTGGATCCTACTCAGCCTATGCCAGTGATCCGTCCAGGTGATCAGGTGTACGTCACAAAGAATGACTCAGCCCTCTTCGCTTTCCGTATCGGCACCAAGCCAATGGCAGAGACCGGCATCCGTATCATCACCGCACACAGCGACAGTCCTACCTTCCGCATCAAGCCATCGGCTGAGATGAAGTGTGAGAAAGGATTCGTCAAGCTCAATACAGAACTCTACGGTGGTGCTATCATGAGCACCTGGTTCGATCGTCCATTGTCACTCGCAGGCCGCGTCATGCTCCGCACCGACAATCCGCTCAAGCCACAGACACGCCTCCTCGTCATCAAGGAGCCATTGGTCATCATCCCTAACCTTGCCATCCACTTCAACCGTCAGGTCAACGACGGCGTGGCATTGAGCAAGCAGAAGGACATGTTGCCAGTCCTTGGCATCATCAATGACCAGCTCTGTGTCAAGAGCCTCCTTATTAATAAGATTGCCTCGGAGCTAAATGTCAGCGTAGAAGAGATCCTCGACTTCGACCTCTATCTCTACGACACCACTCCTGGCTGCACCGTCGGCCTCAACAATGAGTTTATCAGCGCAGGTCGTCTCGATGACCTCAGCATGTGCCACGCAGGCTTAGAGGCTATCCTTGGCAGCAAGAAGCAGTCAGAGGCTACTCAGGTACTCGCCATCTTCGACAACGAGGAGACCGGTAGCGGCACCAAGCAGGGTGCACACAGCCCATTCCTCAGCATGATCCTGGAGCGTCTCGTCCTGGCCGAGGGTATGAGCGACGCCTTCCCTACTGTCAATGCAGGAAGCGCTCGTGACGACTTCCATCGTATGATCGAACAGTCGTTCATGGTCAGCGCCGACAACGCTCACGCATGGCATCCAAACTACGGTGAGAAGATGGATCCAACGAATCATCCTGTCCTCGGTGGCGGTCCTGTCATCAAGGTCAATGCAGCTCAGAAGTATGCCAGCGACGCGGATGGTGCAGCTGTCTTCGCAGAGATCTGTCGCAAGGCTGGCGTTCGATTCCAGCGCTTCGTCAACCACTCAGATGTGGCTGGTGGCAGCACTTTGGGCAATATCCTCACCGGCACCTTGCCATTCCGTGGCGTAGATATGGGTAGCGCTATCTGGGGTATGCACAGTGTCCGTGAGACAGGTGCAGCCATCGATCAGGAATATGCTATCAAGGCATTTACCGAGTTCTATAATTCATAATGTCAGGGAAAAATGTTTCCCTTTCCAATTCAGATAAATTGAAAAATAACAAACGATATACCGAGCGTGCCAGACGATCTGAAGACGTCGGACCAATGTCTTTCGATGACAAGGTCCGTGCTAAGAAGAATCTCGGCCAGCACTTCCTGACCGATCTTAGCATTGCAGAAAGGATCGCTGACACGCTTCAGGATCACAAAGACTTGCCAGTGCTCGAAGTGGGCCCTGGCATGGGTGTGCTTACACAGTTCCTCTTGCAGAAGGAGTATGATCTCAAGGTGGTGGAGCTCGACGGCGAGTCGGTCTCTTACCTCCGTGTACACTACCCTGCTTCGCTCGACAAGCGTATCATCGAGGCCGACTTCCTCAAGCTGCCACTCGACGGCGAAGAGGTCTTCGGCGGCAAACCGTTCTCCCTCATAGGCAACTATCCTTATAATATCTCCTCGCAGATCTTCTTCCGCGTGGTAGATTATCGCGACATCATCCCTGTCTGCAGCGGCATGATCCAGAAGGAAGTGGCCGAGCGACTGGCAGCCAAGCCGGGTAGCAAGACTTATGGCATCCTGTCTGTACTCATTCAGGTGTGGTACGACATTGAGTATTGCTTCACCGTCTCTCCTGGTGTGTTCAACCCGCCACCTAAGGTTCAGTCGGCAGTCATCAAGATGACGCGCAACAACGTCACCTCCCTGCCATGCGAGGAGAAGGACCTTCGCACCTTGGTAAAGAACGCCTTCGGTACCCGTCGCAAGACTCTACGCAATTGTCTGCGTCAGCTCATCACCGAGTGGCGTCCTGACGATGCAGCAGAGGTTCTGGCCGACCCGTTGTTCGACAAGAGAGCGGAGCAGCTCAGTGTACAGGAATTCATAGATTTGACAGTCAAATTAAAGCAGTGATTGATCAGCAGACCATAGACAAGATCACAGATACAGCGCAGATCGTTGACGTTGTATCTGAGTTCGTGACGCTCAGGCGCCGCGGCGTCAACTATGTCGGTCTATGTCCATTCCACGCAGATAAAAGTCCAAGCTTCTACGTCAATCCGACCAAGAATCTCTGCAAGTGCTTTGCCTGTGGCGAAGGCGGAAATCCTGTCACCTTCCTGATGAAGAAGGAGAGTATGACCTTCCACGAAGCCATCAAGTGGCTCGGCAACAAGTACGGTATCGAGGTCGAAGAAAAGAAGATGAATGAGGAGGACCGTCAACGTCAGACCGATCGTGAGGGTATGTTCAACGTCAATGAGTTTGCGCAGAAATGCTTCGAAGAGGACTTGTTCAATACGCCAGAGGGCCGCAACATCGGTCTTACCTATTTCCGTGAGCGTGGCATCCAGGACGAGACGATCCATCGTTTTCACCTCGGTTACGCTTTGGAGAAGAAGACGGATCTGGCCGAACGCGCCTTGCAAAAAGGACACAACCGCAAGTATCTGCTTGATGGCACTGGCGTAGGTCTCTGCTTTGGCGATGATCCCAAGAAGACTCCTATTTGTCGTTTTGCTGGTCGTGTCATCTTCCCGCATCACTCGCTCTCTGGCAAGTGTATCGCCTTCGGTGGTCGTATCCTGCAGCGCGTTGATCACGCCTTCAAGAAGTACGTCAACTCTCCTGAGTCGGCCATCTATCACAAGAGCGACTTTCCATACGGACTCTATGAAGCCAAGCAGGCCATCGTCAAGGAGAACAACTGCTATGTGGTGGAAGGCAACATCGACGTACTGAGCATGTCGCAAGCCGGCTTCCAGAATGTCATCGCTGCGTCTGGCACCGCCTTGACAACCGAGCATATCCGCGTCATCAAGCGCTTCACCAAGAACTGCACGCTGATGTTCGACAGCGACAACGCTGGTATCACCGCCGCCTTCAAGAGTATCGACCTCCTGTTGGCCGAAGGTATGAATGTCAAGCTCCTCCTGCTCCCTGCCGGCGAAGACCCTGATTCTTTCTGCAAGAAGCAGAGCAGCGAGCAGGTTAAGGAGTACTTCGACAAGAACCAACAGGACTTCGTGTCGTTCAAGACCCGTCTTATGATGCAGTCGATCAATGCCAACGATCCGATTGCCAAGGCTCGCGTCGTACAGGACGTGGCAAATAGTATTGCGTTGATATCCGATCCGATCATCAGCAGTATCCTGGTGCGACAGACCAGCCAGATGACCAATGTCTCAGAGCATCAGGTCATGGAGGCGATGAATCAGGCCAAGCGTTCGAATTATCTTGCCGAGGTGCATCGTCAGGAGATTGAGCGTCGTCGTGAAGAAGCTAAACGTGAGCGTGAAGAACTTGATATTAAAGAGGAAGTTCTTGCCGAACCTTCACAGCCTTCGCTCGACCTCAACGCTCCGGAGCCAGCACAACAGCCAGCAGCGCCTCAGCGTATCCCGCTCCTCTCCGACCGTTACGAGCGTAACATCATTAGATATATTGTGCGATATGGTGGACAGCTCTTCCCATTCACCTATATCAATCCAGAGGATAACCAGCCTGTGACTCAGAACTTCCGCGTCATTGACTTTATCTACAATGAGCTCAATGCCGATGGTGTAGTCTTCCTTCATCCGCTCTATGCTCGCATGTACCAGCTGGCACTTGATGCTTCAGAAGACACCACTATAGAGTGGAACAGTACACGCTTCTTCTCCAACCTTCATACCGATCTAGAGGCTCAATCCACCGCGCTTGACCTCTCACAGGATCGATATGATGCTATGGGTGTGGCGCAGAATGATGAGCAACTTGACGTGCTCATCCCACGCTGTGTGCTCGAACTCAAGAACTGCATCCTCATGATGGAGATTGAGGCGCTCACTGCACAACTGCGTGATCCGTCGAAAGATATCATGCAGATCATGCAGCAACTCAAAGAAAAGAAAGAAATACAGAAGATTTTCGACAAGGAACTTGGCGAAAGAGTAATTATAAAGAAATGAAGCTATATAAATCTCTACTGTTTATTTTTGGTATCCTGTTTCTATTGACAGGTCTCTGCCTGTTTTTCCCTAAAGACGGAGTCAGGATTGGCTCCACCACTTTGCGATTCCCTACTCTTCAGGAGGTATTAAGTCTTGGAGAACAGATCATAGAAGAAGAACATGAGCTGACTCCTGAAGAACTCATGGAGCAACAGATGGCTGCACTGATGGAGATGCAGGATTCTACATTTATAGATTTCTGTCACAATAGTCCCATCCGTATCTGCATGCCAAAGATACACATACAAGTGGTCGACAGCGTGGCTACTGACAGCCTTCGTCGTCTGGCTCTTGAGTACGATCCAGCCACCCCAGACAGTCTTTTGGCCGAGATCGTCAGCTATCGCGACTCCATCACCGAAGAGAATGACCTCACCTACCTTGATCCGCTTTTCCTTGCGCTCGATAGTGCCAAGACTCGTCACGTGCGAATCCTGCATTATGGAGACTCACAGATTGAGATGGACCGTATTACCTCTTCCCTGCGCGAACATTTCCAAGCAGAATTCGGTGGTGGTGGTGTAGGTATGCTCCCTGCCGTACAACCAATACCAAAGATGACGGTTCGTCAGTCTTGCTCACCATCGCTCGGTTACAATCTTATCTATGGACCTGCTGATTTCCGTGCTTCGCATAATGGCTATGGTCCATTAGGACAAGTCACACACCTCAATGGCACTGTTACCCTCAGCTTCACAGGCTTGACCAGTGACCGCTTCCCTCACGTCGCTTCGTTTGACCGTGTTACCGTACTACGTAGCGATGGTAATACCCACGAAATGATCTGCGAAGTAACTGAGTACGATACGCTGCGCCAGTCCGTCAAGATCAATGTCCAGGGTCCAACCAATATCTATGGCGTCATGCTTGATACCCGTACAGGTGTCAATATGGACAATGTGCCGATGCGAGGAGCCTCTGGCAACTTCTTCCACAAGATTACCCGCTCCACCATGGAACCTTTCTTCCTGCAAGAAAACGTCCAGTGCATCATCCTTCAATATGGTGGCAACTCGGTACCTTATCTAAAGACAGAAGAGAGCATGGTCAATTTCTGTCTCAACATGCAGAAACAAATCGCGTACTTTAAGGAGCTTGCTCCTGATGCACGTATCCTCTTTATCGGTCCTTCTGATATGGCCACTACAATCAATGGGGTTCGTGCTACCTATCCTCAGATTCCTCGTTTCGTACAGTTACTCGAGAAGTATATCACCGAAGCTGGTGCCGCCTTCTGGAATATGTTCGAAGCCATGGGCGGCGAAGGCTCGATGGTACAGTGGGTCAATGCACGTCCTCAGTTGGCAGGCGAAGACTATGTCCACTTTACTCCTAAGGGAGCCGAGAAGGTCAGCGACTTGCTCTATGAGACGCTCGACACCTATTATAAATATTATAAGTTCCGTATCGGAGAGTATGAGATCGAACTGCCACAGGATTCCCTTTCTGCAGACAGCCTCTTTGTCGACTCTCTTGTAACCGTACAGTAATTCTTCCATCATAGTAATCATGGCAATACTGCTGATCATACTACTGGCTACCTTGGCCTTACCCGCCACAGCTCAGACAGATAGCATAGCAACCCGCGCTTCCTGGCCCATTGACTCCACACATCTGGAGCTCATACTCCCAGGCAAGAAAGACGCGCTAAAACCCTTCCACGACAAGTGGTTCGACCTGCGTACACACGCTTCTGTGTCAAGCAATGTCAACGTCCTACACATCGGTGGTAGCCACGTACAAGCGGGAGTGCTGAGCAACACCATCCGCATGCACTTCGCCCCTCTGGCCGAGCGAGGATTCCTCTTCCCTTTCCGCGCCATCAAGACCAATAGTCCTCAAGGCTATCGTTACGAATACACCGGACTCTGGAAAGGATCGCGCAACGTCAGCAAAGAACCAGATGCAGAGTTAGGATTGAGTGGCGCAGCGGCCATCACCTCTGACCGTGACGCTTCTCTTACGCTCAATTTAGGCAACGAAGGCCTCTGGAACTTCAATCAGCTGACCCTCCAGGGATGTGCAAGTGATACGACAGTCATCCCCTATCTTATCACCAGCATGCAGGACACGCTCTTTGCAGATCCTGTATTATCACACCTAGGGGTACGTGACTCGTGGACGTTCCATCTACCACAACCAGACAGCCTGATCACGCTGCGATTCATCGGTCTGACACGCAAGGTAAGTCCGAAGCAGAACCGCAAGACATACAAACCCTTAGAAGATCGTCATTACTTCACCGTGCACGGCATGTTGCCTCACTCTGAGCGGCACGGTGTGACCTATACGGAGAGCGGCATCAATGGCGCGTCGGTCCCTTCGTGGCTCCGTACAGGACCTCGTTTTGAGGAAGAGCTTTCTTTGATTGCACCAGACCTTGTAGTCTTCGGTATAGGTATCAATGACGCGAATGTACCACTGCTGGAGTTCGATCCAGAAGTCTTCAAGGCTCAATACCGCCAGCTCATCAACCGCATCCGCAGCGTCAATCCGGAGGCTTGTCTGCTGTTTATCACCAACAACGACTGCGCCTTCACCATAGGCAAAGGCCGTCGTGCTAAGAAGATTGCCAATCCGAATACAGAGCGTGTTCGTCAGGCTATGATCGAACTTGCCACAGAACTGAATGGAGCAGTATTTGACGTCTATGGCCTCATGGGTGGCGTCAAGAGCTCGGAGAAATGGGTCGAGGAAGGTCTAATGAAGAAGGACCGCATCCATTTCACAAACGATGGATACAGACTCATTGGAGATCTTCTCTATAACGCTATTGAACGAAACTATCAAAACTTCTATAAGTGAATTATCTGAATATTGACAGCATGGAAGAAATGCTACGTCTGGTCGGAGACTATATACTCAATATCTTTGCATTTGATCCAAACTCTCCGCTCCTCTTCACCCAGTTCCGTTTCTGGGCGTTCCTTGCCGTCGTCTTTGTAGGATTTGCCATCGTAGCTGGCTCGCTGAAGAAAACCAAAGGTCCACATCTGGCCGGTTGGCATCGTGTGATGCGCAACGGCTATCTCTTCCTCATCTCGCTGCTCTTCTACTACAAGACCAGCGGACTCTTTGTCGGACTACTGATCCTTGTCACTTGCACCGATTATCTCCTCGCACAGGGTATCTATCATATACGATGGTCGAAGAAGTCGGAGGATGGCGAAGACCGTGTCGAACGCAGCTATAAGGCCCTTGCCTTACTCTGCTTGAGTGTTGTCATTGACCTCGGTATCCTCTGCTACTTCAAGTACAGCTACTTCTTTGTTGACCTCTTCAACCAGATGTGTGGCACACAGTTCGAAGTCACTAACATCGCAGCCAAGCTGGCCAACCAGGCCATCGGTCGTCCATTCTGGAGTGTTGACAGGATTGTGTTGCCTGTAGGTATCTCGTTCTATACCTTCCAGGTAATCAGCTACACGGCTGATGTTTATAAAGGTATCATCAAGCCGGTGCGCAATATCTTCGACTTCGGCTTCTATGTCAGCTTCTTCCCTCAGCTCGTGGCAGGTCCTATCGTCAAGGCGTCCGACTTCATTCCTCAGCTCTACCGTCGCTACGCGCTGAGCCGCACACAGTTCGGTATTGCCGTCTTCTGGATCCTCAATGGTCTTACCAAGAAGATTGTACTCTCGGATTATCTGGCCGTCAATTTCATTGATCGTGTCTTTGCTAATCCTCAACTATTCAGTGGTTTTGAGAATCTTGCAGCACTCTTCACCTACTCCTTGCAGGTCTATGCCGACTTCTCTGGTTACACCGACATTGCCATTGGTCTTTCGATGATGATGGGTTTCTACCTGCCGAAGAACTTCAATTCTCCATATAAGGCCGAGAATGCACAGAACTTCTGGAAGCGCTGGCATATCTCGCTCAGTCGCTGGCTGCAGACCTATCTCTACATCCCACTAGGTGGCAATCGCAACATCTCGTTCGGCACCTGGTTCTGGATTGCCATTATCACCATTGCAGCGCTGATACTCAGCGGGTCATGGGTCGTTGCTACCGTCGTACTCCTCATCACTTGCCTCACGCTCATCACTGCGCTGCGCAAACCAGAGAAGCGTCGTCATATCTACGCCAACATGAACTCGATGATTACCATGCTCCTCGGAGGTCTCTGGCACGGAGCATCGTGCAACTTCATGATCTGGGGTGGACTTAATGGCATCGGCATGATCGTCTTCAAGTTCTGGCGCGACATGCACACCATCAAGCGCTGCATCTTCACCGCTTACATCCTGTGCATCCTGCTCATCGTACGACGTTTCTCCAATGAGACGTTCCTCCCCCTCTGGAATGTGTTCCTCATTGCCGACACCTTCATATTCATCTGCATGATTATCAAGACTCTGTGGCAATTCTATTTCACTCAGCAGGATCATGAGCGATTCACTACGTTTGCCAATGGCACACAGCGCACTTGGAACATCCTGATGACCTTTACCTTCATCACCTTTACACGTCTCTTCTTCCGCTCTGGCTCGAACCTTGATCCTGCTATTGCCAACGAGACAGCTTGGAACATAGCCACCAACATGATTCATCAGATCGGAACTGCTTGGACAGTCAATCCTTGGGAGGTCATCACAGCATATTGGACCGTCTTTGCACTCTTCGTCTTCGGTATGACCATCCACTGGTTGCCAGAGAACTTCAAGCGTCGCTACCGCATCTGCTTTGCCAAGATGCCTCTGCCATTGATGATGATTGTATCTGTGCTGGTAATCTTCATTGTCTATCAGTTCGTCACAGCTGAGATGCAACCATTCATCTACTTCCAGTTCTGATCATTTGATATCAACACTACGTTCATTGTGTTGATATCATAAATAAAGGCATCCTCTACACCGTACCGTGCAAGGGATGCCTAGACCTATGAGTCTAACACTACGTCCCTAGTGTTAGATTCATGCATGTAAAAAGCTGACATTACGTACGCGATGTCAGCTTCACAGATAAAAGCATCCTCTCCACGGTACCGTAGAAAGGATGCCTTTATGAAAAATTCCAACGTTACGTACACAACGTTGGAATCTTATTTTTTTATTCCGATTTCGGAACTACCAGATCGCTGATGAAAGTCAGTTTATCTTCCCATCCATCGGCAAAGATATTTGGCGAGTGAGTGGTCATGATAATCTGACAGTTAGGATTCAGTTCGCTCATGAGTGAGATGAGACGATCCTGCCATTCTATGTGCAGCGAAATCTCCGGTTCGTCGAGAAGAAGTACGGTAGGCTTATCTTCCATCAGGAAGAGCGTGAAGAGGAGCAGCAGGATCTGCTTCTCACCTGCCGAGAGGCGCTCCATCTCAATGATGAGGTCACCCTTGCGGAAGATAACGCGGTTCTTGTCGTCAATCTCGATAGTCTTACCCGTATTGACAAAGAGGGAGTTGATGAGCTCGAAGAACTTGTCGATACGCTCCTGCTTAGCCAGCGCGGAACGAAGGTCCTTAAGCATCCCCAGACGATAGTCAGAGAACGAGAAAACATCCGGATTGCGCTGATAGAGAACCTGATCGAGCGTGAGTCCTAACTGCGAGAGCGAAGACTTCTTGCTGGCTGGCACGTCGAAGGTATTGACGTAGTAGAAGCATGCCGGACCTTCATAGCCACCAAAAGCAGGGTTGTGAACCATCTGCTTACCATCGAACGTCATCTCTCCCGAGGTAGTCGTGATAGAGACCTTTGCCTTAAGCTGCTTGACGAACTTGTCATCCTTCATCAGGACGGCGCGGATGAGATTGAGCATCGTCGACTTACCAAAGCCGTTCTGACCGACGACAATGTTGACGCCAGGATCAAGGCCATGCCACTCAAGAGTGGTATCGCCCCACATGCTCTCAATAACGATATCGGTAATGTGAAGATTGCTCATACTAAAATAATATTAGAACAACTTGTTAGGATACAAGCCATTATCATGCAGCTCCTTGAACTTAGCTACAACAGCAGGACGGTCAGTAGCGTAGGTTACGCCGAACCACTTTGATGGGGTGTCAAGCACCTTGCAGGTTGCCTTGCCTGAGTTGATGAGGATATCGACCATAAGTGGGATGAAGAACTCTGACTTGAGCTCCTGGCCATGCTCCTTGAGGAACTCGATGAAGTACTCCTCTGAGTGCTTGAAGTAGTCTGGGGTCAAAGCCCACATATTCATAGAGACAGGAGTATTCTCAGCCAATGGAGTCTTGCCGTCCTCCTCGATAAAGCGGATCACACCGTCCTCCTCGCGAAGGATCTTGGTGCGCTCGGTAACCTTGGTGAGGTAACCCTCTGCATTGGTCTCACAGACGCCACGAGCCACGGTACCACCCTCAGAAAGAGTGTTGCATACACGGTAGCCGACCATAGCGTACTTGCCTTCGGTACCCTCGATGCTGGTGAGGTAGTCAGCGAGGACCTTGAATGACTCGCTTCCGTAGTAGTCGTCTGCGTTGATCACAGCGAATGGCTCCTTGATGGCATCCTTGCCCATGAGTACAGCGTGGTTGGTACCCCAAGGCTTCTCACGACCTTCTGGAACTTTGAAGCCTGCTGGCAGGTTGTCAAGATCCTGAAATACGAGCTCTACTGGGATGCGACCCTCATACTTAGAGACGATCTTCTCACGGAAATCCTGTTCGAAGACACGACGGATGACGAAGACTACCTTGCCGAAACCGGCCTGGATAGCGTCGTAGATACTATAGTCCATAATGGTCTCACCGTTAGGTCCGAGGCCATCGAGCTGCTTAAGTCCACCATAGCGGCTGCCCATACCGGCAGCAAGTACAAAGAGTGTTGGTTTCATATTAATAATAATAAATCTGTTTTTACAAGTCGGTTCATCTGCCTGATGACACGACCTAATTACTCATAATTTCTACTGCAAAAATACGAATTTATTGTGTAAGTTGGCAAAAAAATTGTTCAAAAATTGAAAAAAGTACTTAAAATAAGCGATTTTTACCTATTTATTGACCAACATATCGGAAAAAATGCCATATTTGCAGACAGAATAAGAATTACAAACCCTATAATTTCGACTTTCCGCCTATCGAAACAGTTCTACTCCATAAGAATTATAAAGTAGATCAAAAGATGAAAAATCTTACTGATGACGTGCTGATTTCTCTTTTCATCGAGGGAAACAATCAGGCATTTGATGAGTTGCTCAACCGCTACAAGGACAAGCTGTACAATTATATATATATGATTGTGCAGAACCGCGAAGTTACCGAAGACGTCTTCCAGGACACCTTCACTCGTGTCATCGTTACGCTCAAGAGCAAGGGTTATACCGAGAAAGGACGCTTCCAGGGCTTCCTCTTCCGCTTGGCTCATAACCTCATCGTCGACATCTACCGACAGGAGCAGACAGCACAGTTTATCAGTCCTACTGAGGCGGGATACGATATCTTTAACGACAAGGACCTCTGCGACCAGTCACTCGAAGACCGTGTGTCCTATGACCAGGTGCTTCGTGACGTGCGCCGTCTGATCAAGTTCCTCCCTGAGAACCAGCAAGAAATCATACGCATGCGATTTTATGAGGACATGTCGTTCAAAGATATAGCCGACAAGCTGCAGATCAGTATCAATACAGCTTTAGGACGTGTACGATATGCCATCATCAATATGCGAAATATGGCAGCCGAACACAATATCACATTAGCCGTATAATCCTATCCTACACAATTATCAACCATGAATCTCGAACCCCGCAAACACGGCTCAAACAGCGAGAAACGCGCCTTCTATGAGAGTGCTGCCAAGCGCTTCAAGGCGGAATGCCGTCTGACGGGGGCTACAGCAGCGATCCATATCGAGAATAAGAATGATGAAATCTTCTGGAGAAAGGTTCTTCATGAGGCCTATCCTCAGGGTAAATTCCGCTTCATTGCCGCTAGTCGCAGTTTCAGCGGTAATATGACTGCGGGATGTACCCAGTGTCTCCAATACCGTGAATTTCTGGATCAACGTTTCTGGATTGCCATTGACTCTGATTACCGCTATCTAACCGAGGAGAGCGGCATTGATGCTAATCACTATGTCCTCCAGACCTACACCTATAGCTTTGAGAATCACTTCTGTTACTATAAAAATTGTCAACGTGCCATAGATGTGGCAAAGGAAGAAGAGACCAAGCAAGAAGAAGAGGCAAAACAGAAAGAAGAAGTTGCAGCATCTGAAGAGAACAAAGAAGAAACAGTATCGACAAAAGATGAGAAGACTCCTCTCCCTGAGTTTTCTTTTGAGAAGTTCCTAAAAGGATATTCCTATGCAGTATATCCGCTGTTGGTTTGGCAGCTCTACCTGCAGGAAGTCGGAGAAGATGCTTTCCCACAGAAGGTATTCCATCGTATCCTTGCTCTTCCTTTAGGACATCGTTCGATATATCATAATGGTGACTCTGTCTTACGCTTGCTGCGTGAACGTTGTTCGAAGCTTCTCAAACACCTTAAGCAGACCTACCCAGACGCTGATACCACTTGGTATGAGGCTCGCTGTAATGCACAAGGTGTGCATCAAGACAACTGCTATCTCTTCGTGAGAGGCCATCAGCTCTATGACCTGATTGTGGCTCAAGGCTCGAAATTCAACAGACACTTTGAGAAAGAACTCACCAGTCAGCTCTATTTCGGCGAGTACGATGAAATTGCAAAGATTCACCGTGATATACTTAGCATGGTGCAATAATGTAACAGAATAGAAAAAAAGAAGAGATCCCACTCTCAACGAGTAGGATCCTCCAAGTATGTTTTTTCTACGATGTAAGACTTAAGACTATATCTTTAATATTGCCATCAATTTATTTATTTTTGTTGATGCAAAGATAAAGCATTAGTATTAGTTTTCCAAATTATTCTACAAGAAAAAAGCGCAAACATGTTGTAGAACATATTTTTTAATTCTAAAATCCGGTTTTCTAATATTAGATACTGATAATAGTCCAAAATATGGGAAAAGAGATAGAAAGAAAATTCTTAGTTAAGTCTGATGTCTACCGTCAGTTGGCCACAAGCACGTACTATCGTCAGGGTTACATCCCTACGGTCAACGGCATGACGGTGCGTATTCGCATTGCCGGAGAACGTGCTTTTACCACGTTCAAAGATCATGCGGTAGGACTTACACGACATGAGTTTGAGTACGAGATACCCGTTGCTGATGCTCAGCAGATGCTTACTTTGATGTGTGCACAACCTCAGATTGAGAAGAATCGCTACGTCATTCCATTAGAGTCATGTAGTGATGCAACAGGAAATCCATGCATCGCTACACTCCCTGATGGCACAGCAATAGAAGGTCTGCATTGGGAAGTAGATGAGTTTCATGGTGATAATGAGGGGCTAATTGTTGCCGAACTGGAAATTCCAAGCGAAGATGTACACTTCACACTCCCGGCATGGATAGGAGAAGAAGTAACAGGAGATCATCGTTATTACAACTCACAGCTTTGCAAAGTACCGTATAACAAATGGTAACTACCTTTGACATACTAGCAAATTGCTAAATCGCAAATAACTAAAAAGCAATTAGCTAGATGGCAAAAAATTAAATAATAAATATAAGGTGTATCAGAAATTCATCATCTCCGAAGACGGAGAGCTTCGCTTCGGCCACGTATACCTCCATCGTGACTTATTAAATATAGGAGAAGACACCTGCTATGGTGGTGGACTCTGGAAGATTGACCATACACGTTGCGCCATTCTCCTCTATGGACGTTCGTTCGACTTCGGAGGACCAGACTTCAACTACGTTCGCAGGATTGACTGGACAGGTGTAGGCGGAAAACCGCTTCCACTGTTCTTCCTGCCACATTGGCCGAATGAAGATCAGTTGGAAGCGGTAATGGTGAATCCGTAAAAATCACTCTTATTTTCAATCCTCAGCAGGCTGTTGTTGCGAAGATTTCGCTTTCTTCAGCCTGCCGCTTTTTTTGAGCGCCTCGGCCAATATCCATTGTATCTGGCCATTGACCGAACGGAACTCATCAGCTGCCCACGCCTCGATAGCGTCCATTGTAGGACCATCAACGCGTAGGACAAAACTTTTTGTGGTGTTTCCTTCTTTCTTTGGCATACAAACAATTTTACATTTTACATTCTACATTTTACATTTATAGAATGACTACTGAGCTAGCAAACGCTCATCAATCTTCACGTCAGGACAGATCTTTCGGACTTCTTCGATGAAATCCTGCTGGTAACGAGGAGATATCAGCACATCAGGACCACTCTTAATATCCAGAACAATACGGCTGAGAGACGCTGCTGGAGCACTAAGAATCAAATGCGACTTACGAATCTCTTTGACTTGAGTCAAATCAAACGTACCTGAAGGAATCCCGCACACCTTAATCTTAAGCGTCTTTGTCTCAGGATCAATATAATATCTGATGGTAAGAAAGACTGCCAGTACAAATAGGAATATGACGACGAAAATGATGAGCGGAACAATTTCTCCAGACAAAAATACATGGTAACCAGAGTAACCCATCATCAGAATAATGAAGATCAATATGCTGATGCTGACGCGTGAAGGATAAACTTTCATTGCTTTACAAGATTAGTGATTGAGCGTACCCGAATTGATCACTGGCTGAGCAGGCTCATCAGCACAGAGTACTACAAGCAGGTTGCTGACCATCGCAGCCTTCTTCTCATCATCCAGATCGACGATCTCCTCAGCAGAGAGCTTGTCGAGCGCCATCTTAACCATCGAAACAGCACCTTCAACGATCTTCTCTCGTGCAGTAATGATAGCAGCAGCCTGCTGACGACGGAGCATCACTGCAGCAATCTCAGGAGCGTAAGCCAAGTAATTGATACGAGCCTCTGTAACCTCAAGGCCCGACTGCTCAAGACGCTCATTGAGCTTACGAAGCAATACCTCATTGACCTCATCACTGCCACTACGCAAGGTTACCTCCTTCTCGTCATCGCCGTCATTGTCGTAGGCATACATACCTGCAACCTGACGGAGAGCCGAATCGCTCTGAACAGCTACGAACTTCTCGAACTTATTCATTCTCAAGCCAGAAGCGTTGCCAACAGTATTTGAATTTGCTACATCGGTATCAATATCAAAGATAGCCTTATAGGTATCCTTCAAGCGCCAAACGACTACGAGGCCGATCATCACTGGGTTACCAGCCTTATCGTTGACCTTGATAGGCTCGGCATTGAAGTTACGAGCACGCAGGCTCACCTTCTTGACGCTCATAAATGGATTGATCCAGTAGAAACCGGTAGCGCGGAAAGTGCCGACATACTTACCGAAGAATGTGAGTACCTTGGCTTCGTTAGGTTCCTGCATCGAGAAACCACAAAGGCCAATGATCCAGGCAATCAGCAGGAGAATACCACCAGTGAAAGGAAGTGCATAAAACTCATCAGCAGGACCGACACTCTCAATGAAGCAATACACCATAGCAACAATCATTGCTATCACGAGGAACAACATCAGGAAACCGTTCATCGAACCGCCCTTGAACTCAAATTCTTTACTCTTTTCCATAATTTAAATAGAGGTTTTTGGTTATATAATAATTGGGTTAATAATGATATCATTTTAATATCACATTGCAAAGGAATTGTTTTTGCACAAACCCTCCAAAAATTTAGTTAAAAATCAATCAAAGAAAAGAAAGAATTAGCAAAGATTCTGTATTTTTGCTACATTGGGATAACAAATCAATCCTACTATGGACCTACTAGGGTATACATTAGCGAGCGATAATTGGAAATCTCTGTAAAAAACGGTATCTTTGCCCTAAAACAATACCACATTATAATAAATAACACCCCTTTTGCAAATGAAAGCTCTCTTCATCGGTGGCACAGGCACCATCAGTTCGGCTATCACCGCTCTCGTAGCACAGACTCCAGGTTGGGAACTCTATCTCATCAATCGCGGCAATCGCAACAGCGAGGTTCCTGCCAACGTCAAGACCATCGTAGCAGACATTGACGACGAGAAAACGATCTCTGAGGCTATCAAGGACCTGCAGTTCGACGTTGTCTGCGACTTCATCGGTTTCGTAACCACTCAGCTTGAGCGTGACTATCGCCTC
Source organism: Bacteroidales bacterium (assembly GCA_045639585.1). Taxonomy (GTDB): domain Bacteria; phylum Bacteroidota; class Bacteroidia; order Bacteroidales; family UBA3663; genus Liminaster. The sequence goes on from JAZUDJ010000100.1 coordinate 27,033, forward strand.
TTCAAGGGCAAGACACGCCAGTTCATGTATATCAGCTCGGCTTCGGCTTATCAGAAGCCACTCTCCTCGCCTTACATCACCGAGGGAACTCCTCTCTGCAATCCTTACTGGGAGTACTCGCGAAACAAAATTGCCTGCGAGGAACTCCTCATGAAGTGGTACCGCACCGAAGGCTTCCCTATCACCATCATCCGTCCGAGCCATACATATTGTGAGCGTAGCATCCCAGTGGCTGCACATGGCACCAAGGGTAGCTGGCAGGTGCTCAAGCGTATGCTCGACGGTAAGCCTGTCATCATTCCTGGCGATGGTACCAGCCTCTGGACGGTGACACACAACAGCGATTTCGCTAAGGCTTTCGTAGGACTCATGGGCAATAAGCATGCTATCGGTGAGGCGTTCCAGATTACTGGCGATGAGCACCTTACATGGAATCAGATTCACGAGATCGTGGCACAGGCGCTCGGCGTAGAGCTCAAGGCTTATCACGTTGCAGCTGAGTTCATGCACGCCGTCGGTCCTAAGTATGACTTCGAAGGTGGACTCATCGGCGACAAGTCTTGCTCTGTAGTCTTCGACAATACCAAGCTCAAGCGTGCCGTCCCAAGCTTCTGTGCCACCGTCCGCTTCGACCAGGGTGCTCGCATGGCAGTAGAATATATCCTCCAGCATCCTGAGTGCCAGGTGGAAGATCCTGATTACGATGCATGGTGCGACCGTGTCATTGCAGCGCTCGAAGCTGCTAAGAAAAATATATAAAAAACATGTAGATTATATCTCCATGCTCAAAAAGAAACTTCTCTATAGCTTGAAAGCCGCTTGGCCAACTACCTTGAAGAGTGCCAAGTGGCTGCTCAAGCTCATGATTCCTATCTCGTTGGCCGTAGCGCTCCTGCAGCATTTCGGAGTCATCGAGTGGATAGCTCAGTACCTCAATCCGGTCTTCCAGTACATGGGATTGCCAGGTTCCTCAGCCGTCATCTTCATCACAGGAGCCACCGCAGGCACTTACGCTGGTGTGGCAGCCATGATGTCCATCCCGCTGACGTTGCGCCAGGCCACGATCCTATGTCTGATGATTGCACTCTGCCACGCTTTGCCGATGGAATGTGCCGTGTGCAAGAAGACAGGTTCCTCGTTCTTCAAGATGGGAGTCATCCGAATCATCATGGCGTTCCTTTGCGCGTACTATTTAAATATAGTATTGCCAGACATGCCTGAGGCCTATGCATATATGGGTGCAGCGGCCGACAGCAGCCTCATGGAAGTGCTATACACGTGGCTCCTCTCCCAGCTCAAGATGGTGGTCATGGTCTTCGGAATCATCTATTCGCTGATGGTCATCCAGCGTCTCATCGAGGCTTATAATCTATTGCCAAAGCTCTCGAAAGTCTTTGCTCCGCTGATGCGCGTCTTCGGCTTGCCAGAGCAATCTACCTACATGTGGCTCGTCGGTAACGTACTGGGACTCAGTTATGGTTCGGCCGTCATGCTCGAACTCGAAGAGAAAGGTGTCATCTCGCGCGAAGAGGCCAATGACGTCAATTATCACCTCATCATGAACCACTCCATGCTCGAAGACACCATCGTCTTCGCCGTCACAGGTATCTCGGCGCTCTGGATCATCTCTACTCGCGTACTTTTCGCAATGCTCCTTGTCTGGGGAAGAATCCTCGTCAAGAGACTATTCTACAAATAAACTTACGAGTTATATGATTTCGTGCAAATGCAAAGCCATAGCCTAGAATAAGGTTATGGCTTTACGCATTAATTATGGCTTCAACAGAAATCACTGCTATATTTATATAATATGTGTAGTTATATTTCGAACTTCTTTCATACTTTCAACAATTAATAAAAGTTAATTTTAATCATTTTCTTAGTACTATGTATTGCATAGTATCTAAATAATACCTACCTTTGCAGCGCAAACCTGATAATACAGGAAAAATAACGAAGCAAACAAGTATTATTGACCTAAACCAACTAACAACCGAACGACTATGAACGTTGACAACACCAAATCTCAGATGCGCAAAGGAATGCTGGAGTATTGCATCCTGCTACTCCTCCACCGCGCACCGTCTTATGCCAATGACATCATCGCGCAACTCAAGGACGCGAAGATGCTCGTGGTGGAAGGAACCCTCTACCCCCTCCTGACACGACTGAAGAATGACAAGCTCCTCAAGTATGAGTGGCAGGAAAGCGTGCAGGGACCTCCGCGCAAGTATTATGCGTTGACACTTGATGGCGAAGAGGCGCTCCGTCAGCTGGATGACAGCTGGAATGAGCTGGCTTACACGGTCAATGCGCTCAAGAACACGCTGATAGAGGCAAAGCCTGAGGCGGCAGAAGTGATCACTCCAACAGAGACTTTTAGCGATACTATAACCTATTAACTATATGAAAAAGAATATCACGATCAACCTTTTCGGTTCATTATATTGCATTGACGAAGATGCATACGCTCTGCTGCAGAAATACACCGACTCGATGAAGAGCTACTTTGCCCGTCAGGAAGGCGGCGAAGAGATAGCTGACGACATTGAGCACCGTGTGGCTGAACTCATGTGGCAGAAGAAGGAAGAAGGCAACGAGGCCATCGACATTGACATGATCAAGGAGATCATTGCCAAGATTGGTAATCCTGCTGAGATTGATGGCAAGGAGGAAGCTGCAGAAGATAGCACAAAGCATTCTGGATCAGCCGGTAGCACTTCTTTTACAACAGGAAGCAATAACACAGAGAATACTACAGATAGTAAATCGGGCAACAATTCTCAGAACAAGTGGAACCTGAATAACCGTCATCTCTACCGCAACCCCAAAGATAAGAAGCTCGGTGGTGTCTGCTCTGGCCTGGCGCTGTTCTTCAATAGAGGAAAAGATACGGGTATCAATGACGCAACATTCTGGCGACTGGGATTCCTCGGCTCGGCTTCACTCTTCTTTTTCTATGTACCTTGGTGGATGCCTGACGTCTTACAGATGTGTGTGCCCATATTGTATATCATTCTCTGGATTATCATGCCAGAGGCCAAGACACCAGAGGACATGCTCCGCATGAAAGGCGAGGACGTAACTCCTGAGAATATCAATCAGGAAATTCTTCGCGAAACTGCTAACACGGATCAGAACTCCACACAATCTCACGCTGCATATCAGCAGCAGCAGAACAACAACAGCGGTTGCCTGAAGATCCTCTTCGGAGGCTGTCTGGTGTTGATGCTACCCATGTTTCTGTTTGTACTCTTGATGCTCTTCGTAGTTCTGATGACGGTGATAGGCGCAGGCAGAGAACTCTTTGGCAACCTGCTTGAGTCTACCCCACTGGAAGGACTGCCAGCGTTGCTCAGTTCAACTCAAGTGCCAATGCTGATCGGAATCATCTCTGTCATCGTAGTCCTGGTCGTCATCATCTGGCTCATCGTCCGCTGGCTGAGAGGTTCGGACAAGAAGATGTCTACCACGTCGATTGTCTGCTGTATCCTCGGTATTGTGCTGGGTCTTGGATGTGCTATCGTTGGCCTGCTTTCATCGGCTGGTCACCTCGCCAAGAATGCACATATATTTATAAATACGACAAGTTCTGACTGGGAAGATCCGGAGAAATGGTTTGACGATGATGACAACACCCAAGTCACTGACACGCTTGAACTCCCTGCAGATACCATCGTATTCCCGACAGATAGCCTTGTGAATGACTCGGTAAAATAACCAGGATTTTGTAACAAATACTTTCAAATACCGCTGAATGTTTGCCTCAATGTGCAACGTCAGCGGTTTTTGCTTATGTAAATTTGGAGTTTATCATAAAATATTGTATATTTGCAGTCGCTTACAAAAATACAATCATACTCAATACAAAAAACACAAAACCATGAAGATGAAGAATCTTGCAGCCTTCGCGCTGCTCTTAGGCGCTCAGCCTATGATGGCTCAGCAGCTTAAGCTCAATGCCGACAACATCGACGAAATCCTCAAGGCGATGACCCTCGAGGAGAAAGCAACCCTCTGTGTAGGTTACAGCATTGCACAGGCAACAGAAGACATGAATGGTATGCTCGGACAGCATGCTGACCTCGTCCCTGGTGCTGCTGGTGCTACTCGTGCCATCCCACGCCTGGGTATTCCATCGACCGTATTGTCTGACGGTCCTGCCGGTGTACGTATCTCTCCTACCCGCAAGAATGACCCTAACACTTATTACGCAACCGGCTTCCCTGTAGGTACCGCGCTGGCTTGTACCTGGAACCAGGAACTCGTAGAAAGCGTTGGTCAGAGTATCGGTAATGAGGTGCTCGAATATGGCTGTGACGTACTCCTCGCACCTGGTATGAACATCCACCGCTCACCTCTCTGTGGCCGTAACTTCGAGTATTATTCGGAGGATCCTATCGTGGCTGGTAAGATTGCAGCTGCTTACGTTCGCGGTATCCAGAGCCAGGGCGTAGGTACTTCTATCAAGCATTTCGCAGTCAACTCTCAGGAGACCAACCGAACCTTCGTCAATGAGGTAGTCAGCCAGCGTGCATTGCGCGAGATCTATCTCAAGGGCTTCGAGATTGCTGTCAAGGAGTCTGATCCTTGGACAGTTATGTCTTCTTACAACCAGGTCAACGGTGAGTTTGCTCAGCAGAGCCACGGATTGCTCACCACTATCCTCCGCGACGAGTGGGGCTATAAGGGTATTGTCATGACCGACTGGGGTGCTAAGGAAGGTACCAAGAAGGCTGTCATTGCTGGCAACGACCTCATGGAGCCAGGCAACCAGACCGAGATCAACCGCATCATCGAGGGCGTAAAGGAGGGTACCATCCCAATGGCAGACCTTGACCGTAACACCCGTCGTATGCTGCAGTACATCGTACGTACTCCTCGCTTCCAGGGCTATAAGTTCAGCAACAAGCCAGAGCTCAAGAAGCATGCAGAGGTTACTCGTCAGTCAGCTACCGAGGGTATGGTATTGCTCAAGAACAGCGGCAACACCCTCCCAATGGAAGGCGTCAAGAATGTGGCAGTATTCGGTATTACCTCTTATGACTTCATCGCAGGTGGTACTGGTTCGGGTGACGTTAACAAGGCTTACACCATTGACCTCATGCAGGGTATCACCAACGCAGGTCTCAACGTAACAGAGGATCTCAAGAACCTCTACTACGATTATAAAAAGTATCAGGAGAGCCAGCAGGCAGCTAATGGTGTTGGCCGTGGCTGGGGCAAGCCAGTACTTCCTGAGCTCGCTGTTTCTGCCAATGCTATTGCCAGCCAGGCAAAGAAGGCTGACATTGCACTCATCACCCTGGGCCGTCAGGCAGGTGAAGGTGCTGACCGTCACATCGAGAATGACTTCAACCTCACTGAGGTAGAGCGTGATCTTATTAATAATGTATGTCAGTATTTCCACCACGCTGGCAAGAAGGTGGTTGTAGTCCTCAACATGGGCAACGTCATCGAGACAGCTTCTTGGAAGGGTCTTCCAGACGCTATCCTCATGGCTTGGCAGCCTGGTCAGGAAGGTGGCAACTCTGTCGTTGACGTACTCACAGGCAAGGCAAATCCTTCGGGCAAGCTCACCATGACCTTCCCTATCGCAGGTGCTGACGTTCCTTCTTCACAGAACTATCCTAACGTAGGTATCTCTGAGGGCAATAACTGGTGGCGCCGTGGTCCGGTCAAGAACACCGACTACACCTTGCATCAGGAGGGTATCAACATTGGTTACCGTTACTTCAACACCAATGGCGTAGAGGTTTCTTACCCATTCGGTTATGGCTTGAGCTACACCAC
>JAZUDJ010000101.1:0-16616 GCA_045639585.1 Bacteroidales bacterium
TTCGACTCATCCACGCCCTGGCTTCCACCCCAGTCACCACCCCATGCGAGGTTGAAGATGACGTAGAACGGAGCATCGTATGGCCAGTCACGGACACCGGTGCCAGGATTCTTATAATAGAGGGTCTTTTTGCCATCGACATAGAACTGGAAATAGTCCTTGGTCCACTCCATGCCATAGGTATGGAACTCACCCTCTGCACCCTTGCAGTAGACCTCTTTGGTCACCTGGGTATTGTTGCTGTGTACATGTCCATCGGCATGGAGGCTCGATGAGACATAGTCTTTATGGTAGCCGACCTCTTCCATGATGTCAATCTCGCCATCGTGTGGCCAAGACTTGAAGTTGACTGGCATCATCCAGAAGGCTGGCCAAGTACCCTTGCCAGAAGGGAGCTTGATGCTTGCCTCTACATAGCCATAGGTCCAACCGGTCTTCTTTTTGCCATAAACACGTGCTGAATAGATCTTTCCATTCTCCTTAAAGCAGTGGAGCGAAAGAATACCATTCTTGACGGTTGTTACGGCCTGACCGTCTGGAGATTTTTTATTTACATAGTTCTGAAGTTCATGATTGACCCAACCGGAACCCTGAACCTCATACGTCCAATCTGAGCTCAAAGCATCGCCATCGAAATTATCAACCCATACGAGCTTATAATCTTCCCCAATTGGACAAATACTCATCAATGACTCATCGCCATTCTGGACGAGTTCTACATTCTGCACAGATAAGCCACTCTTAATAACGAGTGTACCTTTGCGCACATAAGGATCCTTATTAGCGGTGAGCGTGAGCTTTACGCTACCTCCATTGCCTGACTCAGCAACAAGTGTGGCCCAACTTGCATTCTTCAACGATGCAGTCCAAGCACCAGACAACTTAACAGGAACCTCTACATTTCCTCCTTCCTGAGCAAAGCTCGCACTTTCTTCAATAGGTTGTGGAACTCCGGCCTGAGTGACGTCAATAAACTGGCGAGTTTGGCCAGAACGAATAGTGACCTGTCCCGTACGAGCGTCATGACTATTATTCTCCTTAACAGTGATGGTCACACTACCACCATTGCCTGTACTAGGAGATATAGTAAGCCAGGTATCGAGTGTTGAAGATTTCCAGTCACCATTAATCTTGACAGAAGCGCTAAGATCACCACCTTCGGCAGCAATCGTCAAAGCCTCTTTGATATCTGCGCCTACTGTTTCTTCTGCGCTATCACTTCCACCACAAGAGCAGAAACCCATTACAGCAGCCAATACCAGAAGGAAATGTAAATACTTCATTTGTTAGTATTAAACTTTAAAAAGAAACATCGACCCTCTGCCCTTGCTTTTATGCACGACAAAGGGCCGATGTATATTATAAGAATTGAATATGCAGATTATTCAGCCTCCTGGATAATAATATCCTTAATAGTAACTGTAGAACCAGCAGGATTGCCTGCGAAGTCAAGAGCTACTTTGAAGGTTGGATTGGTGATATCGCCCTTTGACAAAGAGCAACCAGGAATCTCAACAATAGTCTCCTCATATGCAGCACACGCATGACGGTCAGCAGTAAGGAAATTCTCATCATTACCATTCTCAGTGAACTTGAAGGTTACACCTGGCTGATCCTGATCAGAGTAAAGGGTAAAACGGATATCATACTTCTTGTCAGCCTTGATATCTGCAGAACCAAGGATTGTACCAAGGTGCCACTGAGCCTGCCACTGATCAGTAGTTGCCTCTGGGAGAACGATAGTATAGCTGTTGCCATCAACCTCTGTCTCAGGATCTGCGATCTGAGCCCAACCTGGAGCGTAGTAGAAGCTAAGAGTCTCATGCTCGCCCTTGAGCCAGAGATTCTTCTCTCCGGTAAGATCCCATGCGATAGTCTTAGGACCCTTGTGCTCCTGAAGGTGCATATCACTGATAACGATCTCAGTACCAGCTGCAATACCACCAAAGTCGAATGGCATCTTGAGGTTGTTGATTACACCCTTACCCTCGCCATTAACAACGAACTTAAGATCGCTGAGCTCAATCCATGTCTCCTCGAAAGCTGCGAGTGGATGACGGCCCTCAGTAATGAAGGTGTTGTCATCGTCCTGCTGAGTGATCTTGACGGTAACACCAGGATGATCGGTAGAAGAGGTGATCTTTACACGGAAGTCATAAGTCTTTTCAGGATCAAGAGCAATACCGGTGTTATTGAAGGTGAACTGAGTCTGCCACTGATCAGTAGTTGCAGAAGGATAGTTGATGGTGTATGTGCCATTCTCTGCAGTGTACTCTGCATCAGGGAGCGGAGCCCAACCTGGAGCATAGTACTGAGTAATCTCAACTGGCATGCCAGCGAGGAGGTTCTCTCCGCTCCAGTCAACTACTGGCTTAGCAGGATCGTCCTTGCCTGGGCCATCGTTACCAGGGAGCTTATCGAGCTCCTTATTGAGAGCATGCTCAATGAGAACAATGTTCTTAACGGTTATCTCAGTACCCTCTTCACAACCACCAAAGTCGAGAACGAGCTGGAGGAGATTATCCTGGATATCAACACCTGGCTGATCAACTACGTAGAATACATAATCCTCAAATGCAGTGAGGTTAGTCTCATTGTTATAGAATACAGCGTTAGCGTCATAAGCAATACCGAGCGAACCAGGAACGCCATTGTCACCAGTCTCAACGAGCTTAAAGGTCATACCCTTAAGATCCTTGTTAGAAGAAACTACGCAAGAGAAGTCATAGTTCTTTGCAGAGGTCATGAGTGGACTGCCAGGACCAACGTTGGTATGGATAGGGAACTGAGCCTGCCACTGTGAGGCGGTAGCGAGTGGGAGAACAACCTTGGTCTCCTGATTGCCAACTTCGAAGGTAGCACCACCATTGTCTGGATATGCTGCCCAACCTGCATCTGCATAGTAGATGCCACCAGCCTTAACTTCCATCTGCTTCCAGAGGTTATCTGGCTGATCGTAGGTAAAGCCATTGAATACCTCCTTCACCTCATGCTGAGTGGTGAGGATGTACTGCCATGCGATACCTCCGTTATCAGAACGGAGAGTCATCTGCTTTGTGGTCATGTTAACAACGAGGTAACGTGGAGTATTCCAGATATCATCGTTAGCGATGTATGGGAAGTAAGTACCCTTAGGGAAAGTGAGATAAAGATCCTCACCATCAACCTCGAAGTTATAAGTAGAGTTCTGGAGCTCAACAGGTACGTTAAAGTCATCGTTCTCAACACCACTCCAGTAAGTATTCTGCCAGTCGTTGCTGGTCACACCCCAGTTAGCATAGAGAGTACCGCTTGCACCTGGATCAAAGGTATACTTCATATCGGTGGTGAAAGTCAAAGCGTTGTCATAAACACCGAATGCAGCCTTCTCATCAGGATTTGCGCTCCACCAGTTGGTACCCTCAGTACCTGACTCACCACAGCCAAGGTGACCCTTAGCAGTGTTATCAATATACCAAGGAGCCTTGCTGAGCATTGTGGTATACTTGGTGAAGTCAACGATAGAATTGTTAATGTGGAACTTCTCCTCAACATAGCTGTCGCTGATACCATTCTTATTACCGATGTGGCAACGTACGGTATAATCACCGCTGAGGGTAAGGATACGCTTGTATCCATTTACGGTGCTGACATCCCACTTACCCTTGCCAAGATCGATCTCCCATACAGGATAGATCTCCTTAGCACCATTGAGGGTAAATGTTACCTGATTGGTAGTCTGATCAACCTGAATGTCGATCTGCTGACCAAAGCCCACAGCTTCAACGATGCCAGACTCTGACATGTGGTCGAACTCTTCTGGCGAGCAGGCAACCATTGTGCCTGCCAGAGCCAGAGTTCCGAGCAAATATTTGAATGTATTCTTCATTTCAATTTACGATTTAATAGTTACCATTCTGCTTCAACGTTCCCTGAGCAGCGTCAATATCTTCCTGTGGAATTGGGAAGAAGCGAACTGCCTCTGACCAAGCCTTGGTGCGATAGCCGCCTTCGTCGTTAGCAGGAGTAAGAACCGAAGCAGCCTTGCCTGTACGAACGAGATCGAAGTAACGCTTGCCCTCACCTACGAACTCATGGCGACGCTCATCAAGGATATTATCAAGAGTAGCTTCTACTTCAGGAAGACCTGCACGTGAACGCACTTTGTTAAGATAAGTCTTAGCCTTGTCTGGCTCATTAGCAGCGAGAGCGAGCTCTGCTGCGTTGAGGAGTGCCTCAGCAAGACGATAGACGCGGAGGTTATTGTTGAAGCCAAGGTCGGCATCAGCCTTCTGATCCTTGTTGTTAGCCTTCTTACAGATGTACTTGTAAGTATGGTAACCTGTATACTGCCAGCCCTTATCGTCTGAAGTACCGTTTGCCTCAAGGTCGATGATAGAAGCCTTCAAGCGCTTATCAGCAGGATCGAACATCTGATAGGTGTGAGTAGGAACAGAACCGAAGCCCCAGCCTGCATCAACATCAGCATACATTGGATCGGTAGGAGTTGTGCACTGGAAAGAACGTGGACCCCAGAGACGTGGAGCTACCGAACCACCAGCAGCGAGCTGGTTGCCCCAACCACGTACAGAGTTGTCATCGTAGTAGTTAATCTCCCAGATAGACTCAGAGCACCATTCGTTTTCCTCATCCCAGATAGCTGAGTAGTCATCAAGAAGCTTAAAGCGTGAACCCTCTTTGCAAAGATCCTTCATGTAGTTGTAAGCCGTAGAATAACGGGCCTGATCCTTCTGGATCATTACCATCTCAGTGTAAAGCATGTAAGCCATTGGCCTAGTGACACGACCCTTTTCCTCCTCTGGCCAGTCTTCCTTAAGTGCAGAACTTGGTAAGATATTTTCCTCAAGTTCTTCGATAAGCTTAGCATATACCTCATCAGCGGTTGACTGCTCACAGATATATGGAGCCTCAAGGTTCTCGAAGTAGCAAGGAACATTACCAAAGAACTTCCAGAGCTGGTTGTAGTAGAACACACGGAGAAGACGAGCCTGAATCTCAACCTCATTCTTCTTTGCGTCAGATAAATCCTTTACCCAACCGAGGTACTTCAATACGTCATTTGAACGCTTTACGCCAGAGTATGAGTCACCCCAAATACCAGCAGCACAAATCTGTGGAGTAGCAGAGTAGTTGAAGAGGAGCTGGATGAATGGCTGGTCCTCGCTTGAGCCACCATTAGGATAGAGGTCATCACCAAGGAGGTCTGCGATGAAGTTAAGTGAGCAATAGTTATATTTGGTACCGTAATCGTACCAGTGAAGAGGTGCGTATGCTGCCACGAGAGCCTCATCGATAGACTTCTCTGTAACATAATACTCCTCAATGAAGGTGTCAGTAGGGCTGGTCACCTCAAGGAAATCGTCAGAGCAAGCAGTCAAAGAAAGACCTGCTGCAACAGCCATCAGAATATATTGATTTTTCATATTGTTTCTTATTTTATCAATTGTCAATTATTAATTATCAATTGTCAATTGCGAATTAGAAGGTTACATTAACACCCACCTTGATAGTACGAGGCTGAGGATAAACACCGAAGTCCATACCACTAGAAGTACCAGCTGAAGAAATTTCAGGATCGAAACCGTAGTACTTGGTGAAGGTCAGAAGGTTCTCACAAGCGAAGTATGCACGCAGACGGCTGATGAAGGCCTTCTTTGTGATCCACTGTGGGATGGTGTAACCAAGCTCAATATTCTTGAGGCGCAAGTAGCTACCATCGTGAACGTAGAGGTCAGAAGCCTTCCAGTTAGTAGCATCACCAATGATATAGATAGGATACTTATTAGAGGTACCCTCACCTGTCCATCGACCACGCATGTAACCTGGGAGGTTGATGCCAGAGAGGTCAAGACGACGGGTAGCATCAAAGATGTCATTACCCTGAGTACCCTGCCAGAACATCATGAAGTCCAAACCCTTCCAAGCAGCATTGAAAGTAAAACCGAAAGTCCAGTCTGGTGTACCCTTACCGAGCTTAACGCGGTCATCATCATTGATTACGCCATCACCGTTGGTATCGACGTAACGTACGAAACCAGGACGTGCATCTGGCTGAATCTTGCCATTAGCACCAGTGTAAGCGTCAACCTCTGCCTGATTCTGGAAGACACCATCAGTCTTCAAACCATAGAAGAATGGATAAGGCTGACCTGCCTCAGCACGTGATACGTTACCAAGGTTCTGTACGTTATCGTACATCTCGAAACCAGCAGCGTTACCAAGCTTAACGAGCTCATTCTTCAAATAAGAGATATTACCCTTGATACCGAAGGTAGCGTCAGAAACATTGAACTTATAACCAAGCTCGATCTCGACACCACTGTTCTTCATATCACCTACGTTACCGATTGGCTTAGACTCACCTACGTAAGTTGGAATGTTCATCTCCTTCAGCATACCGTTGGTACGCTTGCTGAAGTAATCAACAGTCAAAGTCAATGAGTTGTTGAGGAAACCGAAGTCAATACCGAGGTCAGTCTGCTCTGATTCCTCCCACTTCAAGTCAGGATTAGCAAGACCAGTTGCCTTTGAAGAAATCAACTCCTTGATGTTAGAAGTACCGAAACCATAGTTGTTACCACCCTGGGTCAATACAGTATAACGGAAGTCACCGATGTTATCGTTACCGTTCTTACCCCAGCTGAAACGAACCTTCAAGTTGTTGAGCCACTCACGGGTATTCTCCATGAAGGCCTCGTTCATGACGTTCCAACCAAGAGATACAGATGGGAATACACCATACTTATTATTAGGACCGAAGCGGCTTGAACCGTCGCGGCGTACAGTTGCCTGGAGCATATAACGCTCATCATAGTTGTAGCTGATACGAGCGAAGAGAGATGACATAGTGTGTGCTACGCCAGGGCCACCCCAACCATCGCGGTCACCATCTGCAGCAATACCAGTTGAAGCATTAATCCAAGGCTTAGAGAAATCCTTGATGTTGTTACGAGAAGCACCGAGGTTCCAGCCAGTGTTCTTGAATGCAGACTGACCGAGGACAACGTTAACAGTGTGCTTGCCAAAGTCCTTATCATAAGTCAGGACATTCTCAAGCTGCCATACAGTACCACGAGAATCCTCAGCACTTGCCCTAGAATAACTAGCATGACGTGTTGGTGAGATCCAGTGAGGAATCTGGTATGAGTTGTTACCCCAGAAGCTCATATCTACACCGTAGCTGGTCTTAAATTTCAAACCATCCCAAATCTGGAAGGTTGCAGACCAGTTAGCAACGAACTTATGGCTCCAGTTCTTAGACGCTGGAAGCTGGAACTGAGCAAGTGGGTTAGCCATCTCATTGAAACCAGCACCTGGAATGTTGAGCAACTGACCGTTGTTCTTATCATACATAGGAACATACTCAGTAGGATAGTTCGCAGAGTACTCCTTAATCTGAGCTTCAGCATCAGCACCAGTCACGTATGGAGCGATGAGTGGTGGCAATGAAAGTGCAGAACTCAACTGACCACCCCACTGAGAGTTAACATCGATGCCAGTGCTCTTGATACGAGCATAAGAAATATTTGAAGAAACATCAATCTTATTCAACCAGTTGCGCTCCTTGCTCAAGTCGTAGAGAGTAGCGTTGAGGTTGTTACGGAGAGTAAGACGCTCATAGTTTGACTGACCATAGTTACCGCCTACGATACCTTCTTGATTGTAATAACCTGCTGAAAGGTAATAGTTAACAGCATCACTCGCACCACTGAGAGTCATCTCATGGTTAGTTACAGGAGCGTTATCATTGAAGATGAGCTTCTGCCAGTCAGTATCTGTAGTTACGTTGTATGGATCTGCATACATTGGCAACTGGCCACTGTTTACGAGACCTTCGTTACGCATAACCATATACTCAGAAGCGTTGAGAACGTCACGATGCTTCCAAGCGGTCTGCCAACCCTGTGAAAAGTTGTAGCTTACGGTAGCCTTACCCTTCTTACCCTTCTTGGTGGTAACTAGGATTACACCGTTAGCAGCACGTGCACCATAGATAGCACCTGAAGCGGCATCCTTCAATACTTCGATTGACTCGATATCCGATGGGTTCAAGAAGTCGAAACCACCCTCAATTGCCATACCATCTACAATGTAGAGAGGATCAGAGTTGTTCACAGTACCGGTACCACGAACGCGGATCTTAGAAGCAGCACCTGGCTGACCAGAGTTTGAAGTTACGTTTACACCAGCAGCAAGGCCCTTCAAAGCGTTATCCACACGCACTGGAGCAGTACCTGCGAGGTCGTCTGAACTTACCTTAGCAATAGCTGCGGTAACGACGCTCTTTTTCTGAACACCGTAACCTACGACTACGACGTCTTCGAGCATCTTGTTGTCCTCAGCCAAGGTGATGGTCATCTGTGGCTGAGCCTTTTTTTCCTGTGGGAGGTAACCCACGAAACTGAACTCGATCAAAGCGTTCTGATCGACGCCATTGATCACGAAATTACCATCCAGGTCGGTGGTAGCTCCGTTGGTTGTTCCCTTTACTCGGGCGTTCGCACCAATAATTGGTTCGCCCATCTCGTCCTTAACCACACCCTTCACGGTCAATTGCTGAGCTAAAGCCCCCAATGGCGAGAAGAGCAGCAGGGCCAAGGCTAACATAGCCTTCATTGCCCATTTCTGGATTCGGTTTCTCATGCGAAAACTTTTTAAATTAAATAATGTATTAAATATTGTTTGTGTTATTTACGAAGTGTGAAGTAGGTTATTTCAGGCGCTGATTCCAAATCACAGACACCGAAAGAAATCTCCTTTCCCAAGGAGCATTTCTTTCAGTTCTGCTCATTTTCACATTACCTATTATATTAACTAACTTACTATCTTTTCATTTTTTGCGTCATTGATTTTGACGGTGCAAAGGTAAGACCTTTTTTTTAGCGAAACAATATCAAGTATACCAATCAGTAAGTATCAGTAAGAAAACCATATTTGATTTTCAGTGTCTTACATTTTTGCATCGGTAAACTTTGAGTTGTGCCAAATGTGTACAATAACCCCTGTTTTTTCAACCTTTTTCCTTACTTCCACGAGAAAGAAACGGCGCTCAACGAAGGCACATTGTAGGTAAACTGCTTGGTTCCGTCATTCACCGTCAGCGTGATTGACTGAGCCGTGTTGTTGCTCATCACGATAGCATAAGTGCCGTCAGTATTCTTGAAGGCCGAGTAGGTGACGCCCGCTGCCTCGAAGCCCGAAGTACCGATACGCACGGCATCAGGCTTCACTACGCTCGAAAGGTGCGCGATGATATAATAATGCGAGTTGCGGGTGATGGTGGCGTAGTCAGTGTTGATGTCCACCGCGCCATAGCAGGTCTGGCAGCCGCCTGGGCGGTTAGGGCCGCGCTTGGCATCGAGCATCAGGTTCCAGACGATGACGCCCTTGCACCAGCGGTTCACGGTGCCGAGTGCCACCTCCTGCATGTCGTCCATCAGGCGCTTGCTCAGGTTCTGACCATCGTTCCAGGTACCTATCGAGGTCTCGCTGAAGACCAGGTCCTTGCCCGGAGCCGCATTGTGCACCAGGGTCAGCTCGTCCTTGTTGCCGCCATAGTTATGGTAGGCAGCACCGGCCAGATACTGCGAAGCCTCCTCGTCCTTATATATTTTAATAGGATAGCTGCTCTGGTCGGACATGTTGTCGTAGTTATAGTTATGATCGAAGGCGTAGATCTTAGTGCGAATGCCCGCTTTCTCGAAGGCTGGGCCCAATGCCTCCTTCACGAAGTCACGCTCCTGTGACCATGGCATGTAGCATGAAGCCGAGTTGCCACTGTTGAGTGGCTCGTTCTGCGGAGTGACCGAGAAAATCTTAATACCCTGTGCCTCAAAGGCCTTGATCCACTTCACGAAATATTCGGCATAATCCTGGTAGCACTCCTTCTTGAGCTGGCCGCCGATCCACTTGTTGTTGGTCTTCATCCAGAGCGGTGGGGTCCATGGGGTGCCCATGATCTTGAGGTCTGGCTTAATATTGAGGATCTCTTTCAGGATCGGGATGACATAGTCGGTCTCCTCGGCGGTCAAGCCGAAGTGCTCAATGCCTTTCTCATCACAGCAGGTATACTCGCTCAACGAGAAGTCGCTGCAACCGATAGACACGCGGCAGTAGCTGAATCCGTAGCCGTCTTTATCAGAGAAAGTTTCCTTGAGGAAGAGCTGGCGGTTCTCAGGGGTCATCTGCATCAGGTTATAGCAGGTCGAACCGGTGATAGCCACGCCGAAGCCATCCATCGTCTGGTAGGTCTCCTGAGGCTTAAGGAAGATGGTGGTACTGGTAGCCATGCCGATACTACGGTCAAAGCCGACTGTCGAAAGTTCCAGGTCACGGCTGCGTGACGAGGTGGTCGTGAGTACTCGTACCTCCCCCGCAGGGGCAACAGGCTCTGCCGGAGTGCTTGGCTTGTCAGGCTGCTCTCCGGTAATCGGGTCACTACTCTCGCCGCCACAAGAGATCAGCGAAAGCATAGCAATAGCAAAAAGGGAAGTATTGAATGCCATCTTCATTGGGATATGATAAGATAATTAGTACTACGGTATTAGCTACCTGCTTAATAATTTAAGCGGTGCAAAGGTAGTACTATTTCCCCATGGTTTCAATACCTGGTATGCAAATAGGTAAAGATTCTAAGGTAGGTTTAGGCTAATATTCAACGCGTTATGATTCTCGGCCGGTAAGTATTGAATTGCGTCCCAGCTGCTGCACCACGCGCGTAAAGTCCTCCTTGTCGACCAGCG
This sequence comes from Bacteroidales bacterium, assembly GCA_045639585.1. Lineage (GTDB taxonomy): Bacteria > Bacteroidota > Bacteroidia > Bacteroidales > UBA3663 > Liminaster. Next base: position 10,743 of record JAZUDJ010000101.1, read on the forward strand.
CGCGGCTGCGCACCTTCAGTCGGTTATTGTATACCGTCTGAGGCGAGCAGTGCAGGAACTCGGCAATCTTGGTCGAGTCATTGATGCCCAGACGCACCAGCGCGTAGATGCGCAGGTCGGTGTTGAGGAGCTCGCCCTTCTTGGGCACGATCTGCTCCTCGGGCGAGAGCAGCGCGTTAAACTGCTGCACGAAGTCCGGGTAGAGATTGAGGAAGATGGCGTCGAAGTTATGGTAGAACTCCTTGAGCTCATCCTGCATCACCGTGCTCTTATCGGTCATCTGGAGCACCTCGTCCCACTGCTTCACCTTGGCCTTGCGGTTGATGTTCTTGCGGAAGTCATCGATCTTGCTGATATAGTTGGAGCACATGCTGAAGAGGTAGCTGATATACTCCTCCTTGACCGCATTGCTCTCGCTGAGCGCCGTGTTGGCCTCCTCCTGCTGCGCCATGGCCTCCTGGAGCTTCGTGTTGGCCGACTTGAGCTGCTCGTTGGTCGATGCCAGGTCGGCACGGTGCTGCTTGAGCTCGAAGTTGACGCGCTGCAGCTCCGTACGGCTGCGTTTCAGGCGGCCATGCTGGCGCCACACCAGCCACACCACCACCAGCAGGGCCAGTACGGCCAGTGCCAGGCCCCAGATCAGCCAGATCAGGTGCTGGCGGCGGGCATGGTCACGCTCCTGATAAGCCGAGAGGATCTGATCCATCACGCGTGCCACACTCACCATACGCGCCTGGTTGTTATAGAGGCGCGCGGTCTCCATGCACACGCTGATATATTTATAGGAGTGGTCGAGGTCGCCCTCGTCAAACAGCACCAGCGCCATCTCCTCGAGCGAGGCGATGTCAAGATTGGCCGATCGCACATCGGCGATGCCCGAATAGGCCATGTATTTCAGGTAGTTATCCCTATCGCCCAGGCTCTCATAGAGGCGCGCCAGCACATAGGAGTGCATGGCATCATGGCGGCAGTTGAGCGGCAGTGTGTCCACCTCGGGCTTGAGGCGGTTGATCGATGACTGCGCCTCGCCGTGTGCCAGGTCATTCCACGCACTGAACCAGAGGAAGTCCGGATCCGACGCATTCAAGACCTTATAGAGAGAGTCATTATACGCGTTGTTGAGCTGCTTGTACATCGACTTCAGCTCCGTCGCCCACGAGTACTGGCTCATGTGCGAGTAGAGATACTGCATCTGATCATAATAGGCGATGCGCAACGCATGAGGCAGATCCGACACGTTGATACCCTCCATAGCCGCGGTGGCCTCCAGGAACTGACCCGTCGAAGCCAGCATGAACGACTCCTTGATCTTCCACTCCTTCTCGGCCACTGCATCCTGGCGGTGTGCTGCGATGCCCAGATTCTCCTTGACCACCTGCATGGCCAGCTCGCTGTCGAAGGTGAAGCACTCGTCATAGAGCTCCGCATTGTGCAGGTAACGGTCCGGTTCGGACGTGATACTCTCACCCAATGCCTTCATACGCGAGATCTTGTCACGCTTCATGGCACGGTACGTCTCAAGGCTATCCACAACATTATCAAGGCATTGCAGATAGTGACAATAGGGTTCTCTCTTCTCCGCCGAGGCAGGAAGAGCGATCAGAAGTATAAGCAGAAAAGCAAGTAATCGGTGCATTAGGTGGTGCAAAAAATATAAATGCTATTAGATTTCGGGCGCAAAGATACCTTTTTTATTCCAAATCTGCAAATTTTTTGCTAAAAAAAACACCATTTTAAGCAGCTAATCATGCCTGATTTACTCCAATCACGCCAAAGTCAGCGCACATCAGGAATTCCTTGCCCCGACTTCCGGACGACCAATCCTGCATCAAGAATTCCTTGTCCCGACTTCCGGACAGCCGATCCTGCATCAGGAATTCCTTGCCAGAGTTACAGTTGCTGCAGTGCGACAGTCAAGATTCTCCCCATAAAAACTCAAAGGTTTATTTTTTATATAAATATATAAAGATTAAAATCTCCCCTATACTACTAAAAACACGACTGTCGCACTGCAACAATTGTAGCGCAAGAGGGCGATTTTCGTCCAAAACTAGGTTAAAAAGTAAAGATTTGGGACGAAAATTTGCAAATCTCCAATAAATAATGTATATTTGCCGCGCAAATGTTATGAACACGTTAGCGACAGTATCTATGAATACGGCAAGGCTGCATAACCCCTAATCGCAATGAAACTAACCGCTACATATCTCTTCCGCCCAGCCTTCGCGCAAGGTTGCGGGGTGCTGTGCGCGGATGTATGTAATGCGCTGATATTCCGAGTTTTAGGGGGGGGGGGGATAGCGCGATCTAACAGACAGATAATTAATCGATTACAGAGCCTTCCAGAGGTGCCTATGGGCATCTTTGGGAGGTTTTGCTGTGTATATAACTATTTACTAACATAAACTTAAAAATTTTAATCATGACAAACAAGAAGAAAAAGTATCTCGCACCGGAGATCACGGTGATAGAGATAGAGCAGGCAGACATTATTGCCACGAGTACACAAACCGATGCCTTTAGTAATCCTAATGGCTTAGGCTACACCCCAGGAGAATGGTAAATCAATGTTTCAAACTAAAAAAACAAGAAAAACAATGAAAAAGACATTTTGGAGTTTGGCAGCATTGATGCTTATGGCTGCCCCTGTAATGACTTCTTGTAGCAACGACCTCGACGAGGTTGCTCCAGTAGAGGAGCAGAGCAACGTAGTAACTATCACCATCGCACCACCTGCAGCTACTCGCGTGGAAATGAATCCTGACGGCCTCACTATTGCCAGCTGGGCAGTAGGTGATGTGGTGAATTTGTATAAGGCAACACCAGGTCAAAAAGGTTCACCAGCGAATGATTTTGTGGATAAACCAGCCAAAATTACTGGCACAGGCGTAGCATTTACTTGCACCAATGCAAGCACGGGAACATTCAGCGGCCCACTGCCTGATGATGAAAACATTGACGATTACACTCTTGCCCTTTTCGGCGGTACTGCAGAGAATATTGGTAATATGGAAACCGGTATAATTAAAATTAAGCCAACTACCTGGAGTTCTACTGACCTGAAGGATGTTGTCATGATGGGTGCCGTCAAGGAAGGTGCATCATTTACCATGAAGATAATCAACAACGTCATGAAGATTGAGAATCAAAGCGGTGCAGACGTCACAGTTGCTTGGTATGGTTATGACTATTATAAAAGAAATACCAATCCAAACCATTATTTTGAATTGGCATGTGTATTGGGCCCTTCTGACTCAGAAACATGGAGATGGTATGGAAACAGCATCAGTGCATTAGGAGAGATTCCTACTTGGTCAGATGTCCCACAATTCACTCTTACGGATGGCGCCGTTAACTACGTGAACTTACCAATGGTAAACGGATATAGTAATGATGAGATCGGTCTGTACACGGAAGGTGCAACTGCTGTTGTCCCAATGAAGAGTAATTCAGGCCGTTTAAGTAATAACTGGTCAACAGTATATTGCGGACACCTCCTCAATGCAGGTACTTATCCAGCTGGATCTGGAAGTTAAGCCATGAGTCAAGGGCAGGTTCTTGACCCGTCTTAATAAATTAACTCAGGGGCTGCGAGCAGCGACAACAAGCTGCTGGCAGCCCTGATTTTTTACATAATCATTAATTAATAAAAAATGGAAGAAATTACAAGTACAAAAGAAATTGCAGAGCTATGCAACGAGATTATCGAGAAGGCTGAACTCCGAGAGGTGCAGATGAAGGAAGAGGTTGCAGAGCTGAGAAAAGAGATCGAAGAACTGAAGAAGGAGAACGAAGAACTGAAGATGATCATAGAAAAGATGAAGGTGGCCGCGGCAGATCCATTTACTGTCTCGGTCACCTATATTTTTGTGGTGGAGTATATAGCCAGCAAGACGCCTACGAAGGCTGAGCCGCTGATTGCTATGTTTGAGGCATTCCTGCCACAATCTATGCACAAGCAGCTGCATAAGGACATTGAGAAGGCGCATGACGAGCGCATCGCTGACCGCATCAAAGATAAAAAGGCCTATGGCGGCATGAACCCACGCATCACGGCCGAGGCAGGAAGCAACATCACCATTGTGCAGGGCACGAACATAGAGAATGTAAATGACTATAACCTTTAATCTGAAGCAAGTATGGATCTATCTCAACTTCATCTGCCTGCTGGCACCAACCTCACGCTGGTGGAGGTGCAGCCGGGCGCAACAAACATTCAGTACGTAGAGAACTATATTAACAAAGAGGGCCGCGAGACAGAGCCCTTCGAGGAAGCTTACGCGCTGCTCGACAAGCTGACGCGGGGACTCTTGGCGCAGGGGAAGACTGACGCAAAGTCGCTGCTCTTGCCTTACCAGGCAGCGGTAAAGGCAGCTGCCATCCCACGGTTGGGACTGGAAGACTACAACGCCCGATATGGTGTAAGACTCACCTCATCGGGCTTTTCTGATTATGCAGGTACCAACTCGCGCTATCTGGAAGCAGACTTAGAACCTTATATCAAGCAGTTTTTGAAGCTCGAAACCCGCACTTCTGGTACTTGTGGATAGCAGGTGCTCGGATAAACTCGGAATCTTTCGGAATAACTCGGAATCTCTCGGAATCGTCTCTGGCGGTTTCGGGGATTCTTTTTTTGTGCCTATCTTTGCAGTGCCAATCAGAAGAAAGGCAGACGTATAGAAACAACATTAATCAACCAAATATATAAAACAATGAAAGTGACAACTTTTAATCAAGAGATTTTCGGCGAGCTCTGCTCGCTGGGCGAGCTGGCCAAACAGATCAACGATGCGGGTGTGCCTATCGGCCAGACCCGCCTGTGCGAGTGGATGCGCGAACATCATTACCTCTGCCGCAGCCGCCATCACTGGAACTCGCCTCGCCAGGAGTGGATCGACCAAGGATTCCTCGTAGCTAAGACGTATAAGTGTCCTTGGCGCCTACGCGGATATACCTACGAGGTGATGCCGATGGTGACCAGCAAGGGGCAGGCGTACTTCATACAATGCTTCGCCGCGGAGCAAAGAAGCGCGGAAGAACTCAGTAATTCATAACAATCAATTTCAATTTATTCTATACTCTATGAGCGCCTATTTTACTATTCGTATCTTCGGATACGCAGTGAGTTTCAATTTTACTACTAACTTTTCTAAACTATAATTATTATGCAAATTACTGCAACAATCAAGGTCGTAAACGACAAGCAGAGCGGCATCAGCCGCACCAGTGGCAACGAGTGGAAGCGTCAGCAGGTCATCCTCGGATGGGTGGAAAACGCAGAGTCAGTAAGCGAGAAGCGTGAGCAGCTGCTCATGGTGACGCTCTATGGCAAGGGCGTGGATCGCTTCGAGGAGATGGAGATGAAGGTGGGCGACACTATCACGGGGGATGTGGAGTTCGGCACACGTAGCGTGAATGGGCATGTGTATAATGAGGTGACAATGTTTATCTGATGAGCTGCTTTACTATATATTATGAGAACGGGGCGAAAATGATGCGCCCTGTTCTCTCAGAGAGCGAGTACCGGGCGCTGAGAGGCTCGGAGAAGCAGAAGTATCATCGCATCACGGGCGAGAAGCACAAGCTGGTGCAGATGAATTATTCGTGTGTGCCGGGCGAGGACAAACTGCTCAAGGGGTGCAAGACACCGAGCAATAGCGTGGGCATGGACGTGGACTTTGATCCTAATGAACCTGACTATGATAAGAAGATGGCTGAGGTGCCTGAGCTGGTACTGGCGAAGAAAGACCAGCTCGGGCTGCTGATGCTGGAGAGGTCGGCGCGCAAGGGGTATCATATCGTGTTTCGGCGTAGGGCGGAGCTCTCGCAGGAGGAGAATCTGCGGTGGGCGAGCGAGGTGCTGGGGGTGAGGTA
>JAZUDJ010000102.1:0-27838 GCA_045639585.1 Bacteroidales bacterium
CTGACCAGCCGCCTCGTTGACCGTGCTCTTCGTCCTCTTTTCCCAAGCAATTATCACGCTGAGACTTTTGTCAACGTGACTATGTATAGCTCTGATAAGGAGAACCAGCCTGATGCACTCGCAGGTCTTGCAGCATCAGCAGCTATGGCTGTATCTGGCATTCCTTTCGAGGGTCCTATCTCTGAGGTTCGTGTAGTTCGTATCAATGGCGAGTTCGTCATCGATCCTACCTTCGAGCAGATGGAGCAGGCAGATATGGATCTTATGGTTGCCGCTACCTATGACAACATCATGATGGTAGAGGGTGAGATGAAGGAGGTTTCTGAGCAGGATCTGCTCGGCGCTCTCAAGGCTGCACATGAGGCTATCAAGGTTCATTGCCTTGTACAGAAGGAGCTCATGGAGGCTGTCGGCAAGCCAGTATTCGAGTACTGCCACGAGGTTAATGACGAGGAGCTCCGCGCTGACGTCAAGGCTAAGTGCTACCAGGGTTGCTACGACATCGCTAAGAGTGGCAACAAGAACAAGCATGAGCGTGAGGCCGCATTCGAAGCTGTAAAAGAAGCCTTCGTAGAGGCTCTTCCTGAGGAGAAGAAGGAGGACGAGGAGGTACTCGGTATGATCGACCGTTACTTCCATGACGTAGAGCGTGAGGCTATGCGCCGCTGTGTACTCGATGAGGGTACTCGTCTCGATGGCCGTGCACTCAACGAGGTTCGTCCTATCTGGATCGAGCCAGATTACATCCCTGGCCCTCACGGTTCGGCTATCTTCACCCGTGGTGAGACTCAGGCGCTCGTGACCTGTACTCTCGGCACCAAGATGGATGAGAAGATGGTTGACGACGTGCTCCGCAATGGCTATGACAAGTTCCTCCTCCACTATAACTTTCCTCCATTCTCAACTGGCGAGGCTAAGGCTCAGCGTGGCGTAGGTCGTCGTGAGATCGGTCACGGTCACCTGGCTTGGCGTGCAGTGAAGGAGATGATTCCTGCTGATTTCCCTTACACCGTTCGCGTTGTATCGGACATCCTCGAGTCTAACGGTTCTTCTTCAATGGCTTCTACCTGTGGCGCTACCCTCTCAATGCGCGATGCAGGTATCCCAATGATCCGTCCAGTATCTGGTATCGCTATGGGTCTTATCAAGGACGAGGATGGTCCTAAGTACGCTGTCCTCTCAGATATTCTCGGCGATGAGGATCACCTTGGCGATATGGACTTCAAGGTTTGTGGTACCGAGAAGGGTATCACCGCTACTCAGATGGATATTAAGTGCAATGGTCTTTCGTACGAAATCCTTGAGAAGGCTCTTCTCCAGGCTAAGGAAGGTCGTGCACACATCCTCGGCAAGATGCTCGAGGCTCAGCCTAACACTCGTGAGGACCTCAAGGAGCATGCTCCACGTATGGTTGCCTTCGACGTTGACAAGGAGTTCATCGGTGCTATCATCGGCCCTGGCGGTAAGATCATCCAGGGTATCCAGGAGGAGACCGGTGCTACCGTTACTATCGACGAGAGCGATGGCAAGGGTCATGTAGCAGTATCTTCGGCCAATAAGGCATCTATCGACGCTGCAGTGGCTAAGATCAAGGCTATCGTGGCTATCCCAGAGGAAGGCGAGATCTACACTGGTCCTGTCAAGAACATCCAGAGCTTCGGTGCATTCGTAGAGTTCATGCCAGGTAAGGATGGCTTGCTCCACATCTCTGAGATCGACTGGAAGCGTTACGAGACCATGGAGGAGACCGGTATCAAGGAAGGTGACGTACTCACCTGCAAGCTCCTCGAGATCGACAAGAAGACTGGCAAGTACCGTCTCTCTACCAAGGCTCTCAAGCCAAAGCCAGAGGGTTATGTAGAGCCAGAGGCTCGTCCACGTCGTGAGGATCGTCCTGATCGTCCACGTCGCGAGTTCGGTGATCGTCAGGATCGTCCAGAGCGTCCACGTCGTGAGTTTAACGATCGTCCACGTCGCGACTTCGGTGATCGTCCTCGTCGTGATGACAATGCATTCCGTGAGGCTTTCGGTGACCGTCGTCCACGTCGCAACTTCGACAACAACGGCAACAACGAGCAGAACTAAGGATGAACAGTCCCTATCTATACCATCCGCAGCCTTCATCCTTGAGGGCTGCGGATGCTGTTTTATCTCATATCGCTTCACATCCTACGTGGAGTCAACTCTTTGCCCAGGGTAAGATGCTCGGGGTACTGATATATTCGCGCGTACCTTTAATATATATATGCGCGTATAGCGGTGTGATCAATGGTCTGGAAGATCCGGATCATTACTTCGTGCCACCTATCTATGACCTGCAGAATCCTGAGGACTTCTATCTGCAGAAAGATGCTGAGATCACAGCCATCAACCAAGAAATCAAAGACCTCGAAAAACGCGCAGAAAATGGTCTACAAGGCGTCGTAGCAAGCAAGACGATTACTAGCCAAGTCGCGGCGCTAAAACAGCGCAGAAAGGTTCTAAGTGTCAATCTGCAGCAAGAGATTTTCGAACACTTCTCTTTCTCTGATACGCAAGGAAAGTATAAGAACATCGTACAGATCTTTTCTGATGCTAAGAGAGGCCTTCCTCCAGGAGGTTCGGGAGAATGTGCAGCTCCTCGCCTACTGCAATATGCGTATGAACATCATCTGCAACCCTTGGAGCTGGCAGAGTTCTGGTATGGAGCTTCGCCTAAGAGCGTGTTGCGTGTGCATGGCCAGTTCTATCCGTCATGCATCGAGAAGTGTAGTCCTATCCTCAAGTATATGACCGAAGGAATTGAGGCTGGACAGGCGCCAGAGGCAGAATCGCCACGGCCTATTGATGACTTAAAGATCCTATATGAGGACGAGTATCTGCTGGCAGTAGAGAAGCCTGCAGGAGCGCTCTCTGTGCCAGGAAAGGTAGAAGGTGATTCTGTAGAGACATGGCTCCATAAACGCTATCCAGAGATTAAAGGACCGATGCTGGTGCATCGTCTGGATCAATCGACCTCCGGCATCCTGTTGGCTACTAAGAATGCACAAATACACAAAAGTTTACAGCAGGATTTCGAGACACGAAATATCCACAAGGAGTATTTAGCATGGCTGGACGGGAAGTTATCATCGAAGTGCGGAGTCATTGATCTTCCAATCTGTCCGAATCCGGATGATCGGCCTCGTCAGATTGTGGACTTTTTGTTCGGGAAACGTGCAATCACGTTTTTCGAAAGTGAGGAGTTAGGAGTGAGGAGTGAGGAGTATACTGCTGCGCCAATCTCTTCGCGTGACATGACTAACACTTCCTCATTCCTCACTCCTCATTCCTCATTAATAAGATTCGTTCCTCTGACTGGAAGGACTCACCAGCTTCGCCTCCATGCAGCCTCTCCTTTCGGATTAGGTCACGCTATCATCGGAGACACCATCTACGGCGGAAGACCGTATAAGCGATTGCTGTTGCACGCTTATCTATTGACTTTCGAACATCCTGTCACACATGAGACGATAAGTCTCAAAAGCGAGCCTTCGGATTGGCCAAAGGAAGAAGATTTTGGTGTGGCGAATAGCAATTGATACATATTCTATGTAAATAAACACGAAAAGGACAGATTCCTGTCCTTTTTTTCGTGTATGTGGCAAGAATTGTTTATATTTGCTCGCTATTATTGCATTTATTGAGTATATACGAAAAGAATCATTATGAAAGAGTGTCTGGGCCGTCTTGCTGGCCTTATATTCATCCTGTTGCTCTCTGCTGCTCCAGTCTCAGCTTTCGCGGCTGATGGAGAAGAAGAAACAGAGAAGCCATGGGGCGTACGTGCCGATGTGGTGAGTGCATATCTCTGGCGAGGCCTCTCTTTGGGTGGCGTGTCGTTCCAGCCGAATGCATGGTATAAATTTGGCAACTTCAAGGTCGATCTGTGGGCCAGTCTGGGAGCCAACTGCAAAGAGAAAGACTATGGTTATGACTATTTTAGCTCTGACGAGATGAACAAGGAGTTAGATCTCACGCTTAACTATTCTCTGAAACACATCGAATTTCAGCTTGTCGACTACTACTTTTTCGAGGGCAACTACTTCGATTTAGGTCTTGATAACGAAGGATGTAATCAGCTGGAGGCAACGATCAAGTACAATGTCTCAGAGAATCTCCCACTCCAGTTCGTCCTCTCTACCTATATTGCGGGTGCTGATGGTATCGTAGATCTCGAAAAATCAGAGACGGCAAATGGAGTTGCTTTAGAAGCGACTTACAAGCGCGCCTACTCTACCTACATCGAGGCTAACTACACTTGGGAATGGGAGAAGCCTGGTATGACACTTCAAGCCGTCTTAGCTGCTACTCCTTGGGAAGGTATGTATAGTGGTGAACATACCACTGGTATCTGTAATATCTCTGCACGTTTGGATAAGGTCTGGAACGTTGGCAATACTGCAATCAACCTACAAGCTACACCAATGTATAGTCCTACCTTTGAGAAGTTCAGCTGGTGTGTAGGTGTTGGCGTAGAATTCTAATCACATTACCATAAATATCTAAAAAGATGAAAAAGATTTTTCCATTTTCATTGATTCTTATCGCCATAGCTTCATGCTCTACGAAGCAGGCTCCTGTAGAAATCATTGACCTTCCACGAGCCACAGCAGCTCCTACAAGCCTCCAGGATGCTGTAGAGGCAATGATTGCCGAAGATGACACACTTGACGACGTACGCTTCGAGAGTGTCATGATCTCTAAGCATGGCGAGGTACTCTTCGAGAACTGGTATGGCGAAGCCGCTGCTGATAAGCCACACGCTATGTGGTCAGTCAGCAAGTCATTCACCGCAGCTGCCATCGGCATGTGTGTCGATGATGGTTTGCTCAAGGTGACTGACAAGGTCGTGGATTTCTTCCCTGATCAGTTGCCAGAGGAGCAGTCGGATAATCTCAAGGCCATGACCGTGCATGATCTGCTCACGATGAATTGTGGACATGAGACTGAACCTTCTATCCGTGTCGTATCGCAGGAAGTCGACACCACCAAGAACTGGGTCGGCAAGTTCCTCGCACATCCTGTCACCAAGCAGCCAGGCACCTGGTATTGCTATAACTCTATCGGTACCTTCATGCTCTCTGCCATCGTACAGAAGCTCACAGGTCAGAAGGTCAATGACTTCCTCTCAGAGCGTCTCTGGCAGCCATTGCACATCAATCAGCCAGAATGGTGGGAGAATCCTGATGGCATCAACTGTGGCGGTTGGGGTCTTAACCTCAAGACCGAGGACATGGCGAAGTTCGGCCAGCTCTTCCTCCAGAAAGGCCAGTGGAATGGCAAGCAGCTGATCAGCGAAGCATGGGTAGCAGAACAGTCTAAGTACCACGTGCCATCCGTGCCAGCAGGTACACGTCCAGATGAGGTCGAGGCCAAGGGTCTCACCAAGGAGAACTGTTCATGGCTCCTCGGCTATGGCTATCAGATGTGGATGTGTCCGGAGGATGCTTATCGTGCAGACGGTGCATTTGGTCAGTATATCATGATCTGGCCATCTCAGGATGCTGTCATCACCATCACAGCGTCATCACAGAATCTGCAGAAAGAGCAGGATCTAATCTACAAGTACATCTTCCCTGCCATCAAGCGGTTACAATAATTATATAGTTCTATCATTTTTCAATTCTCTAATTCCTAAGTGGTAGTATATAACAAGATATTCCCTCTCAAAGGATTTAAAGCAATGAATCTCTTTGGCCTCCTTCTTATCCGGAAGGACCAAAGAGATTCTATGTCTTTGCGCGACTATACTCACGAACGGATTCACACAGCGCAATATCGTGAACTCGGTTATCTGCTCTTCTTGCCGCTCTATCTCCTTGAGTGGATCTTCAAGCTCTGCTACTATCGCTTCAATAACAAGAAAGCCTATCGTGCCATCTCCTTCGAGCGTGAAGCTTATTGGAATGAGCGCAATCCTGAGTATCTCAAGCAGCGCAAGCACTACGCGTGGCTCAGGATGATTTTTCAGAAACAATGATACTTCTGGCGATGATACCTTAGAAACAAGCGCCCGCCAACGCCTCAGCACAACGCTGGCCATCCATAGCAGCACTGACGATACCACCAGCAAAGCCTGCACCTTCGCCACAAGGATAGAGTCCCTCCACGACAGGATGGCAGAAGGTCTCACGATCGCGTGGAATGCGGACAGGCGAAGAGGTTCGCGTCTCTGCTCCGACAAGCAACGCCTCCTCAGTCAGGAAGCCACAAGCACGCTGTCCGAAGAACTGGAGTCCTTCCTGCATGCGAGAAGAGATGAAGCGTGGCATCCAGAAATGGATAGGACTGGCAATGACGCCAGGCGTGTAGCTCGAAGCAGGCAGATCAGCGGAGAGACGGCCACGGACGAAGTCAGTCATACGCTGAGCAGGCGCTGCCTGTGTGCGATTGCCATTCATCCAGCACTGTTGCTCAATGGCTTCCTGTACGGCCATCATGGCCAGCGGAGAAGACAGCAAGTCGTCTCCTTCAAATTGTCTGCCAGTAGGTGTTTCAGCCAAAGGAAGCTGCAAGGCGAGCTCTGCAAGGTCTTCGGTACGGATCTCCGTGACCATTGCTGCATTGGCCCACTTACTGCCACGCGCGCTGGCACTCATACCATTGACTACTACCTGCTCAGGTCCTGTGGCAGAAGGAACGATGACGCCACCTGGACACATACAGAACGAATAGACGCCACGCTGCACACCAGCGCTTGCACCTTTCTTATTCATATTGCCTGTAGCTTGCGTCACAAAGCTATATTCTGCGGCCGGCAGGTACTTACCTCTACCCTCTCGCGAGTGGTACTGTATCTGATCAATGAGCGATTGTGGATGCTCCAGACGGCAACCAATAGCCAAGCCTTTAGCTTCAATCAGGATGTTCTGACGATGCAGCATGCGATAGATGTCGCGAGCAGAGTGGCCTGTAGCCAAGATAACAGGACCCAAGAACTCGTGACCGTTGCGTGTGCGGACACCCGCAACGGAGTGAGGAGTTTTGAGAATCAGCTCCTCCACGGCGGTCTCGAAATGTATCTCTCCGCCACACTCCATGATCTTCTCTCGGATATTGGCAATGATAGCAGGCAAGCGATCGGTACCGATGTGAGGATGCGATGCGTCCAGAATTCCTGTGTCTGCACCGAACTGACAGAGCCCTTCGAGGACTCCCTGCACATTGCCACGCTTCTTGCTACGCGTGAAGAGTTTACCATCAGAGAATGCACCTGCTCCACCCTCTCCGAAGCAGAAATTTGACTCAGGATCGACTTTCTGTTCACGAGTGATCATCGCCACGTCGCGACGACGATCTGTGACGTTACGGCCACGCTCCAGGACGATTGGCTTCACTCCTAACTCAATGAGACGAAGAGCAGCAAACAAGCCACCAGGACCTGCACCTACGATGATGGCTTGTGGCGCACTGGCTGGCAACTCCTTATAAAGCTTTGGCTGAAACTGAAGAACTGGTGGCTGCTCGTTGATATAGAGATCGACGTCGAGCTGCACCATCACCTGACGCTGACGTGCGTCGATGCTGGTGTGTTTCATGCGAATACCTTTCAAAGCCTTGCGACTGATGGCATTCTCCTTGCACAACTGCTCTTCGAGTCGTTCCGCATCGGCCCATACTTGAGGCAAAACGCGGGTTCGGATGGATTTGATCATGATTACTTAAATAACATACGGAAAGCCTCATCGACACGCGACACTGGACAAACCTGTATCTTGAGCGTCTTCTTATCGATACTCTTCAGTGCGACATTCGGGATGAGGATTCGCTCGAAGCCGAGCTTCTCAGCTTCACGGATACGCTGTTCGAGGCGACTGACAGGACGGATTTCTCCCGAGAGTCCTACCTCTCCAGTCATGCAGGTAAGCGGTGGTAATGGCATATCCATGTTCGATGAGAGGATGGCGGCCATCACAGCCAGATCCATGGCAGGATCGCTCACACGGAGGCCACCTGCAATGTTCAGGAAGACGTCTTTCTGGCCAAGTTTGAAGCCGACCTTCTTCTCCAAGACAGCCAGCAGCATATTCATTCTACGCTGGTCAAAACCTGTCGTAGAGCGCATAGGAGTAGCGTATGCCGATGAGCTGACGAGTGCCTGTGTCTCAATAAGGAAAGGTCGCATACCTTCGATAGCAGCAGCGATGGCCACACCAGAGAGATCATTGTGATCGGTATTGAGCAAGAGCTCCGATGGATTGGTCACCTGACGTAATCCTGTACCGAGCATCTCATAAATACCTAATTCAGATGTTGAACCGAAGCGATTCTTAATAGCTCGCAGGATACGATACATATAGTGCTGATCGCCTTCAAACTGCAGCACTGTATCGACAATGTGCTCCAGGACTTTAGGTCCAGCCAAGCTTCCTTCCTTGGTAATATGGCCAATCAAGATAACAGGAGTTCCACTCTCCTTAGCAAACTTGAGGATGCGCGATGCACACTCACGTACCTGTCCTACACTACCAGCGCTCGATTCCAGATCATCGGTAGCAATCGTCTGGATAGAGTCGATGATGACGATATCAGGTTCGACATTGGCCACATGGATGAAGATATCATCGAGATTGGTCTCACAGGCGATGAAAACATTCTGGTGCTCCTTCTCAGGATCTGCAGACAGTCGCAGTGCACGGAGTTTGAGCTGATACGACGACTCCTCTCCTGAGCAATAGAGGATCTTCTTGTCCTCAATATTCATGACTGTCTGGAGCACGAGCGTAGACTTACCGATACCCGGATCGCCACCCAACAGAACCATCGATCCTGGCACAAGGCCACCTCCCAACACACGGTTGAGTTCCTGATCGTGCATGTCGATACGCTGCTCCTCACGCGCTTCAATCTCATTGAGACGCTTCGGCTGTTCCTTCTGTCCTGGCAGACCTAAGGCGCCAGCATGGGTCCATTGCACGCCTCCAGATTTCTTGGAAGCTTTGCCAATTGCTCCTGACTTTGTATCGACGATCTCTTCTACACACGTTCCCCATTCACCACACGACGGACAGCGACCGAACCATTTAGGTTCCTCGCAACCACATGCCGAACAGAAATATGCTGTCTTTTGCTTTGCCATACCTTTTATATATATGCGTGCACTCATAAAGAGCACGATGCAAAGATACACTGAATTTCCGTCTTTTCCAAATCGTCAAACAATTTTGGCAACTATGATTGCAAAAAAGAGGACAAAAACAGAATTTTCTTCTGAATTGAGATAAAACTATTGCAAATAATACAGAAAAAAACTATCTTTGCACCGCTTTGCAGTTCTGCATCCTGACCAAATGCGGATCAAAAGGGAATCCGGTGCGAATCCGGAACAGTCCCGCTGCTGTGTGTCCTACCTACACGTCAAGGTACCCGATGAGTGTCACTGTCCATGTTAACAGACGGGAAGACCTTACCTGACGAGGACGAGCCAGAAGACCTGCTGCAAGGAGCGCCCACTTACGACGTCTGCGATCGACAGACAGGGACACTTTTTATTGATGTTAACAAAGAAAACCGAATTTTGATTCCTGCTTTGTGTCTGGTGCTGTTCAATGCTATGAATAGTACACAGCCTTTGAATGCTGACACGACTCAGACGCACGTCATCTCCGAGGTGACGGTGCAGGGTGAGTTGCGTCATCATGAGACCATCGCTCCGCAGAAGATCGATGGCGAACTGCTGCAGCGTGTCAGTGCACACTCTGTGGCCGATGCATTGCGTCTGATGAGCGGTGTGCAGGTCAAAGACTATGGCGGCATCGGAGGACTCAAGACGGTCAATATCCGCAGCATGGGATCGCAGCACGTCGGTGTCTACTACGATGGCATCGAGCTCGGCAATGCACAGAACGGACAGATCGATCTCGGACAATTCTCTCTGGATAACATCGAGGAGATCTCTGTCTACAATGGCCAGCGCTCCGCCTTACTGCAGACGGCCAGCGACCAGACGAATGCAGGTAGCGTATATATTCGCACCAAGGCTCCTCTCCTCTCATCGGGTCATCCCTCTCATAAGATGGTCAAGCTGCAGACAGGAGCCAGCCAGCTGCTACGTGGTTCTCTACGTTGGGATCAGCGTCTCACGGATCACTGGCTGCTATCAGCGAATATAGAGGGAATGGCCAGTGATGGACGATATCATTTCAACTATCGTCGCCTCAACTACGACGGCACTTTGGCTTACGATACGACGGCTACCCGTCACAACGGAGATCTGCAATCCTTACGTGCAGAAGCTAATCTCTGGTATCGCGGCAATCACAATGAAGTGGCGCATATCAAGGCCTACAACTATCATTCCAACCGTGGCATCCCTGGAGCCATTGTCAATAACGTGTGGCGACGTGGAGAGCGGCAAGGCGACAACAATACGTTTGTGCAAGGCCAATGGCAGAAGGATTTATCCTCACGCTATGCAATTCGCATCTTAGGCAAGTACGCTTATTACGGGACACATTATATTAATAAGGATGAGTCCTCGCTGCAAGTCGATCAGCGCTATCGTCAGCAGGAAGCATACGCCAGCATGTCGCACCTTTTCGCGATCACTTCTTGGTGGAATGTGGCAGCCAGCTATGATGTGCGATACAACACGCTGTGGTCGGACAAAGCCATGTTTTCCTCTCCTTCGCGCTGGTCGCATCTCTTGGGACTATCCTCGGCTTTTGACTGGCAATGGCTGCAGATGCATGGGAGCCTCGTTTATTCGCATACCTCACACCTCACGCCAGCATTATTTCTCAACGCGAAGCCTTTCTCCAACAAAGACCTACAGCTGCACGCTTTCGTCAAGCAGAGCTTCCGCATGCCGACATTCAACGACCTCTATTATACAGAAATCGGCAATGCGAATCTGCGTCCAGAGAAGGCCACACAGAGTACTCTTGGACTGAAATACAAGTGGCTGACCATCGACGCTTATCACAACGTCGTTGACGATAAGATCGTGGCGTATCCGAAAGGTCAGCAGTTCCGCTGGACGATGCTAAACCTAGGTCATGTCGTGATCGATGGCATCGATGTGCAAGCCTCTGACGAGTGGCAACTGACGCAGGATTTGAAGCTCTTCGCACATCTGCAATACACCTATCAGCAAGCTCGTGACAAAACAGACAAGTCAGATTCTTATTACGGAGATCAGATTCCCTACACTCCGTGGCACAGCGGTTCTGCTACGGGATCACTTGCGTGGCGCGACTGGTCATTGACCTACAACTTCGTCTATACCGGCGAGCGCTACTGCCAGCAGGAGAATATCGCATACAATCACCTCCAGCCATGGTATACGAGTGATCTGTCTCTGGTAGGACGATTCCATCTTGGAAACACCCAGCTGCAAGCTACGCTGCAAATCAATAACCTCTTCAATCAGCAATACGACGTCATCATCAATTACCCGATGCCAGGTCGACAGTATTTCTGTACACTACAATGCGAGTTCTAAGACACTACATCATAACGCTTCTCCTCTGTCTCCTGACGCTCTCAGCGTGCAGGGAGGATGAGTACGTGTCTTATGTCATCGACACTCCCTTGGGCGCCTCTCCTGCCATATCCTCAAGCATCGCTGGCATGTACGTCTTGTGCGAAGGCAATATGGGTTCAAACAAATGTACGCTCGATTATCTCGATCTCTCAGGCCAATGGACGGGCAATGACCGAAA
Organism: Bacteroidales bacterium; assembly: GCA_045639585.1. Classification (GTDB taxonomy): domain Bacteria; phylum Bacteroidota; class Bacteroidia; order Bacteroidales; family UBA3663; genus Liminaster. Next base: position 11,685 of record JAZUDJ010000102.1, read on the forward strand.
TATTCACTACCTTCGCAACATCTATGGACAGCAGAATCCTTCTACGGTCTTCGAACTTGGCGATGTCGGCAATGACATACAGATCTATGGCAGTCGTCTCTGGATCGTGGTCAACTGCTCCAACAAGGTCGAGGTCTGTCATGCAGCTGATGCACGTCGCATCGGACAAGTCAATATCCCTAACGCTCGCTACGTCACCTTCCATGCAGGCTACGCCTATGTCAGCTCCTACGTCGGTGGCCTTCAGCAAGGCAATGACGCTCCTCTCGGTTGCGTCTATAAGGTCGATACGCTCTCTCTGCAGAAGGTTGATTCCGTCCTCGTAGGTTACCAGCCAGAGGAGATGGCTGTCAGTGGCAATCGTCTCTATGTGGCCAATAGTGGTGGCTATCGCGCTCCTTTGTTTGATCACACGATGAGCGTCATTGACCTGTCATCACCTAAGATGAGCGTCATAAAGAACATAGATATTGCACCAAACTTGCATCATGTCGTGGCAGACAAGCATGGTCATCTCTGGATTACCAGTCGTGGGGATTATGCCGGTACTCCAGCAAGTCTTTATTGCCTCGATGTCTCTTCTATAAAAGACGCTGCCCCTGGAGAGCCAAACATCATCAAGATAGGATCTCCCGTAGCGAGCTTCTCTCTGGCTGGCGATACCCTCTTCTGTCTCAACTCTCCCGATCAAGGCCATCCGCTCCTTACATTAATCAATACGCGCAATGGAGAGTCTCTCCCCTTGCCATCACAATGGCAGGAACCGAGGCTGGTGCATCCTTACGGCATCATAGCCAATCCTGAGACGCGAGATTTTTATTTGATGGATGCCAAGAATTATGTCTCCAGCGGAGAACTCCTGCACTTCCTTGCAGACGGTTCTTTCGACTGGCGAGTACAGACAGGCGACATCCCATCACGCGCAGCCTTTTTGGGTCAGAGGGACAGGTACCTTGACCCGACAGGTCAGGGTCAAGATACCTGTCCCTCTGACCCATTCATCGCAGCCATCGACGAGTACGTCCCCGCTCCTGGCCAGTTCGTTAATACCTTGCCACTCTATGAGCAAGGCGACGATGCAGCCACCATGTCCAAGAAATGCTTCGAAGCCATCGGAGAAAATCGTCAGGGTTTGGTGACACTCGGAGGGTTCGGTGGCTATATCACCTTCCACTTCGCACAACCTGTGCAGAACATCGAAGGAGAATACGACCTGCAGATCTTCGGCAACGCCAATGTCAATGGCAGCGAACCTGGTATCGTCATGGTTTCGGTCGATGAGAATGGCAATGGAATCCCCGATGACTCGTGGTATGAACTGGCAGGAAGCGCGGATGTCGATAGCATCGGAAAAGTCATTTATGACTACAGCATCCATTATTCCAAGAAAGAGGCTCTCGCCAACATTCCATGGCAAGACAATCAAGGAAATCAGGGTTTTGTCGTGCGAAATCCCTTCCACGAACAAGAATACTACCCTCAGTGGATTACCGATGACCTTTATTTCGTCGGCACATTGCTTCCTGACAATGGTGTAGATGTCAAGGGTAATGGCCAGAACTGGCAACTGAAACCTTATCGCTTCGGATATGTGGACAATCTGCCAAACAAAGACAAAACAGGCAACAAGTTTGATCTTTCTTGGGCCGTCGACCCTATTACACGACAACCTGTTGCACTAAAAGAAGTTCATTTCATCCGTGTATATTCCGCGCTGAATCAGACCTGCGGATGGTTAGGTGAAACAAGTACAGAAATCAGCGGTGCAGAATATCTGCACTTCACAAAAACAAATAGCAACCAATAAACAATAACAATAATACGACTAAAATTATGAAAAAAATCTACACTCTCATCGCGTTAAGCCTGTTGGCTTGCGCAGCACAAGCTCAGACAGAATCAACTGCTGATTTTGAGAACTTAACTTATGCTAACGGCCTTGACTACGAAACAGGCGAACAGCTTGAAGGTGGCTTCAAGAACGGAGCTTTCTTCTTCGTAAACAATTCATCATGGGTCGATTATGGAGAATGGGGCAAGTTCTTTTCGATGGATGGTTTCTGCTATTCAAAGCGAAGCGAGACAACCTTCGATTCAATGACCTACGATACTGATCAGTTCAACAATCAGGTAGGTGCAGGTGCAGAAGAATCAGAAGGCTTTGCAGTGTCATACGGCTATGGATCAACCATCACAGCCGACTATACCTTCAAGCCAACCAGCTGCTACATCACCAACAACGCTTACGTACTCAACAGCGTTATGAATGGTGACGCTTATGCTCGTCGTTTTAACTATGACGATGTCTTGACTCTCACAATCACTGGCTATAAAGATAAGATGGAAACTGCCAGCGTTAACGTCGAACTGGCGTCAAAGGGTAGTGTAATCTTCCAGTGGGTTCCTGTCGATCTTTCTACTCTTGGAGAAGTCGATAGTGTTGTCTTCTCTCTCAACAGTACTGACACAGGCGATTATGGCATGAACACCCCTGCCTATTTCTGTCTCGACAATTTCACAGCCACCCTCACCGATACTCCAGTTGCCATCAAGAAGGTTGCAGCAAGCAACAATGCAAACCGTCCTCTTTACGATCTTATGGGTCGTCAGGTTCGCACTCCTCGTCCAGGTACAATCTATATCAAGTAAGCCATCATCCTCATGCAATCATTCCAGCGATATCTTCAATCTTTCTTAACATGCACAATTCTACTCATGTTTTGTGCATGTTCCAAGCCTCATAGCAACCGTACAGTAGCAGAAAACCTGAAGTATGCACAGCTGCTCCACCTCTCACAAACGAATGAAGACTATACACTTGTGCAGATCAGCAATCCGTGGCAGCCAGCAGATGTTGCCGCGCAATATTTGCTCGTACCCGCTGAAGATAATCGCTGGAATGATGAGCTTTCCGAACAGATAGAAACAACCTACGGACCAATAACCGTTCTCCACACTCCGTTGCAACGCATGGCGCTTACCGCATCATGCCACGCCTACCTGCTTCAGGAACTCTCAGCACTTGACAACATCTCCGTGATGTGCGACACATCGTACGTCATGGCTCCCTACCTTCGGAAATGGCTCCAAACATCTTCGGTAGCCGACGGAGGCAATAGCATGGCACCTAACAACGAAATCCTGCTGGCAGCACAAACCGATGCCGTCTGGATCTCCCCTTACGAGAACGCTTCAACCAGTACACTCTCCCACCTTCCGTTAACCCTAATCTATTGCGCCGACTATATGGAGACCTCTCCATTAGCTCGCGCCGAGTGGATGCGCTTCTATGGCCGTCTTGTAGACAAAGGCCACGAGGCCGACTCCCTCTTCCGCTGCATCGAGACTCGCTATGACTCACTCATCAGTGTGTCTCATGCAGACACGCTCAAGGCTCGTCGCACGCTCCTGGCCGAACTTCCATACGGTCCTACCTGGTACGTCCCTGGCGGCTGTAGCACCTCTTCTCTGCTCTATCAGGACGCAGGTTATGACTATCTCTGGTCGCAGGACAACCATGCTGGTAGCCTCTCACTGAGTCCTGAAGCGGTACTTGCCAAGGCCATCGACTGTGACCGATGGATCTTCAAATACATGAACACAGATGGTGACTGGACGCTCAATGACTTCCTGGCACAGAACCCTTTCTATGGCCAGTTCAAAGCCGCGAAGACAGGAGAAGTCTGGGGATGCAACACCTCCTACTCCGACTTCTTCGACGTCACTCCTTTCCGTCCGGATATCCTGCTTGAGAGCCTGATCAATGACGATGAGCGATTCTTCAAGAAACTGAAATAACCTATGTGGCTCCTACTTCTCCTCAACCTCCTGGCCATCATCGCCAACATCCTGTTCGGTTCCGTAAGCATCCCCTGGAGCGAACTCCTTGACCCTCGCTGGCACTTCATCGTCTTCGAGAGTCGCCTGCCTGCAGCCATCACTGCAGCTTTAACTGGCGCTTCTTTAGGTGTCTGTGGATTGTTGTTGCAGAGTTATTTCCGCAATCCGTTGGCTGGTCCTTCCATCTTAGGAATCACCAGTGGAGCGAACCTCATGGTAGCTATCGTCACACTGGCTGGTAGTTCTGCTGCTGGTTATGGAACCCTCTCTTTAGGGTTCGACACAAGCCTTGTGCTGGCCGCTCTGATCGGGTCCTTCGCCGTCTTGGCGTTATTGCTTTTCTTAGGTCGATACGTCCGCAATCACGTCACCTTGCTCATCGTCGGCATCCTGCTAAGTTATCTTACCTCTGCAGCCATCACGCTCATGGGATACTATGCTACGGCCAATGGAGTGCAGAGCCTCATGCTCTGGGGTATGGGTAATTTCAATAGCGTTGGCCTGCAGGGTCTCTGGCTCTTCATCCCCCTCACACTTGTCGGATTACTGGTCAGCGCCTTCCTCATCAAGCCGCTCAATGGCTGGATGTTAGGCGAGATCTCTGCACGTAACCTCGGGATCAACGTCTCCCGCACCCGCCATCTCCTGCTGCTCATCACAGGCCTTCTCTCCGCCGTCACTACGGCCTGGTGTGGCCCTATCGCCTTCGTCGGCTTAGCCATGCCACATGTGGCTCGTCTGATCTGTCGCACTGACGATCACCGTCGCCTCCTCCCTACCTCTCTCCTCTGCGGTTCTCTCTGCTGCAGCCTCTGCTTATTGATCAGCACGCTCCCTGACGGAGGTACTGTACTCCCTATCAACGCGCTGACTCCGATCTTCGGAGTTCCCGTGATACTCTATTATCTTCTTCGGAAGCCTTCCTGAAATAAATAATGGCCATCTTGCAAGCAAGACATCCATTCCTGAATGCAAGAATGGACGTCCTGCAAGCAGGATGGACATTCCTAGATGCAAGAATGGACGCCGTGCTTGCAGGACGGACGTTCCTAGATGCAAGAATGGACGCCGTGCTTGCAGGACGTCCATTCCTTAAATCAATAAAGGACATCATGCTTGCATGACGTCCTTTAATTATATATGTATAAAGTTTTTTACTTCAGAATCTCATCCAACAGCTTATAAGCAGCTTCGAGCTGAGCGTCAGACTTCTCTCCGCTGACAACGTCGATCTGCATGACTGGAGCAACTTCCAACTCGGTCATTGATGTCCAAGGAGCGAGGCCTTCGCCATTAGGATTGAAGTACTTGATGAAGTTGATGTAGTAGTTCATGAAGGTATTCTGCACCTTGTAGTCATCCTCATTCCAAGCGAATGCGGTGTTGGTGGCAAGATTACCCATAGCGTACTCGATATCAGCTGAGTGTACAGCGCCTGTGATGGCATTCTCTGGAGCCTCAGGAGCTGCTACTGCATCTTCATCGTCAGCGTCCTTCAGGCCACCAGCGAGACCTGCAACCTTACCTTCGATAGCCATGGCAGGACGAGCGTGGTTGTACTTATAGCGATAGATAGGCTGACCAGAAGCCTTGTGGAGCTCGGCCCACTTCCAGGTAGGGAATGCGGTGAACAAAGCACCCTGCAGCTCGATAGCACCCCAACCGAGGACGTCTGCATCGGTCTTGATACCGAAGGCCTCAAATACCTCGTCGGTACGGTTACCGAAGCGTGGCGCCATCGCAGCTTTGAAATTCTTGAGCGTAGGAGCATTGCCTGCGAGCGACTGCATCGGATGAGCCTCCATAGAGTTCCAGCCGAGGAGCAATGGTACCTGCGCCTGCTTACCCTGTGCAAAGATCTCATCGACGGTAGCGTCGAGCAGATAGCCATCGACGAGGAAGCTTGACATGCCGGTAGGTGGCAGAAGCATCTGCACGGAGTCGGCCGACATCTGGAGAAGCTGTTCGATGGTGTAGCCGGTCTTCTCAACGAGCGCCTGACCCATAGCCTCACCTTCTGCAAGCGACTTGGCAGTAGAAGGCTTGAGCTCAGCACCACTTGATCCCATGACACCTGCCAGGTTGCCACGGCTCAATGGAGAAGCCATCAGCATAGGGGTAGAGAATGAACCTGCTGACTCACCGACGATGGTGATATGATCAGGATCGCCACCGAAAGCTGCGATGTTGTCCTTGACCCACTGGATGGCTGCTACCTGATCGAGCGCGCCATAGTTGCCAGAGGTATGATGTGCAGATCGAGCGGTAAGCTCAGGATGTGCCAGGAAGCCAAACATACCCTCACGATAGTTGGCCGTGATGGCTACGATGCCATGATGAGCCAGAGAATCGCCTGCATAGCGTGGCTCAGAGCCAGAGCCACACATCAAGCCACCACCATTGAAATAAATGAGTACTGGAGCCTTCTCTGCCTGTACAGGAGTCCAGATATTGAGGTAGAGGCAATCCTCGCTCTTAGCCTTACCGAGGAAGTTCATATCGCCAAAGAGATTTGGCTGCATAGGATCGTCACCGAACTCAGTGCACTGGCGGACACCCTCCCAAACCTCGACTGGCTGAGGTTCCTGCCAACGCAATTCACCGACTGGTGGTGCAGCAAATGGTACGCCACGATAGACAACGATGTCGCCTTCTTTCTGACCTTCTACGATACCTGCCTGTGTCTGAGCCTGGGTATCGGTCAGCTTAGGTGCTGAAGAGGTGCAGCTCCACAAGAGAAGTGGTACTGCTGCCAATAAGAGATGTTTCATAATATATTTATATAAATGTTATAGCAGAGTAAAAGGGGAGCAATCCATACTCCCCTTATTTGGTTAAGACATTGTAAGTGTACAGCCTTCTGATTTCTTGCTCTTGTAGAGCAGACGGTCGGCCTCACGATAGAGCAGGTCAAAGTTGAGTACCTCCTCTCCACGGTACTGTGCAGCACCCATACTAACGGCTGGAGCATAGTCTCCCATACCATCGATGCGAATGTTTCGGACCTCTACGAAGAAGACCTTGACCTTCTCCTCGAAGGCCTCCTTATCCTTGGTGGTGTGGCAGTAGATAGCGAACTCATCGCCACCCAGTCGCATGGTGATATCGTCAGGGAAGCAGTATTCCAGAGCGCCAGCCAGCTTCTGCAGGAGCTTATCGCCAGAACCATGGCCATAGTGGTCATTGACGAGCTTGAACTTATCGCAGTCAAGGATGGCCAGGAAGCCAGGAGTACGTTCGGAGATGATCTGTGTGATGAGACGTTCGCCAGCCGTACGGTTGTTCAGGCCTGTCAGACCATCGGTATCGGCCGTATGGCGGAGGATACGCATGTTCTGCTCTACGGTGCGACGCTCACGCATCTTATTGTCATAGATCATGAAACCGAGCGTCAGGATGAGGAAGATAAGGCCACCGAATCCGATCCACTTCATCGTGGTAGATATATCATTGAGCGAAGCATAGACATCGCTACTCTCACTCTCGATGAGCAGACGATAGCCAGCCTTATCGATGACGTCATAGTATAAGAAGAGCGCTTCTTCCTTTGGAGCCAGAATGGACTTACCTACCTCTCCGTTCTGCAGCGAACTGAGCAGCAGCGAATCAGCTACAATCTCACGCTCCTTGAGGTAGACTGGCAGCGACTTATGCATCGGATAACCCTTATCCGGATGGATCACGAAGGTAAGATCCGGCTGCATGATCATGACGATAGAGGTCGGATAAGGCTTGATATACTCTACGATCTCACGCAGATGCGAGATGGAAAGGTCGGCTGCAACGACACCGATGACCTCCCCCTGAGAGTTCTTGAGCGGGATACAATAGTCGATGATGATGTCACCTTCCTCCGAGAAGAATGGCGCCGACCAGCGAGCCTTACCTTGTATGTAGCACTCTGAGTACCACTCCTTGGTCTTACGGAAGTCACGGATCTCACCTACCTGATAGCGCATGAGCGTATCTCCGAGGTTACGGATCAATGGACCGAAGCCGAGCTTATCAGCATACTCCGGGAAGACCTCATCCTCAAAGCCGGCGACGATACCTGACAGCATAGGCGTATTGCCGAGGAATCGCTCCATCTGCACATAGATCTCCTCTTCTGACTTCGGAATACTCAGACCATTCTGGAAGACGGCCATACTGAACGCGTTGAGCGCTTCCTGTGCCGTACTGAGCTCCAGGTCGATATGCAGCTTGATCTTATCAATATCACGCGACGTGAGTTCGTCACAGCTTTCAGTGACAAGATTTGACACCAGACGATACGTAGAGAAATAGATGACGGCCGACAGGAGTCCGCAGATACCTACGATCATGAAGGTAGACTTCAGGTCCTGGAACTTTACTGAGCTGAATGGCGAGAGGAACTTCTTAGCCTTCTTCCTGAGGCCTGGACGTGACTCCTCCTGCTTCTCCTCTACCTCTAATGGTACGATCTCCTCTTTAACCACGGTCTCACCCAGCACATCTTTCTTCTCCTCGAGTTCCTGGAGGAACGCTGCCTCTTCCATCGGACGATAGAAGTAGAAGCCCTGAATGTAGTCACACCCTACCTGCTTGAGGTAGTGAGCCTGCTTCTCGGTCTCCACACCTTCAGCCACGACCTTGGCATTCATCTTGTGGAACATGCTGATCATGGTCTCGATGAGCAGGTTGGCCTTACGGGTAGTACCGATCTGGTCGATCATCGACTTGTCGATCTTGACGATCAGGAAGTCCACATCCTTCATCGTACCGAACGAATAGGCCTGACCGAAGTCATCGATCGTCAGCTTGACCTGATGATCCTTGAAGAAGTCAAGCACATCATAGCGGTTGTCTGCGATGTCGGCCAATGCAGACTCTGTGATCTCATAGCGTACATGATCATTGGCGATGGACTCATCGAGGATATGGTCGTAGAGCTGCTTGAGCAGGTGTTTATCGGCAAAGTCGACCCAGGAAAGGTTGATGTCGACCGGTACCATAGGAAGGCCCTCTGCCTGGCGCTGTTTCTGCAGTTCATAGATATGCTGCTCCATGATCATATCGATGCGGGAGAGGCCTCCATGACGCTCCAGGACAGGGATGAAGATACCCGGAGATATCAGGCCCTTGGTAGGCGACTTCCAGCGTACCAGCGCCTCTGCCATCACGATATTACCCGTCTGTGCATTGACGATAGGCTGGTAATAAGGGACAAACTCATTGTTGGCAATGGCATCGTCGATCATCGAGAGGATCTCGGTGTCGGAGAAGTCGGTCTTCTGCATCTTTGGATTGAACTCCATCCAAGGCTGCAGATAGCGGTCCTTGACATAGGTGGTGGCAGTCTTGGCATAGTCGCAAGCATTGACTGGCGACTCATCGGCACGCTGCACATGGTAGATACCACAAAGACATGAGAACGGAACCTTTAGCTCGCCTTCGACATACTCCTGATGACAGAGCTGTGTGACGAGGTCGACATTGAAGTTCTTGTTTTCGATCAGACAAACGAACTTATCGGACTCCAGGCGTGCATACGACGTCGGACGCAGGTCCGAATAGACCATCGACGTGTACATGGACTGCAGGATCCTGTCGCCTACATCCGTGCCATACTGCTCGTTGATGTGGTGGAAGTTCTGGACATTGAAGAAGAGCAGCGAATACTGGTCAGGAGCCGTGATGGTCGAGAACTTGACCTGCAGCTCACGCATGAGTCCCTTACGGTTCAATCCACCGGTCAGCGTATCATGCTCCAGCGAAGAAGTAACCTCCTCGCAGATACAGAGGATGAACTTAGCCTCACGGTCGAGCTTGATGAAGTCATACAGCAAGGAGCACTCATTCTTGCCCTTTCTGACTGGAGCAATAAACGAGTAGTGTTCATGATCGATCGACTTAGCTACGAGGTTTGAGAGCGTTGTACGACGCAGGAAACGTGTACGGTCGAACTCTCCTTCAAAAGCCTCAGCCAGCACATTTCGCCACTGTTCCAAAGACGAGACATTGACGAGCATCTCGCTCTCACTGGCAGTGTCCATGAGCTGGAAAGGTCCACTCACATGAAGTACAGATTCTTCCTGCACACAAATAATCTCGACAGAGATATTATTTGCACGAGTGAAGACCTCCTTGATCGAGTCAAGAAGTTCGAGAGAAATTTGGTTGTTTTTCAAGTAATCAGAGAGGTAGCATTCTTGTGTTTTCTCTGACAGGTTGTTGGATTTTCCCATGGTGGTCATTGTTGTCTAGACGGTGCAAATATAGAAATATTTTCTATAAAATCCAAAAAAAAGTGACTTTTAATACCAGATTTTCCGGAATTAAAAGCCACTTTGCTATAATTTCGAGCAAAAAATGCTAATAATTATATTATTACAGCCGATCAGAGCGTTCCACTAGCCTTGCGATACTTCACCGTGTTGACGATGACCTGCGCCTGTGAAATCACCTGCTTGGCGTAAGCCTGCTGCCACAGTGTCTGCGCCTCCAGGAGGTCGCTGAGCGACTCCAGTCCTACGTCGAAAGACTTCTGGCTGGCCTTCAGGTTTTCCTGCGCCTGCTCCACGTTCTTGCGTGTCATCTCGAGCTCCAGGATCGACTCATCCAGGGCGTTGGCACACTGCTGCAGCTCGAGGTTCATCTTCTCGATGAGATCCTCCTGTTCGAGCAACGTACGCTCGTGCTCCAGCTTGGCAGCCTTGACCTTATGATAGCCTTCGTTGGCATGATAGAGAGGTACGGTGAGGTTGACCATCACCATGCCAGAAGGCTTCTTAAAGAAATACTGATCCATCACCTCCAGGCCATGTGTATAGCCATAGTGAGCCATCACGCCGAGCTGTGGCAGGAAGTCACTGCGAGTCAGCTTGACCTGCTGAGCCGAGAGCTGGCTCTTCAGCTCCAGGATGTTGTATTCCGGACGGCCTGTGACCGTAGCATCATTGCTGGCTGGCACGATCTCAGCCGTGATAGGTTCTACCTGTGGCTGAGCCGTCAATGGCTGTCCGATATAATGGCATAAATTCATTTGTGCCAGACGGATAGCGTTCTCCGCCTGACGCACCTGCAACTCAGCTTCCGACTTCTTGACCTGCACCTTCAGCACGTCGTTATGACCACGCAATCCGTGACGCTCTGCAGCAGTCACATCGCTCATCAGCTGCGACAGAAGGCTGTCGTACTGCAAGGCTACTGTATGCATCTGAGAGGCCTGCAGGAGCAAGGAATAAGCCTCAGTGGTCGACAGGATCACCTGCTCCTCCGTGAGTCGCTGGTTGGCCTGTGCCATCTGCGCTCCGAGCTTGCTCATCTTGTAGGCTGCAGTGACCTTGCCTCCCATATAGATCGGCTGTTCCAGGCTCACTCCGGCATGAAAGACATTGCCGACCTTATAGTTGAGACCGATGGTAGGATTGAACGCTGCCAGTCCCTGCAACTCCTCAGGAGTAAGGAACTGTGACAGTATCTGCTGGAACTCCTGTATGTATGGAGCCATCGACTGAGCAAGCTCTGCTGGCACGAACTTCGAGAGATCGACATTCAGCCTCTGCTGGCCGCTGAAGCTCTGTGCATCGAGTACACTTCCTGAGAACTTCGGGAAGAAATTGGCCAGATAAGCCTTCTGCGTATGCTTGTACTGCTCGGCCTGCATCGCAGCGGTCTTGATCTCACGGTTGCTGCGCAGCGCCATCTGCACGCAACTGTCGAGCGTCAGCACCTCCTGCGCCTTGATCTGTGCAGTGGCCATCAGGAAGACAGCGGCTGCACACATTATATATTTTTTGATCATAGAGTCTTATTTAATCTTATAGAACAACGAGTAAAGTACCGGGATAAACAGCAAAACGATGATCGTACCTGCTATCAGGCCACCCATAATGGTCGCTGCCATCGATCCGAACATCGCATCAGGCAGCAGCGGGATCATACCCAAAACCGTAGTGACCGAAGCCATCGACACCGGACGCAGACGGCTCAGTGACGAGTAGATGAGCGCCTCACGTGGAGCCTTGCCGAGGCTCAGCTGCAGGTTGATCTCATCCATCAGCACGATACCGTTCTTGATCATCATACCCACAAGACCCAGGACACCTACGATAGCCACGAAGCCGAAGTCCTTGCCAGAGATCAGCACGGCAGGGATCACACCTACCAGGATGAGCGGGATGCAGAGGAAGATCAGCGTCGGCACCTTATAGTCCTTAAAGAGCATGATCAGGATGGCGATCATCAGGATGATGGCCAATGGATAGTTGTTAAAGAGATACTTCATCGATGCCTTCGAGGCTGCACGCTCACCGATCCAGTCGAGCTTATAGCCGGCAGGCAGCTGAAGCTCCTCCAGCAGCGCTTTCTCCACGATCTTACGCGCCTGCTCCGTACCCATACCCAAAGCGGCAGTAGCCTGTACACGCTGCTGACGCTGGCCATTGTAGCGAAGCACCACAGGGTCTTCCCACTTGATCTCCACGCCGTCCGAAACCTGACGCAATGGCACCGTACTGAGCAGCTGGCTGATGAGCACGCTACGGTCTATCTTGCCGCTGATGGCATTGTTAAGCGTCTCCTGATTGGCTACCGAAGCGATGTTAGGAAGCAAGCCGAATACCGAAGCATCCTCGAGCATCGACAGTGGTTCACCGTTCTTGTCGACACACTCCACATAGACCTTCTTCTGATGGATACCTTCATATAGTACACCTACCGGGATACCGTCAGTAGCAGCCAGCACCGAAGTACCTACCTCCTTACGTGAGAGGTTCTGACGACGTGCATTCTGCTGGTTGTAGGCAATCTCCAGCATCGGCACCTTAGGCTCCCAGTCGGAAGTGATCAGTCGCACGGCTCCCGTACGCTCCATGATGGCGCGACAGCTGTCTGACAACTGATGCAGCACGGCAGGATCTGGACCCGTAAACTGCGCCTCGATCGGGTACTTCTTATACATCAGGTTGTAGCGCTTGAACTTGACGTAAGCATCCGGGAACATCTGCGAGACGGTATCCTGGATGGCATCCAGATTCTTCACCAGAGCCTTAGGCGACTCAAAGTCGATGATCAGCTCACCGTAAGCCAACGATGGCGAGGCGATGCTACGCACCAGGTTGTAGCGCGATGGCGTGCCACCCGTCGAAGCCACGATATGAGTGACCTCCGGACGCGTCTTGAGGTACTTCTGGATCTGTATCAGGTCCTCCTCCACCTGCTTGTAGTTACGGCCCTCTGGCAGCTTATACTCCATGTAGAGCTGATCGTACTCCATATCCGGGAAGAAGGCCTGTGGCAGGAACTGATAGCAGAACGCGCTGACAGCAAAGAGGATCACTGACACGACGACACACGTCCAGCGATGATCGAGCATCACACCCAACGCGCCACGCAGACGGCGGTAAGACACACTGTTATACTCGTCCTCGCCTTCCACCTTACCCATCGCCGCAGCCTTCTCTTCTGCACGTTTATCAGCCTCCTCAGCACGCTTGCTATAGAGCAGGCGCGAAGCCATCAGTGGCACGTGAGTCAGCGCCAGGATCCACGACAGGAGCAGCGACACCGCCATGACGATGAAGAGGTCGCGCACATAAAGTCCCGTCGTATCCGGACTCATGAAGATCGGCAGGAACGCCAGGATTGCGATCAGCGTCGCACCCAGCAGTGGCATAGCTGTCTTCTGGCCGATGCTGGTCAGCGCCTCAAGCTTCGGCAGACCTTTCTTCTTATCCACCAGGATTCCGTCCACAATCACGATGGCATTATCCACCAGCATACCCATCGCCAGGATGAACGAAGCCAATGACACACGCTGCAACGTACCGTCCAGGCCATTGAGGATCAGGATCGAACCCAATACGATGACGAGCAATGCATAGCCGATGATCAGGCCAGAGCGCCATCCCATGAAGAAGATAAGCACCAGCACCACCAGGGCAATCGACTCGATGAGGTTGATGATAAACGTATTGAGTGCATTGCTGACACGCTCCGGCTGGAAGAAGACCTTATGGAACTCCACACCTACCGGCATCGCCATCTTCAGCTCCTCCATTCGCTCATCGACCGCCTTACCCAGCTTGGTGACGTCCACGCCCGACGAAGCCGAGATGCTGATACCCAGCGAGCGGTCACCGTCGAAGGTCATAGAGTTGCGTACAGGCTCATCATATTCATTATGCACGTAAGCCAGGTCCTTCAGTCGCAGCTGATCGTTCTCATGGCCCTGTACGATGAGATTCTCAATATCCGCTACGGCATTCGAGCGGTTACCTACCGACACACGGATGCGGTTGTTGCCATTCTCGAAGTAGCCGCCATAGACCGACTCACTCTGTCCGTTGAGCGTCTGTATCACCTCGATAGGCGACACACCCAGGTGTGCCAGTCGGTCCTGACGGAGCGTCACGTTGATACACTCCGAGCGCTTGCCGTAGATGTCTATACGCTTCACGCCTTCAATTAGGGCAAGCTCGCGCTTCACGAACTCCGCGTAGTCAGAAAGCTCCTTATCGTTGAGACCATCGCCTGTGATGGCATAGAACATACCGAACACATCGCCGAAGTCATCCTTGACCTGTACCGAAGCCACCCCTTCAGGCAGCGTCGCACCCTGCACCTTACGACGCAGGATGTCCCAGTGCTGCTCCAGTTCCTCATTCGGCACCGTACTGAGCAGCTCCACCGTCATCAGACACATGTCGGCAAAGCAAGAAGACTCTACCGACTTCACATCCGGAGCCTGACGGATCGACTTCTCCAGCGGATCCACCAGCTGCAGCTCCACCTCATGGGCCGATGCACCCGGATAGACACCTACCACCAGCGCCTGACGCACCTTCAGTTCTGGATCCTCGAGCTTTGGCAGCACATAGTAGCTCACCATGCCGCCGACGATCAGGACGGCAATCAGGAAGCTGACGAGCTTACTGTTGTCGAACGACCATTTACCGAAATCGAAACTCATAACAGGCCTCCTACGTTGGTTTTACTTACTTTTGCACTAGGTACCACCTGCTGGCCATCATTCAAATGATGCACACCGGCAGTCACCACTCTCTGGCCAGGCTCAAGGCCCTTGACGACCCTCACCATGCCATTGCTCTCGATGATCGACATACGCACCGCCGTCTTGCGGATCGTGCTGCTGGCCTCATCGTAGACAAAGACGTAGCTCTGCTCCCCCTCAGCGAAGACAGCCGTAGCCGGGATCTCGAGCGGGATGTTACCCTCTTCCTTATACAGGATATCCACCATGGCAGTCATACCCGGCGTGATCAGCTTGTCAGGATCATCGAGCAACAGACGCACCTCATAGAGCTGGTTGGCATTGGCCTTCTGACCGATGGTGAGCAGACGGAGGTTGAAGATCTTGTCTGGCAGGATATTAAACGAAGCATGGAAGCGACTGAAGTCGGCCGCACGCAAGTACTCCACGGCAGGGATATAGATCACCACCTCTACCCCCTTCGAAGCGAAGAGGCCGACGATAGGCATACCCGCCGACACCGTCTCATGGCTCTCATGGAAGACCGACTGCACATAGCCGTCAAACGGTGCACGCAGCACACAGTCGGCCACCTGATCCTTAGCATGCTGATACTTCATCGTGATCTGCTCCAATCCGTATCGCGCCTTATCATAGTTATTCTGGCTCGTACCATTATCGCCATAGAGCGCGATGATACGCTCGCACTCAGCCTTGGTACTCTCATATTCTGCGGTCACAGCCTTAAGCTGCACCTCATAGTCACGGCTATCCATACGGGCAATGACCTGTCCCTGACGGACGTGATCACCCACCTTCACCGGCACACTGGCCAGCGTACCACTCACACGGAAGGCTGCATTTGACGTCTCCGAAGCCTGTGTACGTCCCGGATACGTATTCATCTGCTCTGTGGCGCACATCTCCGCATACGCCAACCTCACCTGTGGCACCTTGTTCTCATTCTTCTGTCCCTTACTGCAGCTGCACAGCATGCAGCCAGCCAGCAGGACGGTAGCAATCATCGATACTACAAAAGATTTTTTCATAAAAAATATTTATTTATAAAGCGTCAATAATCTATATAAAGCTCTTTATGAGTGCAAAAGTACAGCATTTCTGAGACTTCTCCAAATTATGAGCATTAAAAATGCTAAAAACAATATCAGTCCCAGCTAATTTTTGAAGAAAAAAGAAAGATTATTCTTGAATGTCAGCAATCTGATTTACCTTTGTACCAAGTTTCAACGAAATATGGTATTGGAGAATCAACGCTAAGTTCCTGGCTTGCCAAGGTTGAACAGTTCGGAATGGATTCTCTTGCCAGAAAGAAATCTATCAAGAAAGATCCAGGTAC
>JAZUDJ010000103.1:0-2999 GCA_045639585.1 Bacteroidales bacterium
TCATCGCCTCCTTCAATATCATCGGCGCCCTCTCCATGCTGATGATCGACAAAAGCACCGAAATCACCACCTTGCGCAATCTCGGAGCCTCTAATTCTCTGATTAAAAACATCTTTACCCTCGAAGGCTGGCTCATCTGCGGCAGCGGTGCCATCCTCGGCGTTATCCTCGGCGTAACCCTCTGCCTCATCCAGCAGCACTTCGGTATCATCTCTCTCGGTGCAGGCGTCACCGCTCAATACGTAGTCAACGCCTATCCCGTCCACCTCCTCTGGTCAGACGTCCTCCTCACCCTCATTTCCGTCACCCTCATCGGCTGGCTGGCCACGGCCTATACTATCCGTTCGATACAGAAAGTGTAATCAATAACTGGGCGAAAAGTGGTCTAAACAACCAGTTTTCGCCCGATTTATTTGTCTGTCTTAATTAATATTGTACCTTTACTGCCACAAAACGACAAACGAGGACCTATAGTTTTGCGTTCGCTGAACCTTTTGTTGCCTCACAGAATCGCGCTATTCCCTTGATTGCAATTCGTCTAGTTTCGCCGGCAACTCATCAATAAACGTGCAGAATGTGTCTACCATGAACTGGTATTCCGGATGGTTCTTTTGCAACATAATGCTTGAGAAGTAATCAATGCCATCAAGAGTTACTTTACCATTGATTAAGGAGAACTCTTCTTTTCTACTATAATGATTAAACCATAAACGGAATAGACGATCTCTTGCTCCTTGGTGATTATCCGAGGGGTCACAGATGTATAGCATGACTGTAGGTGCTGATTTGAAGAACTCTTCTATAACAACCGTGATTGTCTCCTTCACCAAGGGATCTGCATTATAATTATGGTGGCTATCGTTTACAATGTAAAACTGATAGACACCATCAGGAATAAACGTAGGATCCAGAACGAAGCCTACTGTATAATAAACATTTGAATGAGTGACAAACTGAAAGGAGTTGGCACTAGAAAGGGTTACGCTATAAGGTGCTCTCGCATTTATAGCGCTTACAGAGATCTCAATCATGGAACAACATTGATTGTATAAAGGCCATGTTGCTCCTGCATTTCCTTGCTCCAATTTTCTTTTACAGCTTTTTCCCAAAGCTGACGCAACTTGACAGCCTTCATAAAGGCCGCCTTCTTTTCTTCTGCGTTTTGATAAATTACTTTTTTCATATACAGGAGGTTTTATCCGCTGCAAAGATAGTGGGATTTGTGGATTCTGCCAAATTTTTAGCAAGAAAAATGTATCTTTATGGTTTTGAATGTTTTTCCGGAGGGGTGAAGGGGATTTTTAGCAGTTGGAGGAAGCAATAATTCAGGAGTTTCTTGTTGGCAAAGATCGATCACATGTGCAGCATACTAAGCGGCGTACTGGCTTTAGCATGCCTGCATCTCGGCATATCAAGCAGCGTACAGAGTTTGGGATGCCAGCATCATGGCATGCTAAGCAGTGTACCGGGTTTAGTATGCTTGTATCATGGCATATCAAGCAGCGAACGCGCTTTAGAATGCCATGATTGTGGGATGCTAACGCGCGTACGCTGCTTAGGATGCTTTATGTTCTGGAGTACACTTTGTTCTTCGCTTTGCGGTTTTCTCCAGTCAGAAGGTTCGAGTAACCGTGACGATTGATCGAATAGATGGGATTGGAGATGCGATAGCCGGTGCGGAAGATGTGTGGCGTGGTCTTAAGGCGCTTTTCGTAATTAAAAATGAGCGTTGACTCATTGCCATAACCACAGATGGAGGCGATCTTGTCGTACGGGAGCTCTGTATTGAGGAGAAGCTGCTGCGACTGCATGAATCGCCACTCGTTGATAAACTGACGAAGAGGAAGACCTGTCAGAAGTTCGACGGCCCCGCTAAGTTTTCGGTCAGTAACGTCGAGAAATTCGGCTAGGATCTGCGCTTCAAGGATGGTAGTTTCGTTCAAAGCGTTGATGACGGCTGCAAGGATCGGCTCGTCCGGCAGGTTTTCGGTCAATTCTTTGTTCTCAGGAACGCTCGTAGAGTACGCTTTGAACAGCGTCTCTACATTGTAAAGTGGGGTAAGTGGAGTGATTTCCATTGATTATCTGTGTTTAATTTAGGTTCATTTATCTATGAGTGGCAGAGGTAGGTGCTGCTTGGAGAGACACACTTCACAGCTACGCTCAGGGCCACAAGCTCGAACTCCAAGCGGTCGTTCTTGACCGTCTGGAGAAGGCTGATGCCACGTTTGACACAGCTCCTTGATATTTACTCTGTAATCGGTTGTTGTTTACTTCTTTTTCTTACGTGCTGGCTTATCGCCATCCTTGCGGAACTTCTCAAAAGGCTTCTCTCCGTCCTTAAATGATTTGAAAGACTTGCGTTCCTTCTTTTTGGCAGCCTTCTCCTCTGGTGAGTTATCGGCATTGGCCACGCTGACTGCCACCTTGCGGCCGTGCCAGTCGGCGCCATTCATATCCTTGATGACGAAGCGGGCATCCTGCTCTGGGACTTCGAAGTAAGAGAAATTGGTCAGCAGATCGATGCGACCCATCTCTACACGGTGATGCACGTTGGCATTCATCAGGCTGATGAGCTGCTTAGGGAAGATACCGTCGCGCTTGCCGAGGTTGATAAAGAGACGGGTGTAGCCAGGTTCTGCCTGAGTGTTCTCGCCTTTGTAGACACGGCCGAAGGAAGCGTTGCGTGCACCTTCGCCAGTGTGCTGCTTGGCACCACGCTCGCGCTTTGGACGCTCCTCTGGGATATCGAGGTTCTCTGAGCCTTTGTAGAATTCAAGCATACGGTTGAATTCGAGGCTCATGATGCGCTTGATGAGGTCTTCGGAAGAGAGCCAGCCGAGCTTCTTGAGGACAGGATCGAGGTACTTGTCGACCTCCTGCCAGCCCTCCTCGCAGTTTCTGCCGCGCAGATCGAGCTCGACCGAGAATCCCTGCGTGATCGACTGCCCGACGCTTGCGGTCGGCACTTTGCGCTTGTTTTAAGTCGGAGGCCAAGC
>JAZUDJ010000104.1:0-16179 GCA_045639585.1 Bacteroidales bacterium
AAGCCTGGTGTGAGCTTGTTGAGGTCAGCCACGGTCATCTTGTGGTAGTTAGCCTCAGGATCGCGCATAGAGAGGCGATCCTTGCTGTTCTTAGCCATCTCGGTCTCAACCTTCATGACGGTCTCCATCTTAGCCTTGGCAGCAGCCTCATCGAGGCCGAGGAGCATATAAGAATTAATAATGTGCTGTACGTAAGCGTCGCGAACCTTCTTGGTACCAGCCTCATCGCTAAGGTAGTAGTTACGGTCACCGAGGGTAAGACCACCCTGGCCAACGCTGACGATGTTGACACGAGCATCCTTAGAGTCAGCGCCAACGCCGAGGCTGAAGAGGATGTTATCATGCTGCTGAGCTGCATAGCTGAGAAGAGCCGCATTGCTCTCCAGTGCATTGATCTTCTCGAGGTATGGCTTGACTGGCTCCAGGCCTTCGTTATTGAGGCGGACGCTGTCCATCACCATGTTGTAGACGTCAGCTACCTTCTGCTTGAGCGAACCTGGCTCGTTCTGCTGAGCTGCGATACCCTGGATGAGGTCACCGATGAGCTTACTGTTCTTCTGCTCGATGTAGGTGAAAGCTGTCCAGTTTGGCTGATCAGCTGGCTTTGGAGACACCTGTGTCCAGTTACCAGCAGCGTACTGTGCAAAGTCGTCACCAGGATTGACAGTAGTATCCATGATGGCGTAGTTAAGACCAGAACCCTTTTCCTCGGTCTTCTGGCAAGAAGCAGCCACTAAGGCTGTGGCGCAAAGTGCTGCGCCGAAAAGAACTTTTTTCATTTATGTGGTCTTTTGTATTTGCAGAGAGAATAATTACCCTCATAATACCATATAACTCGCAATTATAATATTTATTGCATTTATATGGAAATCATGAGGGCTTTTTATTGTTTTGCTCGCAAGAATTACCAACCAGTATTCTGCTGGCCAGCCAAAGTTGGGTTGTTAGTCAACTCTGGCGTTGGAATAGGCCATACGAAACGGTAGTCTGTGTATGGAATCAAGTTGGCAACAACGTACCAAGCTGGATCCATAGCCTTGCCGATGCACCATACGCTGTTCTGGTCAGCACCTGCCTGCTTGCTATAGTTAGCGTAGCCGATCTTAGCAGGGATGCCCTCTGATGGGATGATGTCATCCTTGGCCAAACGATGGATATCGAGCCAGCGGAGACCCTCGCCGTGGAATTCGATACGACGTTCCCAGAGGAGAGCGGTCATGAAGTCCTTATCGCTAGCAAACTCCTTGTAGCTATCAGCTGGATTCACGAGGGCGCGGTTACGTACGTCGTTCAGGAGAGTAAGGGCAGTAGCCTTGTCACCAGAACGATAAGCGGCCTCAGCGTAGTTGAGGAGAACCTCAGCATAACGGATGATTGGAGAATAATCCGCACGGGTGCCATCACGATACTTATCGCAGAACCATGCTGCATTACCTTTGTCATAGTGGAGAAGATCGGTACGACGCTTGTCGTTAGCCAACCAAAACGTACTATTGTAAAGGATTGGAGAAGTTGGGCACATAGCACGTGAACCATCTTCTACACGACCAGAGAACATTGACCACATTGCACCATTTACAGAAGCGTTGTCTGAACCGCTGTTCTCGATCGAGAAGATCGACTCCTTGTTGTTCGTACAAGCGGTGAATGGAGTGGTTGGGTCTCCTTCAAGGAGGTAACCACCGATAGGGCTGGCTGGTTTTTCGACATCAGGAACAAGCTTCATAGCCTCTTCCTTTACATTTTTCCAGTCACGCATGTGGAGATATACACGGGTCTTGAGAGCAATGGCAGCACCCTTGGTGGCACGGGTAATCTGGTTAGCTGGCTGTGTTGCAGGCAGCAGTTTCTCAGCCTCGTTGAGGTCATCGAGGATCTGTGCATAGGTTTCCTTTACCGATGAACGACCAATCTCCATACCATCTACCAATGACTGAGTAGAAGTGTGGGCTGTAGTATAGATAGGAAGACCGTAGTCGTTGTTTACGCCAGTCATGTTATAAGGATAGGCGAAGTGTACCATCAAGTTGTGATAGGTAAGAGCGCGCAGGAAGAGACACTCTCCCTTGTAGATGTTGGCCTGTTCGCCAGAAATAATGCCGTCCTCACCAGCCTTAATCTCACTCTCCATGACAACGTTAAAACGGTTGATAGCCTCAAAAGAAGCAGTCCACATAGTCAGGTTATTTGCTGATGATGGGGTATAGGTTCCTTCATAGGTAATCTGGTAGAATACCGCTGTGAGGTTCATGTCCTCGCCACGCATCTCGCCCTGCATGATGTGTGCACTGCCGAATGGGTAGCCACGAGACCAACCAGAAGAAGTAGAGTTGTTATAAAGACCGCACTGTGCTGCATCGTATGCACCGATCATTGAGAGCTCGCAACGAGCAGCTGAAGAATACGCGGTAGCGTCGCTAAATGCATTGACTGGCACAAGATCAAGTACGTCAGACTCGCAAGAGCTAAGCACCGAAGCGGCCATCAGGAGCATGGCTCCAGAGTTAAGAATGATATGCTTTTTCATCTTTTTTCGTCTTCAAAAATTAGATAACTCAAAACTGTTATAGTCTCTTGCATTAGAATGTTACATTCAAGCCAACAGTGAAACTGCGCTGCTGTGGCAAACCGTTCCAGTCAACACCCATATCATCGCTGCTCTGGTTGGTTGTCTCAGGATCAAGACCCTTATAGCCAGTGATGGTGAAGAGGTTCTGTGCCTGTGCGTAAATGCGAAGCTTGCTGAGGCCGAGAGCTGCAGTAGTCTTTCTTGGCAGGTTGTAGCCCAATGAAATGGTCTGAAGCTTGAGATAAGCGCCATTCTCAACGAAACGAGAATCTGCACAGTTGGTAGAGTTGAACAGCTGGTCAGCATAACCATACATCAAGCGTGGGATCACACCGTTACCTGGCTTCTCTGGGCTCTGCCAACGCTCCAGCATTTCCTTACCCTTGTTACAGAAGTCGAGGTTAAGAAGTGAGGTTGAGCGGCTGACGTTCAAAATCTTGTTACCACCTGAGAAGCGGATGAAGATGCCGAGGTCGAAATCCTTATACTTGAAGGTGTTGTTGAAACCACCGAACCAGGTAGGGATGGTGTTACCGAGCATCTTCTTGTCGGTAGAAGCGCTAAGGCTGCTAGCCTTTGACTCGTCGGTAGGGTTAGCTGGATCATAAACCTTGTATCCTTTGTTAGCTTCGCTATACTGAACGAGGCTACCGTCGCCCTTGCGCCAGATTGGGTTACCGTTCTGCTTGTTGACACCGTAGAAGTCATAACCCCAGATCTGCTTGTAAGACTCACCCTCGCGTACAATATTATATACGGTGATGATATCCTCGTTGTTGAGGAGTGACTTAACCTCATTCTTCAAGGTTGAGAAGTTGATATCAGCATGCCAGGTGAAATCCTTGGTAGAGATGATGTCAGAGCCGAGGGTAATCTCGAAGCCGGCATTCATAACCTTACCGACGTTGTCGTAGTAGTAGTTAGAAGGAACACCCATTGAAGGAGCGGTAGGCACCTTCATGACGAGGTCCTTAGAGTTCTTTACCCAGTAGGCGAGCTCGAAGCTTACCTTACCACCGAAGAGGCTGCCGTCGAGACCGAGGTCATAGGTCTCAGTGGTCTCCCACTTGAGGTTGTTGTTACCCATGTTGGTCCAAGCAATACCGGTCTGTGCACCATAAGCCTTAGCACCGTAGGTTCCGAGGTAAGGGAAGTCGCTCGAGAGTGCAGAGTTACCGAGGGTAGCATAGCTGGCACGGATACGGAGATCCTTAGCCCACCAGGTAAGCTTCTCACCCCAGAAATTCTCACGGCTGATACGCCATGCACCACTCACGCCCCAGAAGGTACCCCAACGGTTATCTTTGTCGAGTTTAGAGAGACCGTCGCGACGGATAGAAGCACCTACATAGTACTTCTGGTCGTAGTTATAGTTGACACGAGCCATGTATGAAGCAAGACCGCTATAGGTCTTAGAACCATATACATACTGGTTTGCATAGGTATTAGAGACGATAGCATCACCGAAGAAGCTGTCTGAAAGACCTGTTACATAGCCCTCTGCCCACTGTGAGTCACGATAGGTGTACTCCTGAAGGAGGGTAGCTGCTACGTTGTGAACCTCATTGAAAGTACTGTTATAGTTGATTGTGTTCTGCCAGTTCCAGTTGCGGAAGTTCTGATCAGTGTTATCAACTGAGCCCTGAACACCAAGACCGTCACCTGAAGCAGCATCACTGTAAGAGTAGTTGTGAACGCGGTTAACATCCATACCACCCTGAGTCTTGAGGGTGAGACCCTTCATAAGAGTAATCTCAGCAAAGGCGCTACCGATGAGACGGGTGCTATTTACCTGACGCTTGTTAGCCATCAGCTGCCATACTGAGTTAGCTGAGCTTACGCTGTTAGGCTGGTCGTTGCAACCACGGCCTGAAGACTTACCGACGGTGTCGTCGATGTTGTAGCCTGTTGGGTCGTTCTCGTCATAGATAGCAGTATTAGGGAGCATACGTACGACTGAGAAGCCGATACCGTTGAGGTTGTTCGAACCATTGCCCTGGCCAAAGAGGTCTGCATAGCTGCCTGAGAGGCTGGTGCCGATCTTGAGCCACTTAGTAGCCTGGGTGCTGATGTCTGCCTTGAGGGTGTAACGACGCAGGCTGTTGCTGATTACGATACCGTCCTGATCGGTGTAGCCGAAAGAAGCATAATACTGGCTCTTTGAGTTGCCACCGCGCATAGATACACTGTGGTTCTGCTGGAAACCAGTGCGATAGACAGCATCCTGCCAGTCGCTCTCTGTGCCATCATAGTGAGCCCAGCCAGCCTGACCGACGTTCTCCTTGGTCTCGTTAGCGATCTCTACGAACTCCTTTGCGTTGAGCAGGTCGTGACGGTTAGCAGTCATTGACCATGCGGTGTATGCATCGTACGAAACGATTGACTTGCCATCCTGACCCTTCTTGGTTGTAATGAGAATGACACCGTTTGCAGCACGTGAACCATAGATTGCGGAAGCAGCACCGTCCTTGAGGATCTCAATTGACTCGATGTCGTTAGGGTTGATATCGGTCATTGAGTTATAGCTTGCAGAAGAACCAGTGTTACCTGACTCAACAGGTACACCATCGACGATGATCAATGGCTGAGTGCTTGAAGAAAGTGAGGTTACACCACGTACGCGGTAGGTTGGGGTTGAACCAAGTACACCACTTGGAGTAGTAACCTGCACACCAGCCGCACGGCCTGAGAGCTGTGAGTCGAATGATGCAGTAGCGAGGTTGCCAAGATCATCACCCTTTACGCGCGAAATAGAAGAGGTGAGATCCTTCTTACGCATTGTACCGTAACCAACAACTACAACCTCATCAAGGCTTTCGTTGTCACTGTCGAGGACAATGTTCATCGTCTTATTGGTAATATTTACTTTCTTTGTAACATAACCAATATAAGAAATAGAAAGTTGTTTTGCTGAAGCTGGAACGTCCTTGATCTCAAATAATCCATCAAGGTCAGTAGCAGCACCTACTGTGGTACCGACAACCAATACCGAGGCACCGATTACTGGCTCTCCATCTTCTGATGAGATGACGCGACCAGTAACAGTTCGCTGTGCCACCAGCATTGCAACGCTCAATACAAGCATTGCAATGAGAGATACAATTTTTCTCATAAAATAAAAAGAATTAATAACACAATATCTTTATAATAACACAAAATTTACATAGCTACTATCTTCTATGCCTCCTGAATAAAACGCAACAGGATGATCATACAATTAGAAAGACTATCGCAAAATGACATCATTCCGTCATTTTCCACGGCACAAAGATACAAAAAACTTATTTATCACCAAAAATTAATGCTAAAAAATGTAAAAGAATCTACATAATAACAAATAGTTTTCAAAAACATTTTCACTTTTGTCTACTCCAAATTACAAAATTATAGCCAGCTTTTATCAAGTTTGATCAGAATGCCATCACCTTCTGCCACGGCACGCATCTCTCCATCGACCGTAAATTCATACTTACCACTCGCAATATACGACGACTGAGTGTGCGGATGCGCATGCATGGCAGACAGACCATCCTTGACGAAGCAAAGATACACAAAAATAACAAAATCTCAGCAAAGAGAAACTGAAAACTACACCTTTTTAAAAAGAATAGCAAAAAGCGGACTTTTTTTTGCATTATTCCGAAAAATGACTTATCTTTGCCTCAACAAATAATCTACGTTTATCATTCCACTAACTCATGAAAAAGATCCTCACCACCCTATCACTCGCGCTGGCCATGAGCTTGCCACTGAGTGCACAACTCCTCCGTACCACTGTCGCACAAGGCGAGATCGAAGGAGAGCTCTTCGAAGGTTTTGCCCTCTATCGTGCCATACCCTATGCCGAAGCTCCAGTCGGCGATCTGCGTTGGAAAGCCCCTGTCCCTAAGGCTCCCTGGCAAGGCGTATATAAGGCCGAGCGCTGGGGTGACCGTCCCTATCAGAAGACCGATCCGAACCAGAATGGCAACGATATCCCCATGTCAGAAGACTGTCTCTACCTGAGCGTGGAGACCCCAGCGATGAGTAAGGACGAGAAGCTCCCCGTCTTCGTCAACATCCACGGCGGCGCCTTCGCCACGGGTTCCTACAGCGGCACACAGGAGAGTTTCGTACGCGAAGGTATCGTCTATGTCAGCATTGAGTACCGACTCGGAGCGCTCGGTTTCATGGCTCATCCCGAACTGGCCAAGGAGTCGAAGGACGGTATCTCTGGCAACTACGGCATCTATGACCAGATCTGTGCATTGAACTGGATCCACGACAACATCGCAGCCTTCGGCGGTGATCCAGAGAAGGTCACCATCTGCGGCGAGTCGGCCGGCGGCATCTCGGTCAGCATCCTCTGTGCCTCACCATTGTGCAAAGGCCTCTTCCGCGGCGCCATCAGCGAGAGTGGCGGCAACTTCGCTCCTATCTCGGTGCACGGAGCCACAGCCATGAAGCCTCATCAGGACGCGCAGCAGCAGGGCCTCGACTTCCAGAAGAAGCTGGGGGCCAAGAAGATGAAGCAGCTCCGTAAGGTCAGCGGTGAAGCCCTCATCGAAGCTACCGCAGGCGAGCAGTTCTGGCCAGTGGTCGATGGCATTGCCATTGTCGACGATCAGTACAAGCTCTATGAGCAAGGCAAGTACAACGACGTGAATGTCATCGCTGGCTACAACTCCGACGAGGGAAGTCTCTTCGTCTATCAGATGCAGCTCGAAATGTATAAGAACATGATGGCAGCGCAATATGGCGACTGGAAGGACCAGCTCATGGAGGCCTACCCTGCCACCACCGACAAGGAAGCGCTCTACGCCGTGCAGGACATCTTCCGCGACAACGCTTTCGGCTGGTGCACCTGGGCATGGGCCAACCTGCAGAGCAAGACGGGCAAAGGCAAGGTCTATATGTATTACTTCGACCAGCAGTCTCAGAACAGTATCCTGAAGAATACCCGTGGCGCTACCCACGTAGCCGAGATGCCATTCATCTACGGCTGGAACTGGGGTCCGATGACCGAAACCGAGCAACACATGGCGCAGATCCTCCCTCAGTACTGGATCAACTTCGTCAAGACCGGTGACCCTAACGCCGAAGGCCTCCCTTACTGGACAACCTACCAGCAAGGCGAACCTACTGTCATGTATATGCACAACGGTCTTCACCTGACCAAGGCTCCAAACCAGAAGCAGATGGATTTCTGGGAGAATTACTTCAAGAGCCAGCGCAAATGACGTGAACCCTGCAATATTTATTGTAGGAAGATAGACTTGACCACCGTAGCACCACCACCTACAGTACCTGTATGCTGTAGGTGGAAACCTGCGTAGTGATTAGGATGAGCCATAGAGGCAGAGAGTGTCTGCGTACCAAGGTCAGGCAATCTGTTGTTGCTGATTTCTGCAGTGAGCTGATCTTCCTCAGCACGGAGCGTGACACTACAGCCGGGACGGAAGAGGTCACAGCGCTGTGGCTCGGTAATGCGGGCAATTGTACCTGCCGTGTATTCGACGAGATAGACCTCGACAGCACGGTCATAGTCAGGCGTGCGGATAAAGCGAAGTCCATAGCCAGTGAGCGAGCGGGTATCGAACTTGATGCAGATGTCGAGATACTGTCCCGTGGCCGAACCGAAGCCCTGTCCTGGCGTCTTGCATGGATCGAGCGTCAATGTGCAGAGCTGTCTGCCGAAACTCTCTGACGATTCTTTGTCTGCCACGGCCTCCTCCAGAGGTGTGTACATCAGGCGAGCGCCACGCTGCAACTGCACCATACCCCACGAACCTTCCGCGCCATCGACACCCTCAGCATATCCCCACGCGCTTCGTGAAGTATCAGGCGTCCAGTTGTAAGCCTCCGTATCAGAAGGTTTGTAGCAGTCGATGGTCCATTGACCTGCTCGGATCTCCGGTTGCACAGCGATGGCTACTGGTGGAAGGACAACCGGCAAGGCCTCAGTAGGCGTAGGTACGTCGAGCGGCTGACCATTGAGCGTACAGTCGCGCATCACGCAATAATGCTTCGGATCCGGTCTTCGTGTCCATTCGATACGGAGGTTCGGATCCTCGCTCGTCCAGCGGCAACGCTCCATCGTGACAGGTCCTCCCACCTTGGTAAGATACTGTGTACCACGCACCTTGGAGTGGAGGTCACAGTCGATGAAGGTGGCTCCCTGAGCGTAAGTAGAGTAGAATGGTTTGCTCGAAAAGAGGGTGAATCGGCAATGGCGATAGGTGCCTGTGCCACATAGTGCATCGTCGGTACACTCGAAGTAACAGTCGGTGAAGTCTACATGCTTGCCACCCGCAAACGGACAGAGATTGAGACGTGAGATGAAGCGGCAGTTATCGACCTTATACTTATCTCCCTCGCAGATGACAAGCTGCGCCTGTACGATAGCCTCCTTGCGCTTCGGACGATTGAGCTGCGGATTGCGCGGATAGACAAGGTCGACGTTGCAGTAGTTGCCGAAGGTGAGGTTGCGCGCCTCCACCTCGTCACCGATGATGTGCAGCATCGTGAAGTTTCCCTCAGCACCCTGTGTCTGTCCTCGGCTGCTGGCCAGGATGACATCCTCAGGATTGTCTGTATGGCCAATGAGACGGGTACGCGAGAGACGCACCTCCATGCCAAAAGGCGTATTGCTGCCAGGTGCCGGTCGTCGCACCTCGGGATCATCCGGATCGTCAATCCAGTAGACAGACGGCTCAATAAGAATCTCCGTCCAGAGCGTATCAGCGGCAAAGCGTTCTGCAAAGCGCAAGGCTTCGCGCACCTCACGGAAGGTCATCTGCTGCTCATCGGTAGGCTTGGCAGCATCCACATAGAGACGATGGATCTGCCCGTCTTCGGCGTTGGTCCTGTGTGGCAACGGAATACTTGAAACACTAGCCAGAAGCGGCAGGGAAAAGAGCGTCGAAAGGAGCAACAAGGAAATAAGGGGCTTTCTCATATATAATATGGTTTTCTGTAATCTTACGATTGCATAGCTCGTAGCTGGCATGGTGACACTCACCTTGCCAGTTTTCTTGTCATATATGTATATTATAGTAAAAAGCTGGCTTATTTCTTAGCGATGAAATCTTCTCGCATCGGAGAGAAAGTATCGATCACAATACCTGGCTCCAGACATTTGCACTGATGCTGCTGATTCGGCTTAATCAGAATGCCGTCACCTTCCTGCACGACACGCATCTCTCCATCGACGGTAAATTCGAACTTGCCGCTGGCAATATAAGAAGACTGAGTATGCGGATGAGCATGCATAGCAGCAAGACCGTCTTTCACAAACTTCACACGGACGACCATCAGGTCATCATTATATCCTAGGATCTTACGTTCCAACCCTAGGCCGAAAGGCTCCCATGGCTGGTCATCGGCTCCAATAAATTTCTTGCTTTCCATATTATTTGAGATTATTCATATTGTCTACGAGCTGTTTCACTTCCTCATCTCCGATTGCATAATTGTAGATACGAAGACCTGCAATCTGAGTATCACTGAGGTACTTATCTCCCTTAAAAGGAGCTCGGCCCATCCAGCAGCAGGCAGGCGCCTCTTTGAAGATCTCTGACAAGATCGGCATCTTATCATTGCGACCTATGAGCTGTCCATCAATAAAGAACTCTCCAGCATGCCCTTGCTGACGAAAGAGTGCATGATGCCAGACATCTCGCCCTGGCTTGCCTCCCTGCATGATGATCTCCTCATGCGCATAACCACCTGTCGAAGTCTCAAACCGCTGTTCATTGAGTCGGAATGCTACATACGGACCTTCATCTGCAGAGTTTTCGGCCAATGCAGAACAAGCGAAGACAAAATGCCCATAGCCATCAAGCTCATTGCTCGAACTCACCTTATAATATATAGAAAGAGAAAAGTCCTGCAACGACTGGATATATTGACCCAGAACCGGAGTCATGTCATAATAACCATCATTATGTCCCAGATTGATTACTTGCTGTCCGGCCACAGTTTCAAAGCATGCTCCGTTCTTCAAACCAGACGGATCACTGACCGACACATAATACTGCCCCCATAGAAACAGAGGCGCAAAAACTACGGATAAAAGGGTTAAGAGGCGTTTCATAGCAAAACAATTTTATAATATATTAAACAATGTGGGAACAAAGATAAGGCTAAATTTGTATTTTCGAAAAAAAAATTGAAAAAAAATTGAAATCGTTGTAATAAATGGCAACATTCTGCGTCTAATGGGTGTAACTTGATTCGAAAAGAGCAGGAAACACCTGCAAAACATACAACAGAAAATGAAAGACGAAAGCAAATTCGCACAAATCGTAAAAGAGAACAAAGCAACAATCTACACCGTCTGCTATATGTTCTCGCAAGACAAGGATGAGGTGCAGGACCTCTTCCAGGATACACTCGTCAACCTCTGGAACGGCTTCGATGACTTCCGTGGAGACAGCAAGACAGAAACTTGGGTGTGGCGCGTAGCCCTCAACACTTGCATCTCTGCCGAACGCAAGAAGAAAACACAAGGCGAGAGAGTCCCACTTACGCTCAACATTGACCTATACTCTGACAGCGATGCCGCCAGCCTTCAGGTGCAACTACTGCACAAGCGCATCGGCAAACTCGGCCTCGTTGACCGCGCCATCATCTTACTCTGGCTGGCATGGGTATGCTACGAATATCAGGAAGTCCTGCCATTCGGCACCGAACAGCGCTGGATCACCTACACCATCATTCTCGGAGCCGCAGTTATCGGATTCCTCATCGGATATCGTATGCACTGCAAGGTGGTCGATGCTTGCCAAGAAGTGATTGATCAGTTGGAGGAGGCGTAAAGAGGCCTACACCGCATACAGTGGCACATTGGTCATATTCTCCTGCTCAATGTACGGCAACATGGAATAGCGCTCGGCACGTAATCCTGGATTGTTGCGAAGCAGCGTGGTGAGCGAATTGCTTCGCACATTCCCTTCGGCCTTGACCTCGATAGGAAGCAATACGCCATCGCGTTGCATTAGGAAGTCTATTTCCAGTCGGGAAGCATCCGTCGTATGATAATAGATACCATCCACACCCCGGCTCTTCTTCTGCTGAAGCACATACTGCTCGGTCATGCCGCCTTTGTATTCCTTGAAAATATCATTGTTCACCAATATCTGAGCCGGCTGCACATCTGCCATAGCTCCCAACAAGCCGATGTCAAGCAGATAAAGCTTGAATGCATTCATCTCGACGTAAATCTTCAGCGGAAGTTCCGGCTTCGATACTCGCTGCACTCGGTAAGCCAGGCCTGCATCGCACAGCCATTGCAAAGCAATTTCAAAATCCTTAGCGCGCGAACCTTTATTCACAGCTCCAAAGATAAATTTCTTGTTCTCACGGAAAAGCTGTGAAGGAATGGTCTGCCATACCATACGTATTCTGGCCACCTGATCAGAAGGTGCATGTTTCGAGAAGTCCATGTCATAGCCTTTTAGAATCTCTTGCTGTATTTCGCGCACCTTTTGCAGATTCTCTGTGGTCACATATTCCAAAACAGCTTCAGGCATACCTCCCACATAAAAATACTGGCGCAGCAGGTCGATATATTTCTCATGGAGCAGATTCGTGGTCTGATAGTCCTTCCATGCCAACAAATTTTGTAGTTTCTCTTCGCCTTTGGCCAGAAGAAACTCCTCAAAGTTCATCGGATAAATATTGATGGTATTGACCTGCCCAACAGGATATGATGTACCCTCATGCATAGACAATCCGAGCAATGATCCTGCCACAGCCACATGATAATCCGGAGCATCCTCCCTGAAATATTTCAGCGCCTCCAATGCCTCAGGGACATCCTGAATCTCATCCAGCACAATCAAAGTATCGCCCGGAGTAATATCCACCCCTGTCAGTGCACGCAATGCACGCAAGATTCGATCCATGTTGAAATCGACCTTAAAGATATCCTTCACCACAGGATTCTTACGACACACCACATATGCCATCTTGTCATATTCCTTCTGAGCAAACTCCTTGAGTAGCCAGGTCTTTCCCACCTGACGAGCACCATTCAGAACCAAAGGCTTTCTTGTTGGGCTATTCTTCCAGTCCAATATCTGCTGATATACAAATCTTTTCATCCGTTCACAACATTTTTCCGCACGTAAAATACCGTTGTTTTACATTTTTCTGCACTTATTTCGGCGCAAAGTTACATAAATCCGCAGATAATTCCAAAGGAATTTACATTTTTCTGCACTTCAAAGAGTATTTTAAGGCTAATGTAACTCCTATTAATGGGCATTTAGAACGTTTTAAGCCAAAGAATGTATAATGAAATCAATAAAGTTGTTATCTCGATTCTTCGAATTCCGGCAGTATGTGCAAATTTTGCACATACTGCCGGATCTAGTTGAACTATTCGAATTTTTCTAATAGTTTGATCCTCCTGCAATTCACCGTCTTTGAATATCTGTGAAAGATGATAGTTGATGGTAGGAACTTTTACATCGAACAATACAGACATCGCTGCTGTGTTGCCCAAAGGGTTTCGTCCTGATACAACACTTGCACACCCTCCTCCTTGCCCTCTGCCACGAAGGTAAAAAACTCTGCTGTGCTATTTCGTATTTCTAATTGCTTTGCTATAAAGGTATAATTATCGGGTGCAAATATAATTCTTTTTCTGTATCTGCAATCATTCTAAGGCAGGAAAATGCATTGGAGTGGCTCTTTTGATTATAAAATCAAAAATTTGGCGAGTAATGGCTTAATGATTTTCTTTTTTTGAGCAACTTAGGCGGCTTTCTTTATTGAAAAAGCTTCAAGGATGAAGAATTTCAACGTTACGTACACAATGTCAATATTCATGGCCGTGGCATGCTAAAGCGTGTACGCGGATTAGGATGCAATGATAAAGAAATATCCAAAGTCACTTAACTTTGGACACTCATAAGTCGTGGCATGCTAAGCAGCGTACGCGCTTTAGCATGCCGCGATCAAGGATATCAACATTTGGTACCAGATGTTGAAATTTACGGCTGTGAAATTTAACATCGCGTCCGCGTTGTTAAAATTTTACGTTTTTGCAGTTTATTTCTTTACGAGTCGTACCTCATAGATCTCATCTACCGCCCTTGGGTTGTTACCCAAACAGATCGTCCAACGTAATGACGGATTGGGAAACACTACTGTACTCATTATACGACAAACCGTGATTGGTCACAAGGGTAGAGTGTACCGTTGAGGGTGTTTGCCCTGCAAGCTTTTCTATTCGACTTTGTATGGTGTTGTAATAAGCTGATGACACCACATACTCTGACTTCAGAAATTTCATCTAACAGATATTCATTCCACGGTCGTCACGGTCAATCAGGAGGTCAATCTGCATACCATTACTACATGCCATTGGTAATCATAACGACCGAAAGATACTATCTACCCATAGCGTGACATACTAATGACAACATACGAAGACGATTTCATGAATGTTATGCCTTAACATGAGAAGCTCCACACCTTTTGCCAGCAATATCAAGTTTCACATCGTATCCCGTGAAACATCATATCAGTTATCAGTTTATCAAAAACTTTTTTCCAATTCTAAAATACGATTTTAAAGCTCTATTATTATATAATAGGAGTTTCTTCGTTTGATTTTCAAAAACTGATAAACTGATATTTGATATAAGTCAAGGAGAAATAGGGTTTGTCCTTTCCTCGGGAATGACTGAAACAAAGAAATACCTCGCAACGAAAGAACAATCCGTAGAAAAGAAACTAGCTCTTCAGTCACTACCCCTGACACTACCCCTGACACTACTAAAGAACCACAAGACAGAATTAACGAAGTGTTAGAATATTGTAGGATTCCAAGAAGTACAAAGGAAATTTTGGCTCATATTGGGGTGTCGTATCATAGTAAAAATGTAAAAAAGTTTGTATCTGATCTGGTAGAAAAAGGACTTCTAAGGATGACTATACCTGATATTAGATATGACATGAATCAGAAATATACCACCATTTGACTATAGTCACAAAAAAATCATCCTGCTCCACACATACACAGCATGAAGCAGGATGACATATTTTAAAAGGTATTACTTTACGAGTCGTATCTCATAAATCTCGCCGACCTGGCGGTATGGCTTGGCGACGAACTTGACACGAACCTGCTTCTTGCCCTTGAGTGCAGAGGCTGGGATTGGGTAGGTCTCGTACTTCCACTGTGAGCTGCGCCACTTGCGAGAGTTATTGACTGAGGTGACGAGGGTGTCATCGACGTAGAGATCATACTCACAGGTGCGCCACTCGTCCTGACCCCAGTAGCGGATGCGGACAGAGAGGTCGGTGCGACCCTTGGTCTGCATGAGGTAGCTGAATGAGCCGCCGTTGCGAGCGTCGCGGAATGGGACGTCGTTGGTGATGCCACGGGTAGAGGTCTCGTCGGCCTCCATAAAGTGGTCACTCTCAGGCTGCTGCTCACCTGGCTGCACCTTGTCAGTGGTCTTCTCTTCAAGTTCCATGCGAGCCTTCTCTTCCTTGGCAAGGTTGTCAATATACTCCTTGTAGCCGTCAGAACTCAAGGCGAGCCAGTAGAGCATGTAGCGGCTGTCGTGGAGCTCGAAGAATGGGAGGAGCTCGCCGGTGATGTCTGCGGCAGGATCGAGCGCAGGCTTGTTCTCCATGCGGGTATTGAGCGTGAAGTGGAGTGGCTTGCCAGGGACAGGAACGAGGTCGTTGGCAATATCCTCGACCTGATTAGCGATAAGGTAAGGGGCCTGATCGACAGGGAGTTTCTTGCCCGATGCCATCTGGCCGAAGCGGCTGTCGTCGGCCAAGAGGCCTGCGAGATCCTCGGTGCCGGTCTTCATGGCCAGGGTGATTGGGCCATAGAGGATGGCTACGTACTGAGGGACGTTTGGCATGTGCTCGATAGAGGCGTGCATTGGGAAGTTGATGTCGATGACGTCACCCTGCTTCCAGTTACGAGAGAGGGAGATATAGCTACCTGGCTTCCAGTTCTTGCTATTCTCTTTCTTGCCATTAACTGAGACGGTAAACTCACCTGGCTTGACCCAAGAAGGATAACGAAGACTAATCGTCTTCAGTGAGGAGTGAGGAGTGAGGAGTGAGGAGTTATCAGCTGCTAAAATGGTGATCTTGCTGGTCTCACCGTATGGGAACTGGGTCTCCTGACGGAGGGTCAGACCTTTTTCTTTCCAGTTGAGCTCTGAGGCTGCATAGAGGTTGACGGTGAGGTCGTTATCGTTCTTGTGTGTATAGATGAACTGGGTATATTTGCCGTGGTTCTCCATACCTGTACCGACACAACACCACATCGCCTCATTAGGTACTGAGTAGTTGCGATAGTGGCGTGGGCGAGCCGAGGTGAAATAGACGTAACCACCATGCTCAGGGTGCTGGGTAGAGAGGATGTGGTTGAAGGTAGCACGCTCGAAGTAGTCTGCAAAGAGCGCGTTGTCTGGATCCATGCGGTGGAGGTCCTCAGTGAGCTTGAGCATGTTGTTGGTGTTGCACGACTCAAGGCCATCGATGTCCTGTGTCCAGTCAATGCAAGCCTCCACGCTTGGGAAGTGCTCGCGACGGCTGTTGCCACCGACAGAGAGTGAGCGGCGATTGACGACCTCGTCCCAGAAGAAACG
>JAZUDJ010000105.1:0-10489 GCA_045639585.1 Bacteroidales bacterium
ATACTGGCCAAGACGGCTTTCGCTACAGTCGAGATGTGCATGAGAATATCCGGGATGCTTTCGCTGGTTCATTTTTAACTCGTCACATCTCATCTGCGCATGATAGCAGTTCTGGAGCATCAGCTGACGGAGCTCATACTCTAGGGTTGTGATACTGATTGACTGGCGATCCTGACAGGTCACTTTCACTACATCCATGTGCAGTGAGGTGAAGCCGTGACAGGTACGTACTTCGCCATAGAGGGATTTATAAGAACGTGCTACAATGCGCAGGCCTCCTTTGGCCAACGGGGTACAGCCGAAGAGCGAGGACTGCTGCATGGCCTGCCAGAGCTTAATAGCCTTGGCATGGCCGCAGTGCAGGTCGTGACGCATCTGACGCACCGAGTGGCAGAGGTAGGTGCTGCTTGGAGAGACACACTTCACAGCTACGCTCAGGGCCACGAGCTCGAACTCCAAGCGGTCGTTCTTGACCGTCTGGAGAAGGCTGGTAGGGACATTGATGTACTTGCTGTGTGGTGCCATTGTACCTTATATTTTCTCTAAGGTGAAAGCGTAGTTATCGCTTTCGGAGAGGGGGTTTTGTATCTGCATCGCTGACGTCAAAGCGTACTTCTGGCCAGCGCGTGCAAAGGTGTTAATAAAGGGAAGATCGTAGTTAATTTAGGCTGCTGATAAAATCTCGGTCGGTAAAATTTTATAAAAAAACTTTATACAAATTTTGGTTTTTCTGCTTTATTTTCGTCTGTGTTCTGCGTCTAAAATTAGTTCTGTAAAACTTTGTCGAATTAGTCTTAAGAGGGTTCCTAAATTATGGTGCAAAGATACGAAAAAAGTTTGATATCTCCAAATATTATGGCAAAAAAAATGGAGCAAAAGAAAGAAAAATCTTTGCTCCATTTAATCTATGTGAAATTTAAGGCTTACCACGGGAATGTCTCCGGGTCATTATCCTTGTTCGAGCGAAGGTTGATGTTCAGTGCATTGAGCTGTGCCATATCCTCCTCGGCCAACGCGAACTGCAGAATCTCGAGGTTCTCGGCGAAGTGGTTGGGCTTGGCGCGAGGGATGGTGATCAGGTCACGCTGCACGATCCAGCGAAGGACGATCTGCGAAGGAGTCTTGCCGTATTTCTTGGCCAGGTTTTGTATTACCTCATGGCCGATGACGTCGATGTCTCCCTGTCCGAAAGGTCCCCACGCCTGCACCTGAATGCCGAGAGAATGGTTATATGCGATGTTCTCGACCTGGCTCAGCAGGGGGTGAACTTCTATCTGATTGAGCACCGGACGGATGGTGGCGTACTCGAAGAGTTCCTCCAGATGATGGCGGTTGAAATTGCTCACACCCAGCGCCTTGACCTTACCCTGACGGACATAATCCTCCATGATCTGCCAGGTCTTCTTCACACAGTCCTTCACTGGCCAGTGGATCAGCAGGAGGTCGATGTATGGGGTCTGCAACTTGCGCAGGCTCTCATCGATAGAGGCGCGTATCACGGCCTCGCTCTCTCGCATCACAGTGGTCGAGACCTTCGTGGTCAGGAAAATCTCCTCACGCTTCACGCCACTCTCGCTGATACCTTTGCCTACCGCCTCCTCGTTGGCATACATCTGCGCCGTATCAATCAGTCGGAAGCCGGCCTCCAGTGCCAGTCGCACGTTGGTCGAAGCCACCTCATCTTTCAATGTCCATGTACCCACACCTATCTGTGGTATCTCCATGCCGTTGCTTAGTGTTATCATCCTATTATATTTAGAGTAATTATTGGTCGATGTTACGATATTATTGCGGCAAATATAGTTAGTTTCTTGAGAATAACCAAATAAAACACAGACTTTTCTTAAGAATTTCTGTTGCTTTGCTCATAAAAAGGAGCAAAAAGTTTGCAGATAAAGAAAAAGACGCTATCTTTGCATCTTGATAAGAAACTCCAGTAAGTTTTCGGAAAGTTACATCATTAAAAAAATAAAAGAATATGGATCTGTTTACCCAAATCGGTGAGGATATCAAGAAGGCCATGCTGGCTCGTGATGCCGTAAGACGTGACACATTGCGCAACGTGAAGAAGGAGTTTATTGAGGCAAAGACCGCTGGTGGCGCTAATGGCGAACTCAGCGACGGCGATGCACTCAAGATCATTGCCAAGATGGCTAAGAAGGGTCGTGACGCTGCGGATCAGTTCGTAGCTGGTGGCCGACAGGACTTGGCCGACGAGGAGTTGGCACAGGTGGCTATCCTCGAAGAGTACTTGCCAAAGGCTTTGTCTCCTGAGGAACTCACCGCGCGCATCAAGGCTATCGTGGCTGAGGTCGGTGCTACCGGCCCTAAGGACATGGGCATGGTGATGAAGACTGCCAACGCTCAGCTGGCCGGACAGGCAGATGGCAAGGCGATCTCGGCTGTTGTCAAAGAAGTTCTTGCCTCATTATAATCAGTACCTTACGCTATTAAGCTGAAGCCATAGTAGTGCAGCAGACTTCTCCTGCTTGAGGAGATCGAGCTGCACTTCGAGGACTCCTATCATACCCTCCAGATAGTCTGGACGGGTGATCTGACCTTCTTCGTAAGTTCGACGGAGAAGGTCAGCGTTTTTCTGCTGATAGAGCAAGGAGCGATACTCGCTGGCGGAAGAAATCTCGCCGAAGGCCTTGAGATAGAGACTGTGAAGGCGGGTATAGAAAGAGAGGCGCTGATCCTGTGCATCGAGTTTGGCAGCTTCGAGAGCGCGACGAGCCGCCTTGACCTTGCCGCCATTGCTCCAGAGAGGGAGCGAAAGACCGAAGGAAATGCCACGGAGCTTCTCGTCAAGCGCGATTTCCTGCTCATAACCTACGGTAAACTGTGGTAGCCAGCCGTCCTTGGCAGTCTTGACATTGAGCTGCGCAAGATTCACGGCATTGTCGACGAGCTGCATCTCTGGAGAGGAGGCTGCTACCTCCTGCCACCACTGGTCGAAGTCAGGTTCTTTCGGCAGAAGAAGCTCCTGCTTGAAATGATCGATATTGCCGACGATGACTTCGGGATGATAGTCGAAACCACACACGGTCTTGAACTCGGTGAGCAAAGCCGCACGCTCAGCTTCGAGCGTCCTGATACGCTGATGATGAATGAGATTGAGGCGCTGCGACTCATTATATCTGTGCACTGACGAAATACCTTCCTCAAAGAGTGTTGACTCGGCCGAGAGGAAATCTTCGCTCATCGCATCCTGCTGACGCACAAGGTGAAGGAGTGTGTCATTGTAGCAGAGTTCGACTGCAAGCTGTGTGGCTTGCAGCAATACGTCGTGACAGGCGGCGCGATACTGGAGCTGCGCGTTGCGTATCTCCTGACGCTTGATCTGACTGCGGTGCAGATAGGCCGTCGGGAAGTCGAAGGACTGCGAGACGATAAGGTCCTTCTCGTCTTCGATATACTCAGAACCCCACATGTAGCGAAAAGACACAGTAGGGTCAGCCAGACGGTTCTCGGCATGCGCAGCCGCCTCATCGGCCTCCATGCGAGCCTGCAGGGTGCGGATGCGGGGAGAGTGGACCATCACGCTATCGACAAACTGCTGCAGAGGTCGCGGCTGGGCCGGTGCGAGAAATGGCAGGAGAACTATGATAATATATAATAGGTGTTTCATCTATTCTTTTTCTCCGTTAAAAGATACATAATCGGGACAACAAATGCATTGAGCAAAGTGCTGGTGAGCAAGCCGCCGAGGATCACCTGTGCCATCGGACTCTGGATCTCGTTGCCTGGCTGTTCGCCTCCTAAGGCCAACGGAATGAGCGCCAAGGCGGAGGTGAGCGCGGTCATGACGATAGGGTTGAGACGATCGAGGCTACCGGTGCGGATGACCTGAAGCAGACGGTCGGCAAAAGACTCACCTGACTGTGGAGTGTTCTGTAACAGCGTATTATATCGGTCGACGAGCAGCATACCATTGCGCGTAGCAATACCAAACAGCGAGATGAAACCGATGATGGCCGGGATGCTGAGGATACCGCTGGTAAAGAGCAACGCCATGACGCCACCGATGAGCGCAAGAGGCAGGTTGAGCAGGATGACGATGGATTGGCGCCAGCTGCTGAACTGATGATAGAGCAGGAACAGGATGACGAGTACGCTGAGGAGCGATGTGACCAGGAGGATACGGGTTGCCGCCTGCTCACTCTCGAACTGTCCGCCATACTCAATATGATAATCCTCAGGGAGCTCAATCTCGGACGAGACACGCTCACGGATCTCATTGACCACCGAGCGGAGGTCACGGCCAGCGACGTTGCAGGAGATGACGATCTTGCGCGTGACATTCTCGCGGTTGATGGTGTTCGGACCGCTCGAAGAAACGACGTCGGCTACCATCGAGAGCGGGATGAGACGGCCGGATGGCGTGGAGATACGCAGGTCACGGATCTGCTCGATACCCTCGCGATCCTCATCATGTACCTTGACGGTGAGGTCGAAGCTGCGGTTGCCCTCATAGACCTGGCTGACCACCTGACCGCCGAGGAGCGCGTTGATATACTCCTGGAACTGTGGCAGGGTGATGCCATAGCGTGCCAGCAACTCGCGCTTAGGGATGATCTTGAGCTGCGGGCGTTCCACCTGCTGCTCGACGTTGAGGTCGGCCACGCCTTCGATTTCGGCAATCTCCTGCTTGATCTGGTTACCAATCAGGAACATGTGATTGAGGTCGGTACCGAAAAGTTTGATGGCGATGTTGGCCTGCGTACCACTCAGCATAGCGTCGAGGCGGTGCGAGATAGGCTGACCGATCTCGATATTGCAACCTGGGATGACGCTGAGACGATGACGGACATCGGCAAGGAACTCATCCTTGCTGCGGTCTTTCAGTTCGAAAGGAGCTTCAATCTCTGAACCATTGACACCCTGTGCATGCTCGTCGAGCTCGGCGCGACCCGTCTTGCGAGCCACAACCTTGATCTCCGGAATCTGCATCAGAATCTGCTCAGCTTGTCGGCCGAGACGGTCGGACTCATCGAGCGCAATACCTGGCACGGTGCCGAGATTGATGGTCAATGAACCTTCGTTGAAGGCTGGCAAGAAGCTGTGGCCCAAGGTAAAGACACCGATGAGCGTGATGACGAACAAGGCCACGGTGCCACCAATGACGGTGCGATGATGAGCGATGGCCCAGTCGAGCGCCTTGGCATAAACCGAGCGGAGCTTGCGAGTCACCCAAGGCTCCCTCTCCCCTGCCGTGAGCGCCTTGGCATTCGGCAAGAGATATGAACAAAGGACCGGAGTCAAGGTCAAAGCCACAAGCGTAGAAGCAAAGAGGCTCACAATGAAGGCGATACCCAAAGGAGCCAGCATACGACCCTCCATGCCACTCAGGAAAAAGAGCGGGACGAAGCTCACGACGATGATGAGCGTGGAGTTGAGGATTGGCATGCGGACTTCCTTCGAGGCCTCAAAGACCTCTTTGAGTAATGTGGAATGAGGAGTGAGGAGTTTTTGCTCACTCCTCATTCTTTTCAGTCTTCTCCACACATTCTCCACATCCACAATCGCATCATCGACCAACGAGCCGATGGCGATGGCCATGCCACCGATGGACATGGTGTTGATGGTGAGATCCATGAAGCGGAGCGTGAGGATAGACACGAGCAAGGCCAGCGGGATGGTGACGAGCGAGATGAGCGTGGTACGCCAGTTCATCAGGAAGATAAAGAGGACGAGGACGACGAAGATAGCGCCTTCGACCAGCGAATGCTGGATATTGCTGATGCTGGAGTCGATGAAGCTCTGCTGACGATAGAGGTCGGTACGGACATCGACACACGCTGGCAGCTGCGTCTTGATCTCGGCGATGGCCTTATCAAGGTCTTCGGTGAGCTGCAGCGTACCGACAGCCGGTTGCTTGGTGATGGTCATGAGGACCGAAGGACGACCATTGACCGAGGCAAGACCCATCTTAGGCGTCTTGGCACCGATCTCAATGTCGGCTATCTCATTGAGCAACAGTGAGCGGCCTGCATCGTAACGGACGACGGTCTGGCCGAGCTGCTCCGCATCGTTGGTGGCTACGACGCCACGGATGATATACTCGTTGCCATACTGATAGAGTACGCCTCCTGAGGCGTCCTGATTCATGGCACGAGTGACGTCGAGGACATCGCTGAGCGACACGCCGAAGTGCTGCATACGCTCAGGATGCACCTGTATCTGATATTCCTTGATGTCA
The DNA here is from genome assembly GCA_045639585.1 of Bacteroidales bacterium. Taxonomy (GTDB): domain Bacteria; phylum Bacteroidota; class Bacteroidia; order Bacteroidales; family UBA3663; genus Liminaster. The sequence goes on from JAZUDJ010000105.1 coordinate 6,203, forward strand.
CCACCGATGACGGTAACTTGTGCTACACCACCCGTGGAGAGGAGGCGCGGACGGATGGTCCAGTCGGCCAAAGTGCGGAGGTCGAGGAGCGAGAGACTGTCGGCCGCAGGTGTTCCTTCCTTGACGGAAAGGCCAATGAAGAGGACTTCGCCGAGGATACTCGACTGAGGTCCGAGCGTAGGATTACCGACGTGTGGAGGAAGGCTCTCTCCGATGGAGGCGAGCTTCTCTGTGACAATCTGACGAGCGCGATAGATATCGGTTCCCCACTCGAACTCTACCCACACGACGCTGAAGCCGGTAGTCGAAGAACTACGGACACGACGGACATCGGCCGCACCATTGACAGCGGTCTCGACGGGGAAGGTGACGAGTCGCTCCACTTCCTCCGGAGCCATACCCTCGGCTTCGGTCATCACCACGACAGTAGGAGCGTTGAGATCAGGGAACACATCGACCTCCATGTGCCATGCGGTGAAGCATCCTGCGATGAGCAGCAGGACGGCCAGCAGGCAGATGGTAGGACGGTTATTGAGGGAGAATTGTATGATTCGGTTCATGGCGCGAGGGGATTAATGGTGATGATGACCCTCGGCAACGGTGGCTACACTGGCCAGCTTGACCTGATAAGCGCCTTCGATGACTACCTCGTCGGAAGGCTGGAGGCCACTCAGGATCTCGACACGCTCCGAGCCTCGCTGACCGACCTTGACCTCCTGCTTGCGGTAGTCATCCTCTCCGATCTTGAGATAGACGAAGAAGAGTCCCTGTTCCTCGGTCAGCGCCGAGAGTGGCAAAGAGAGGACTCCCTGACGTTCACCACAGAGAAGGAAGACTTCGGCAAACGAACCGGCAAAGAGGCCTGGCGCATAGTCGAACTCAAAGATGACAGGAATATACGGAGAAGCCATGCTTGAAGCAGAGCCGTGGAAGTCAGTAGCAGAGGTGCTCAGGCCTGAAGCCTTACCGATGGAGAGTAATCGGCCGTGGAGCTCACTGAGATGGAAGACTTTGTCGCTATATGGAAGCTGGAGGTCGGCTGAGACGATGCCGCTGAGCCGGTCATAATAACGCGCTGAGACATCGGCATGGAGCTGCAACTTCTGATGACGGCTGACGACGGCCAAAGGCTGGCCTTCGGATACATAGCTACCCGATGGGACGAGACACTGCAACAGGAAGCCACTGAGCGGTGAAGTGATGACGTCGGAACTCTGCACAGGGACGGAGAGCTTGTAACGCAACTCCGCAGCCTCATACTCGGTCTTGGTGATGAGCTGATCCTTATAGAGACGCTGAGCGCGCTCCCATACAGCTTCGGACTGAAGACGCTCGGCCTTGGCACTGGCCACACCATCGCCGCTGGTCATCCCTTGAGCGGAGACGCGGAAGAGGGTCTGACCCTGACGAACCTCGGCACCATCGGTCAGCGTGGCTCCCGGAGCATAGGACACGACACCGGCAGAGCGCGCCACGATGGTCTGCTCGTCACCTTCGGCCGAGAGGAGCTCGCCATTGACCTTCAAAACCTGTGTGAAAGGCGCTGGCTGCACGACTTCGGTCAACAAGCCTGCTGCTGCGGCTTGCTCTTCGCTGAAATGGATGACGCCAGCGGCATGCTCATGCGCGTCCTCGTCATGATCATGATGTTCTGCACCATGGTCATGACTATGGGAGCATCCGGTAAGGATGGCAATAGACAAAAGGGAAATCAAAAGGCGGTTTCTCATAATTGCACGGATTTTTCTTATTTATATATGCGGTGCAAAGGTATAGATTTTTGAGTGCAAATGGATTGCAATGTGCTTTTTTAGTTTGCCATTCTGAGCAAAGTTATGAATGTCAAAGCAACCTGAACTCATATCCTTGTTCCAGGAGCCACTCAATAGACCGTGGCAGCGCCTCCTCCAGATTATGCCACGACTTAGGCTGATCGTGGAAGGTGATGATTGAACCGTTGCGGACATAACGCTGCACGTTCTGGAAAACTTCCTCGGCATTGAGACGCGAAGAATAGTCGCGCGTCACAAGGTCCCACATCACCAGGCGGTATTTCTTCTGGAGGAGCGAGGCCTGACCGAAGCGGAGCCAGCCATGCGGTGGTCGGAAGAGGTCGGATTGTATCAGCACGTTGGCTTTCTCGACGTTGGCAAGGTAAGCCTTCGACTCATAGGTCAAGGCCGAGATATGATTCATGGTATGATTGCCGAGGCGATGTCCAGCCGCCTTGACCTTCTCAAAGACGGTGCGATAGCGTGCCACATTATCGCCAACGCAAAAGAAAGTAGCCTTCACACCATAGCGCGCCAGGACGTCCAGCACCCAGGGGGTAACCTGTGGTGTCGGACCATCGTCAAAGGTCAGGTAGACACACTTCGGCTGCGCAGGAAGGCGCCAAAGGGAATCCTGATACATCAGGCGGCGGAACCAGGTGGGTGGCTGCTCTATGAACATAGAAAAGAAAAGGTCACTCTGCACCTATTGACCGCTCCCTCAAAGGGCGCAACAGGTGCAGAATGACTTATAGAATTGTATTTAGTTGAGGACCTTATACTTGGTGTAAGCCAAGTCGAAGAAGGTACGGAACTCCTCGTCGAAACGAGCAATGAGCTCCTCGTTCTCCTGTTCGGTTGCTACCTCGAGAGCCTCACGCATGGTAAGGATATGCTCGCGGATGGTACGGCCGACAGACTGCATGTACATCGGTTCGAGGGTATATGCCCAGAGCAAGTATTCCTCGTCCTGCAACAGGATGTCGGTCAGGATACGGTCACCGTCAGCCTTCTCGCCTGCGGCATAGTAAGCCTGAGCCATGGTGATGGCGGTGTAGTCGTATGGGATATTGGCCGATGGGATGGTCTCATCGCAGAAGCGTGTAGCCTTGAGTGCACGATCGATATCACCCATCTGGAGAAGCTCCTGAATCAAGGTGGTGAACATCATACGCTGGGTACGACACATACGACGGTTGTTCTCATCGAGATAGATAGTCGTATCCTGAATGTTACCCCAGACGAATTTGTTCATCAGGTTGTCGTAGCTCTTGTCAATGTCGGCCGTTGTGGTGCCGCCACCTTCGAGAGGGACGATCTGATAAGCCAGACCTACAAGACGGAAGTAACGATTGAGGCTGATATACATATCCGAGCCGACAGTGGTAGCGAAGTAGATAGGACGCTTCCAGCCATCCTTGGCAATGTTCTGAATCATCGAGAGTACTGCAATCTCGTTCTTGGTGATGTACGACTTACCACTCAAGTCGATGTGCATACGCTTACTGATCTCTGACTTGTCAGGAGTATCGATGACTGGAGAGTTGGCTACAGCTGCTGAGTCGATATCAATATACATCTTAGAAGCAGGGATATAGTCAATGTCGGCACCATAGCCTTCAAGACGCTTGTAGCGAGGATCGTCGCTATAGAGCCAGTTCATCACCTGATCCATTGGTTTCTCCTCGCCCTTGAACATATCGACGACATGCGCGTAGTTGAGCTTGTCGGCTACATACTGATCCGGACGGAATGAGATTGGCAATGGCTCGCTCTCGTAAGCCTGTGACTTCATCTGGTTGATGTACCAGTCGGTCTGCAGATAAGAGAGGTTGCAGACGCGGACGTCGGTACGATAACCCTCAACCTCCTGATTATACCAGAGTGGGAAGGTATCGTTATCACCATTGGTGAAGATGATGGCATTTGGCTCAAGAGAAGAGAGGTAGTTGCGACCGAAGTCACGAGCGGTGTAGCGGCCAGAACGATCGTGATCGTCCCAAGTCTGGCCAACCATCTGTAATGGCACGCCGAGACAGATGGCGCCGAGGAGCGCAGCCACAGTGGCACTCTCCTTCTGAAGCAGATACTTCTCTACGAGTCGTACCAATCCTGCTACACCCATGCCGACCCAGATCGAGAACGCGTAGAACGAACCCGCGTATGCATAGTCTCGTTCACGTGGCTGATATGGTGTCTGGTTGAGGTAGATGACGATGGCCAAGCCGGTCATGAAGAAGAGGAAGAAGACTACCCAGAAGCCCTGGATACCTTTCTCGCCACTATAAGCCTGCCAGAAGAGGCCAATCAGACCGAGGAGCAATGGCAACATGTAGAAGACGTTGTGTCCCTTGTTGTCCTTGATGCTAGATGGCATATCTTCCTGCGTACCGACCAGCATCTCGTCGATGACAGGGATACCGGTGATCCAGTTGCCACGGTCAATCTCGCCATAGGTCTGTACATCACTCTGACGGCCAGAGAAGTTCCACATGAAATAGCGCCAGTACATGAA
>JAZUDJ010000106.1:0-37252 GCA_045639585.1 Bacteroidales bacterium
ACGATCCGACTTCATGAGCTTGAGACGCTCTTCGTCGAATGGTGAGTGGATGGAGATGGCGAGGTTGCAGAGACTCTGGCTCAGGAAGTCGGGTAGGTGCTGCATCTGGCCGATGGTACTCAGCGTGACGCGCTTCGGACTCCAGGCCATACCCCAAGGTGCGGTGATGATCTCAAGGACCTTGCTGACTTCGTCCCAGTTGTCAAGCGGCTCACCCATACCCATAAAGACGAGGTTCGTGAGCGTCTTACTCTCTGGTATGGCGAAGATCTGGTTGAGAATCTGATTGGCCGTGAGCTGTCCGTTGAATCCCTGTTTGCCAGTCATACAGAAGTAGCATTGCATCTTACAGCCGATCTGGCTGGAGACGCAGAGGGTAGCACGATCATGGTCTGGGATATACACCGTTTCGATGTGCTTCTGTGCAGGGGTAGCGAAGAGGTAACGGATGGTACCATCTTTGGAGAAGGCGGCATCCGCTGGGTCTTCGTAGCCTACGGTGTATTTCTCTGCGAGCTTCTCGCGATTGACCTTCGAGAGATTGGTCATCTCGTCGATAGTACGTACACGCTTCTCGTAGAGCCATTGTGCCATCTGTTTGGCTGTAAAACGAGGCATGTCTAAGTCTGCTGCGATTTGCTGTAGCTCTGACAGTGTCTTTCCTAATAAAAATGTCATAAGACAAATTTTAAGAATTAAATGAAAAAGGACGCACCTAAGCACGTCCTTTTTATGTAATCACTCCCCTCCCTCTACGGGAGGGGGTTGGGGGAGGGTTCCTTATTAATAGAAGTTGATACGGTTGTCCTCAATCTTAGCATTGTTCTGGAGAACTGCGAGTGCAGCCTGAGCAGCCTGAGCGTACTCTGGAGTGCGAGCTACAGCAGCGATGCGCTCTGCCTCGTTGTACTCAAGACCCTTGTTGTTCTTGCTAAGAACCTGAAGAGCTACAACGGCGTTCTGACCAGCAACGGTAACAACATCACCCTCATTTGCCTTGAGAGCTGCGCTGAGTACCTTTGGCTCAGAACCGAGACCCATAACGCTATTGAGGTTGAAGTTTACGAACTGAGCGGTATCAACCTTAGCGTCGAACTTAGAAGCGAAGCTAGCAAGATTCTTGTCTGCAACCTCTGCGAACTGTCCAGCGAGATACTCGACCTTCTTGAGAGGAGCTACATAGAACTGTGAGAGCTGCTGCTGGAAAGTAGTGTCGCTGAGGCTCATGAAGCCAGACTCTACATCGCCAGTGATAGCCATTACGAGGAGGTTGTCGCCAGTCTCGAAGATCTCGCTGACATCACCCTTCTTACCCTGGAAGGCGAAGCGGACAGCCTGACGAGCGTCCTGAATGCCACCTACATTGTATGAGGTAGAATAGATGGTGGTTGGCATCATCATGAAGCCCTCTGCACGAGCGCTGTCTGCCATAGCCTTTGGAGTCTTGTATGCTGAGAGGAAGCGGTTGAGCTTGCCATACTCCTCACCACGGGTGCGAGTTGATGGGATTACCTCAGTAGCATAGATAGCCACCTTAGCGAGGTCAACATTCTTGGTGCGACCCAGAACCTTGCAAACAATGTTAGCGTTCTCGTTGATAGCCTTGTTGAAGGTGCTGCCGTTAGCGGTAGCACGAACCTGATCACGAACGTCTGCACCGAAGTTAGCAAGGACGCTTGCATCCTGCATCCAGCCGATGAACTTCTGCTGATCAGAATAAGAAGCGAGAGCCTCCTCAGCGCTGCTAGCCTTAGCAAGTACGTTGTAGATGCTGTCAGCCTCAGCCTTGGTAGGAAGAATAGCAACTGCAATCTGGATAGAGTCAGGACCAACGGTCTTGTCCATGATACGAGCCATCATGTAGTAGTTGCCCTGCTCACGGTGTGGCTCCATGATAGCGCCAACGCCATTCTCCTCAACGAAAGTCTTGAGGTCGCCGCTCATGCCACTTACTGGGACGAAAGCGTCCATGTACTGGGTGGTAGAGTTGCCGTTAACGAGTTCTGCAACCTCAGTAGTGGTAGCAAACTCATCACGGATAGACTTGATGTCCTCCTCAGCCTCTGCGAAGTCGAGCTCGCTTGGTACGAGGTTTACGCTGATGTAGCTTACTGCACGACGGTCAGCGTCGATCTTATAAGTACGCTTGGTGTTCTCGTAGTACTTCTTGATGTCGTCTGAGCTAACCTTTACAAGAGAGTCAGCAACTGCGCTTGCAGCCTGACGAACATAAGCGAAAGAACACTCAGTGTTATCACCGTTGAAGTTGTCCTGAGCCTCGAGCTTGTTAGGCTTGATAGCTGCAGATACAAGACCCATATACTTCTCTACAGTACGGTTGAGCACCACCTGATCCTCGATCTCCATCCAGTTGTTATAGCTGAAGAATGGATTCGACTGCTGAGCCATCTCAAAAGCGTCGTTGGTGATGAGGCTCACGAAGTAAGAAACTACCTGAGGAGCCTGCTGACCAAACATCTGGGTAAGTACAGGAGAGAGGTTTGAACCCTGGATGAGCTCGTTGGTCTCAGCCTTGGTAACAGCGAGGCCATACTTCTCGCCTACCTCTTCGATAAGACCCTTAGTCAAGAACTCATTGTAAACCTGCTGGGTGAGCTGCTGTGAAGCGTTGTTGTCAAGCTCCTGGCCCTGCATAGCCTTGATAAAGTCCTGCTTGCGCTGACGTGCAGCTTCGAATTCCTCATAAGTTACTTTCTTGCCGTTGATGGTGACTACCTTGTCGCGCTGGCTCTGGATGATAGAGCTAGAGCTGGTGAGCAAGTCACCGACGATGAAAGCAGCCATAGCGAAGCCCACGATAATCAAAAGGGCTACAGAATGGTCTCTGATGCGTTGTAATGTTGCCATTGTTTTCTTAGATGTATTTTATTGTTTTTATTTATTTAAAAAGGTGTAGACACAATTCTATCATTAGAAAGTGTCAAAATCGGTCGCGAATATACATATTTTATTTCAAAATTCGAAATAATTGCTCGAAAACTTTTTGAAAAAAACTTAAAAAAAGCAAGAAATAATAAGAAAACTATTCTTCGGTTGTCAATTTCGTAAGTCTTATGAGCTCAATTTTCATTGCGCTTGCCTTAATGACCGTCATGCGGATATGCTCGTCCTCGAGGGATACTACATCGCCTTCCTGTGGAAAGGCCTGGAGCTCATGCAGTACTAATCCGGCCAAGGTCAGATAGTCTTCGCTCTCCGGTAATCCAAGCTCGAGTTCCTCATTGATCTTGCTGATCTCTACGCGTCCGCTCACCTCCCATTCGTGGTCACTGATCTGGCGCTGTACCAGCTGCAGATGATCGTGCTCGTCCTCAATATCGCCGATGATTTCCTCGAAGAGATCCTCCATCGTGATGACGCCTGCCGTGCCTCCAAATTCGTCAATGACGGCTGCGATTGACTTCTTCTGCTCCATCAGCATACGCAGAACTTTAGGTGCTGCCATGGTCTCAGGAACAAAAGGCAATGGGATAATCTTCTGCTGCCACTGTGCAGGACAGCGGAACATCTCAGAAGAGTGTATATAACCGATGAGATTGTCAATATCTCCCTTAAACACAGGGATTTTAGAGAATCCGGTCTCTACAAACAATCGGTTCAGCTGGGGGAGTGGAGTATCGATAGATACGACGGTGAGCTCAGAGCGTGGAATCATACAGTCACGCACCTTGACATTGCTGAAATCGAGCGCGTTCTTAAAGAGCTGCAGTTCCTGTAAGTTATCGTCCTCGTCGTCCTTCTGCTGATGATTCTCGTCATTGGAGCTGGCATTGTCCTCCGCGTCATCGTCCGAAGCACTCTCGATACCTTTCTGCACGAAGAAGTCGAGGTCTACACGCGTCAGCACACCCTGCTTCTCCTTGATGATTGGCATGCCGAAGAGCTTCAGGATACCATGGCTCAGCAGCGTACTGAAAGTCGAGATAGGATAGAGGATCCAATAAATACCCCACAGCGGGATGGCAAAAGTGCGCATCATCAGGTTCGGATTGAGCTTGAAGAGCGTCTTAGGCAGATATTCTGCGGTGAAGAGGATGAGAATGGTCGAGAAGATGGTCTGTGTCAGCAGCACCAGAAAATCATTCTGTGTCAGGTATTCGCGGAAGATAGGCTCCAGCAGGTTGGCCATCAGGATACCATAGACGATGAGTGCGATGTTGTTACCCACCAGCATGGTGCTGATGAAGCGTTCGGAATGGCTATAGAAGAACTGCAGGATGCGAGCCGTGTGGTCGCCTTCCTGCTTGTCAAGCTCCAGTCGCATACGATTGGCCGAAATAAAGGCCATCTCCATGCCACTGAAGAATGCGGAGAAAACAAGGGTGATGAATATGCCGATGAGTAAGGAACTCATTTTCTGCAAAAAGTTATTAGTTAATAGAGTCTTCCTTCGGACGGTCGATATCCTTCATCTCAAAGATACCCGTCGTCTGGCGTACCACATATTCAGTGAAAGCGTCATTGCTCGTGAAGCCGTAGCCTTCGAGGATGTCGTAGTTTCGCTCAATATGGATGAATGAGTCGCTGTATACCTTGTGGTTACGAGCGTCCCAATAGAGGTCGTTGGTTGTGAATCGCTCACCCTGTACGCTATAGATCTTGACATTATTGATCAGGTGCCAAAGATCGGTGTTCTCGTAGTTGTAGGCGGTGTCGGCCTGGATGTGTCCTACGATGTTCTTCTCCTGGTCGATCTGATTGAGTACCAGGCCGTCAGGGAAGTACTGGTAAGGATTCTTCTTGTCAAGATCGTAGCGATACCATATTGGCGCAATGGCATGGTACTTGATCTTTCCCGAATCGGATACCAGCATCGATACATCGTGTGTCACCATGCCTGGGATGGTGCTGAGATCCAGATTGGGGTCGACTTCCTTGTTCCCGTCCTCCCCGTGGCATCCGGCCATGATGCAGATGGCGCAGAACAAGCTGGCTATGAAAATAATATTTCGCATTCAGTTGTTTTTACAAAAATATAGAGTGCTTTTGCGTCAAATAAAACTATTTTGACCATTATTTATATAGAAGCGCGGCAAAGACCCACCTTTTTTTGTTTCTTTGCAAGTTTTTTCGTAACTTTGCGCGCAAATCACATAAAAGTGGTTGTCTTAATTGATAAACAATAAATCGTAGATTATATTATGAAGCAGTATTTGGAGCTTATTGAGCGTGTCCTCAACGAAGGTGTCAAGAAAGAAGACCGTACAGGAACCGGCACCATCAGCGTCTTTGGCCACCAGATGCGCTTCGACCTCAGCGAAGGCTTCCCGCTCCTCACCACCAAGAAGATGTTTACTCGTGGCATCATTGAGGAGCTGCTATGGTTTATTTCAGGTTCGACCAACAAGAAAGTCCTGCAGGAGAAGAACGTCCATATCTGGGACTCCTGGGGAGACGACGAGACCGGAGAGCTCGGTCCTATCTACGGCCATCAGTGGCGCGCCTGGCAGGACTATGACGGCGGCAGCATCGACCAGCTCATGCAGGCCGTAGAGACAATCAAGCATAATCCTGATTCGCGTCGTATCATCGTCTGTTCTTGGAATGTAGCGCAGATTGACCAGATGGGACTTCCTCCTTGCCACTGCTTCTTCCAGTTCTACGTGGCTGACGGCAAGCTCTCTCTGCAGCTCTATCAGCGCTCGGCCGACATCTTCCTTGGCGTACCGTTCAATATCGCCTCCTACGCGCTTCTGCTCCAGATGATGGCACAGGTCACCGGCCTGAAGCCTGGCACCTTTGTACATACTTTAGGCGATGCGCATATCTATCTCAACCACCTCGATCAGGTCCGCCTGCAGCTCTCTCGTGAGCCTCTGCCATTGCCAACCATGAGCATCAATCCTGAGGTGGACGATATTCGTAACTTCAAGATTACCGACTTCACACTGAATGACTACCAGTGCCACCCTGCTATTAAGGGTGAGGTGTCAGTATAATTACTGTCTGGTGCAGTTTTGCAACCACGTTCTGGGAGATTCTCCCACTACTTCCTTAAATTTCTGATTAAACGCCTGAGCGGTGCCGAAGCCACATTCTGCAGCGACCAATTCCTGTTTTGCCTCGGGGTTTTCGAGCATATACTTTTGGGTCGCTTCGATGCGGAAGTGTGCCACTAACTGGCGGAAATTGACGCCGTAGGTCTGACTGACTGCGGCGGAGAGCGTCGTGCGGTTAGTCGATAGATGTGCGGCCAGCTTTTGGATACTGAGGTCCTGGTCAAGGAACACTTTCTCTTGCTCAAACGCGTTCTTTAGGCTGGAAATCAGCGACTGAGGTACTATTATTGACTCGTCGGAAACCGTGTCTTCTGGATCTTCTGTCCCTATGACCTCGGTTTTCGACTTTGTCCTTTTTGTCGTTGCGACATTCGGTATTCCTAACTGCACATGGGAGAGGGAAGAGAGTGAGAACTCTGGAATATTGATCATGTATTCCACATAGAACAGGCAGAAAAGAGTCACACTCAGCAGGATGGAGAGCAGACACCCTAAAACAGGGTGTTGTATCATAAAGGTCCTGCCCAATCCCGCCAAAGGAATCAGCAGACATAGTGTGACAATCTCCAAAAAGCAGATGACGCGAATAGGCTTCGAATGATTCTTCCCAAAAAAGAATCTGAAGACGTCGCCAAAGCGATATCCGTTTCTGGCAGTCAGCTTGATACAGACAAAAAGCGTGAAGAGGATATAGGCCAACAGGATGAAATTGAGCGCTATACCATTGATTCGATGAAACAACCGGAAAAGGAGAGACTCATAGTCAGGAGGAAACTCTCCATATTGATCAAACGCCTGATAATACTGTGCAGCGCCATCGATCCCGATATGATAATAAAGGAAGGAATTGACCGAAGAAACGATGAGCGCTGGCAGGAAAAGGATTAGGTGCCAACGGGAATGAATCAGTGAGGTGCTGTGATGTATGTAGACAAAAAGCAGATTGACCGCAGCAAGCAAGAGTATTACCGGGACATTGATCATGCCGAACACGGCCATCATCTGATAATCCGTATCAGGAGTGATATTGAACGCGTAGGCGGTAAAATAGAAGACACTTAGCAGCAACACGGCCGTCATCAGCCGTTGGGTGATGACTTTGACCCTGAACGAATAGATGAACAGCCACACCAGGCTGACAATACAGGGTAGAAAATAAGTGATGTCTGCTAAGTGTTGCACGTGTAAAAAAGCTTTTTTTACTGTGTTATAGTTGCCGCTCTGCCAATAGCTGAGCAACCTTCTCGTAGCTGAGACCGAGGAAGTTATCCATCACATAGTCGCACTTGTCTGCTATGTCTTCCTTCTTGTTGTAAGTGGCTACGCCGAAGGTAAAGATTCCCGAGCGCCGACCAGCTTCAAGTCCGTTGAAGGCGTCTTCGAAGACGGCACATTCTCCGATCTCACAGCCGAAGATACGCGCTCCGAGGAGGTAGCAATAAGGATCTGGCTTCGAAGCGGTGAAGTCTTCGGAGGTGAGGATGCGGTCAAAGAGTGAGTTGAACTCCGGCATCTTGCGAGCCACCGAAGCCATCTTGATGCTGTTGGAACTGGTGACTACGGCACATTTGACTCCATGCGCCTTAATGTCGTCGATGAAGTCGCGGGCACCGGGAATGAACTCATAGCGCATCTCCGCCTCATACTCGTTGAGGAGGTCGTTGATCTCTCTTTGTACTTCCGGATCAGGGAAGTAGCGCTCGAAGATCTGACGGAGCGTGGTGCCCTTGATGATGTATTCCAAGCCAGGAATATCCGGACGGAAACGCTGCGAGATCTTGTGCCAGATGACGGTATACTGATCCTCGGTGTCAAACAGCGTGCCATCGAAGTCGAACAATGCTGCTTTGAACATAGGCTTACATCATGTGAAGGCCGGCCTTGATAAGAGCCTGCACGGTCATAGAAGGATCCTTGGCCAGAAGCTGGTTGATGGCCTTGACGGCATTGGCCTGAGGATAGCCGAGAGCCATGAGCGCCTGGATTGCCTCGTCGCCATTCTGGTTGCTTGCCACCAGAGGACTGCTGGCACTTGTAGCGGCCATGATGCCGGTGGCTCCCACCTTGTCCTTGAGGTCGACGATGATACGCTGAGCCGTCTTTCCGCCGATACCCTTGACGTTCTTGAGCTGTCGGTCATTGCCCGATGAAACCACAGCCACGAGCTCGTCGGGAGCCAGCGACGAGAGGATGCATCGCGCCGTGTTAGGACCTACACCGCTCACCGAGATCAGCAGCTGGAAGAGCGCTCGCTCCTGCTTGCTGCCGAAGCCGAAGAGCTGGTGTGCATCCTCACGGATGCTTTCGTGGATATAGAGCTTCTGCACTTCCCCTTTCTTCAGGTGGTCGTAAGTATAGACAGAGATGGCACAGGCATACCCTACGCCACAGCATTCGAGTACAGCTTGTGTCGGGTCGAGTTCGGTGACTTCACCGTAGAGATATTCGATCATAATCGTTGAAAATAGTATTTACAAAGCGCAAAGATAATAAGAAATAATGAGATTCCATAGTTTTTGTCCCAAAATGTGAAATGATCCGGATAAATACCTCATTTTGCGGCCAGAAAAATTGGAAATATCAATCTTTTTTCGTATCTTTACACCATACCGACCGACATTTTATCAGCAGTCTAAATTAACTGCAATCTTCCCTTTATTTTCCACTTTGTGTGCTAGCCAAAAGTGCGCCTCAAAAGGAGAACTGGGGGAAAAAGTGACCAGAAAACTCCTACTTCCGCACGCGCAAACCTTATAAATAGTTATAGATATAGAAGAAAGATATAAGAAAGATTCGAGCATAAATACTCTCATCTCCCTCTCTTCCTCTGAATTTCAAATTAAACAAGAATCTATGGCAATGAATCCGTCGTCATCGACCAGTACCAAGCTACTCGAACCTCTTGGCGGGAGAAAACCGCAAAACCAAGAACAGAGTGTACTCCAAAAAGTATGTCATCTCCTGCACCGTACAATGGGGGAGATGCCTTGCTCTCGCCATCCTCCCCACTGTACGGTGTAGGAGATGCCTTCGTCATGCCATCCTCTCCATTGTACGGTGTAGGAGATGCCTTGCGCTCGTCATCCTCCCCATTGTACGGTGTAGGAGATGCCTTTGCCATGTCATCCTCTCCATTGTACAGTGTAGAAGATGCCATGCCTGCAATCTTTGGTTACGGCAAAGGAGATAATATTTTATAGAACAAATTTGAAAGAATTGTCGGTCTGTTTCTTGCCGTCGACAGAGAACCACACGTTGCGAGATGGCTCTTTCTTTTTGACTATTAAGTCTGAGCAATGGTAGTGGATGGTACGGGTCTTGCCATTACCCCAATGGAGGACGATGTCTTCGTCATGATCTCTGCTGGCATCTATTTCACCGAGGTATAGCATGAACTTGTCTGTTTTTTCCAGGTTCCATTTCATGCCATCCCATGCAGGCTTCTGGTTGATTAGGCAAAGGCCATACCAACTAGGCATGTATAATCGGGTGTCAGTAGAATGGGGAATAGAATGACCTAAGTATCCATCGCTATTCTTGCGTACTTCGAGTGTCTCTCCGCGAAAAGTCGCCGTAATTTCATCAACGATACAAGAGATATTCAGAGTGTCGAGCAGATCATTACCGTTACGGTCTTCAATAGTGATATATAATTCAACAGGGCTCCAATCTACAATAGTGTCATCGTCAAAAAAGCTTTCTATATCGTACCATAAGTTACAGCTCGTCAATGCATTTACGCCGAGGCAGAGGACCGAGGTGAGGAAAAGATATTTTAAGGGTTTCATTGCTGTTATTGATTCTTGCTGTTCGTTTTAGATTTTCTGCGATTATTCCTGCACGGCGTTTATGATTACTCTAGGGAACTTTATGTCTCCAAAGACGGTATAGTCGCCATCTTTCAGGTAAAAACTGGAAGAGAAAAAGAACTTCAGATGATCTACATAAAGGTCAATATATTCATCATTGGCTTCGCGGACTATCACGCTGGCACCATTGGGGATATAAGATTGATAATCTCCCAGATTGCTGGAAAGTGACCAGCTGAGTTCACTGCGGTAGATGCTAAGAGACTGACCTGCCTTTAGTTTGTTCAGATCTGGAACTTCCAAGAAGAGGGCAAACGAGGTCATCGTGGGAATCGGAAGTTCATCACTGATGGTATAGCAAAAAATCTGCATACAATCTTTCTCGTAGTCATTTCCGTAATAGACGTTGATAATCTCGAAAGGATTCTCAAGAACTTGATTGCCAGGTATGACCAAAGTCAGCTCTTTGTATGCATTTGACGATGTACCCATAGGGGGACTATTTAATGCACCAGTATCTGCCCCGTCAAGATCTACACAAGAAGAGATTCCAACCATGGACAATAAGGTCAGGATCAGTGTATATAAATAATGAAATGTAAGTTTCATATCTTACTATTTTGATAGGTTAATAATATTGTTTATCGAACCGCGTTTATTCTATAGACAAACGAACTTTGAAATCCATTACCTATAAAACATGATTTTTTGAAAAATATTTTATTCTCGAAAAATTATTAGGTCCTGAGGTAATGAAATTGGTTCTTCGTTTGTCTATATAGAAAAAAACAGATTGAAAACAAATATCCGATGATCTCCTCTGCAGCATTCGAGACACTCTTCCGTACAGAGTATGTCAGGCTCTACCACCTGGCATACGGCCTGTTGCATGACGAGCAGGAGAGTCAGGATGCTGTGAGCGAGGTGTTTGCTACGCTGTGGACGAAACAACCTGAGGTGACGCAGGATAAGTTGCCGGGGTATCTGACGCGCGCTACCTATAATTATTGTGTCAATCTCTTAGAAAGAAAGGTGCGACTGGAGGATGTGAAGGCTGACGTCCGCATCGAGATGGTGACGGATTTGAAAGAAGACCTCCTGCAGCGCGACCGATTAAGGCAAGTGCGACAATATATTGACCGCGAGATGCCTCCTCGTATGCGTGAAGTCTTTGATTTATGTTTTGGCAATGGCTTCAGCTACCAGCAGGCGGCAGAGCAGCTGCAAGTCACGAAGGCTGCGATCAACAAACATATCGTGAATGGCTTGCGACTTTTGCGCGATAGATTTAATCCAAACTCTAAAGATTATTCTCATGATGACTGATAATAAGAACTACACTGGCGAAACCTTGGATCCTCAGCTCCGACAGATGGCTGATGAGGTGGCGGAGGCTTATGAGCTGACGAAGCAGGAGGCGAAAAGTCCTTCTGTGGATGAGGCGTGGAAGCAGTTCAATGCCAAATATCATGTGAAGGAGGAGAGCGTGGCTCCAAGCCTTGCACCGCGTCATAGCTTCTGGAAGCGTTATGGCGTGGCCGCCTCTTTGCTGCTGGCTTGTATGGTGGCGGTTTCTTTAGTGAGAAATGAAGAATTAGGAGTGAGGAGTGAGGAATTGATAGATAATAGTGAGGAGTATAAGATTGAGGAGATTGAAGAGAATGAGACTTCAATCATTTATCGTAATGTGGCACTCTCGCAGATTGTGGAGCAACTGGCTGTGGTTCATAATGCCAGCGTGGATTATCTTGCTTCGGCAGATATACGCCTCTATGTGGAACTGGAGCGGAACTGGACGTTGCAAGAGAGTATTGACTTCCTCAATCACTTCGAGCATGTGCACCTCGTATTAACTCCTGATCAGACGATAGAGGTGCGATGAAGCTTGGCGTGAGTCTTTTCCTTTCTGTGTTAGCCGTAGCGCTGCATGCTCAGACGAAGCAGATGACGTTTCCGGATACCTCGCTTGCCGATGTGCTTACGGCCATCGACGAGCAATATCCTGAGACGAAGATTCACTTTGTCTATAATCAGCTGGAGAAGATACGCGTCAACTTTGACTTCTCTGCCAGTAGTGCAGAGGAGGCTGTACGTGCGGCTGTAGGTCATCGGCCGATACGTGTCACGACCTATGGAAATCATCTGTTTGTGGAATACGAACAGCCGATATTGACAGATGCGGAAGAGCTGGAACCTTCTCCGTTGCTCATCAAGCTCAAGCCTCTTCCTAATGTGGATTACAGGTATCAGTACGCTGCGGTACAGCTGCATCAGCATCGGACAACGCTCCGTGTCGCTGACACGCAACTGGCACATGTGGGTACAGCCTTCGATCTGTTGTCCTATCTGCCAGGCTTTTCGATAGATGATCCATCGGTCATGATCTATCTTGACGACATGCCTATATCGATGTTGAGCGATCTGACGACATGGGATTCGGATGATATCCTGAGCATCGATTATACGGTCAATGATGATCGGGTGGCATATAGTGGCAAGAGCCGAGTTGTGCATGTCCATACACTCCGTTCGTCGTCGCTCGGATGGCAAGGACAGCTGCACTCACGTTTTTTTATGGGTTACGGAAAGAGTTTCCGTCAGTCGGCCTCTGCGGATATCCATCGGCAGAAGTGGAATCTGATGACTCGAGTTGATTATGAACGGCGAGGTGTCTATCAGGATCTTAGACTGAACGACAGACCTTTGCTTGAGCGCTATCCTACGCATGCACTGAGCTTTTCGGCAGGATTGAACATCCATCTGACGCCAGCACATGAAGTGGGTTTCAGATATCAGTATAGTGACCTCCTTAATACCATTGAGCAACAAGCGGAAGAGGTACGGATGGGATATTTCAATCCGAATAATATCTTGGGACTTGACAGCGTACGATCTACCTGGCTCCTTGACTACGCACCGCATCATGACCTGAATGTTTACTATCGCGGACATACTGACCACTGGCAGATGCGTATGGGTGGAAATTACTATCATGACGGATTCAGTCTGATGGATGATTATCGGTTTGTTGTCCGTCCTGTAGTGCAGCGCAATGAGATAAAAAATACACTGTGGGCCGTGAAGGCTGAGGCTGAACGCAAGGTGCGGAGAGGTGTCTTATCGTTAGGTGCAGAATATTCGCATACTTTGCGAGAAGATTATTATCTGCAATCAGACGCTAAACTACAGGACTTCACACAGCAAGCCTACCGCCAGCGCCGACAGGATCGAATCAGCACACGCCTGACTTATATTCTTCAGCTAAAGCATATCTCTGCAGAGGCAGGTATGAGGTATGAGAACATCGATGCACAGATACGTCCGAAGCAGCATCTTTTCCCGTTCGCTTCTGTGGGTTATACGGGTCAGCGATGGCAATTTGTCGGTTCGTATGCCATGCATTCGGCCATGCCGACCTATGGCCAGACCAACGGCTTCGCTCATTATAATCTGGAGATGCTGGCCGTGTCAGGTAATCCGGATCTTCGGCCGTCCATCCTGCATCAGTGGACGCTGCAGGCGCAGTATGGTCATTTTACTTTCATCGGTAATGTGCAGACAGTCAGGGACTATATTGCACAGCGTATCGGTGCTTATTCTGCGGGATACTTCCTGAACTATGACAATGTTCCTCAGGCAACGATGGCTGATGTGACGCTCAATTACTCGAATACGATAGGCCCTTGGCAGACGCAGGCTTCGGCCTCCGTTTTTGCTCAGAATCTGAAAATTATCTATACCGATGGAACTCGTAAATTCAATGATCCGATGCTACGTGTGTCTTGGCATAATCAGGTTCAGTTGCCGTGGGGATTGTATGGGCTTGCTGAGCTTCTGTTTCATTCCAGCGGCCATCGTGGCTCTGTCTGGCAGCAACACCAGGAGCAGCTTGATCTGGGAGTTTTGAAGGCTTATAAGCGATGGAACTTCCAGCTGAAGGCGGAAGATGTCTTCAAGACCAACCAGAGCGCGACGCTCAGCTATGGCAATAATGTGGTTTATTTCCGTAGGTGCTATGCCGATAGCCGGAGAATCTCTTTGACGGTGAAATATAAGTTTGGCGCGCAAAAACAGAATCGTAGCTATCAAGGCTTCGATGCTGGTAGTGATGAGAGGGAAAGAATGCAGTAATTCAATTAATTATGATAAATTATGAAACATCTATCGTTTACTTTTTTAGCTATTCTTTTTGCACTTTTTACATGTGCTTCTTGTGATAATGATGAGTTAGAGATAACGGAAGATAACATCATAGGAGAGTGGGTAGAGGATTATAGTGATTATCCTTATTTTGCTTCAGAAAGCCGTATAATTTGGACGTTCAGGCCTGACTGCCGTGCCAATATCCATGTGTATGATGTTTTTGCTGGAGATAGTCTCTACTCCAAATCCTACCATATCGGTATACTCGGAGACAATGTTATTTCGCTGAATGTTTTTATGTCAGATTATTCTGGAGCGGATTATGAGATCACGAAACTGACAAAAAATACGATGGAGTGGCAGAAGGTAGGAGTAGGAAAGGATTTTCTTCCGGGTTCGTTAGGTTCTGACTACAAGCACTTCACCAAAGTAACAGATTATTACCACCTAAATTTATGAGGCTTTCAGAAGTGGTAGCAAATCCCCAGTATTGTTACTATAGCCCCCTTTATAGGGGGCAGTAACTATAATACTGAGGGGGAGTTAGCGTCCACTTCTGACTTTGAATCTGTATGGCTAACGAGTTAAGTTTTGAGCCGGTTGATTTGAAAGGGACCGAGGGGAATTTTCCTTCGGCCTTTTTTTGTGGCTTTACATGAAAAATGCAATGTTTGGTCATTAAAAGGGGAAGAAAAGGAATCGTTTGAGAATAAATTAGCAGTTTTTCGTAGAAAGATTTGGAAATTCGGAGAAAAAATAGTAATTTTGCGCCCGCTTAATAAAAAGTGACAAATTAGTAATTCGAAATAAGTTTCAAATTCAAGGATATGAAATACGCAGAATATAACCAGTTCAACCTGTCAGAGATCAACAAGGAGGTCCTGAAGCGTTGGGATGAGAACAGTGTCTTTGAGAAGTCGATGACCACACGAGAGGGTCATCTTTCATTCGTGTTTTATGAGGGTCCACCGTCAGCTAACGGTATGCCAGGTATTCACCACGTGATGGCACGTTCGATTAAGGATATTTTCTGCCGCTTCAAGACCATGAAGGGTTATCAGGTGAAGCGTAAGGCTGGTTGGGATACCCACGGCCTGCCTGTAGAGCTCGGCGTGGAGAAGATGCTTGGCATCACCAAGGAGGACATCGGTAAGAAGATCTCTGTCGATGACTACAATGCAGCTTGCCGCAAGGAGGTCATGAAGTACACCAAGGAGTGGACCGACCTGACTCACAAGATGGGTTACTGGGTAGACCTCAACGATCCATACATCACCTACGACAACCGCTACATTGAGACCCTCTGGTGGCTCCTTCAGCAGCTTTACAAGAAAGGCTTGCTCTACAAAGGCTACACCATCCAGCCATACTCTCCAGCAGCTGGTACCGGTCTTTCTTCACACGAGTTGAACCAGCCAGGTTGCTACCGTGATGTGAAGGATACTACCGTAACTGGTATCTTCAAAGTTAGGAGTGAGGAGTTAG
Organism: Bacteroidales bacterium; assembly: GCA_045639585.1. Classification (GTDB taxonomy): domain Bacteria; phylum Bacteroidota; class Bacteroidia; order Bacteroidales; family UBA3663; genus Liminaster. Next base: position 15,458 of record JAZUDJ010000106.1, read on the forward strand.
GAGTGAGGAGTGAGTTGGCAGAGTGGGGTACGGCTGCTATCGTAGCTTGGACAACCACCCCTTGGACTTTGCCTTCGAACGTAGCTCTTTGCGTCGGTCCAAACATCGACTATGTAGCTGCACAGACCTTCAATCCATACAACGGTGAGAAGTTGACCGTGATCCTGGCAGAGGCTCGCCTCAAGGCTTACTTGGCAGGTGAAGAGTATCAGACCCTCGCTGAGATGGAGGCGCTTGACATCAATAAGGTCGATGGCAAGAAGTTGCCTTATCGCAGCGTAGGTCACTACAAGGGATCGGAGCTCGTAGGTATGAAGTACGAGCAGCTCATGCCATGGGTAAAGCCATGTGAGAAGGTCGATGACCTCTCGGCTGAGTTCGTGGCTAAGTACGCTGCTGCACATCCTGAGAAGACCTTCATGCATGGTCAGGATAAGTTTGTGGAGATGTCTGAGCAGGCTTTCCGCGTCATCCCTGGCGACTATGTTACTACTGAGGATGGCACCGGTATCGTACACATCGCACCAACCTTTGGTGCTGACGATGCTAAGGTGGCTAAGGCTGCTGACATCCCTGCACTCTATATGATCAACCAGTTGGGTGAGACTCGTCCAATGGTTGATATGACCGGTAAGTACTACGTGCTTGACGAGCTCGCTGAGAGCTTCGTTGAGAAGTGTGTCAATGTGGAAGGCTACAGCGTTCATGCTGGTGGTTTCGTCAAGAACGCTTATGCTCCTGAGTTCAATCAGGGTGGCAAGTACGACGCTGAGGCTGCTGTCAAGGCTGATGACTTGAACATCAAGATCTGTCTGGAGATGAAGGCTGCCAGCCAGGCGTTCAAGATCGAGAAGCACGTACACAACTATCCTCACTGCTGGCGTACTGATAAGCCAGTCCTCTACTATCCTCTGGATTCTTGGTTCATCCGCTCTACCGCTTGTCGTGAGCGTATGATCGAGCTCAATAAGACCATCAACTGGAAGCCAGAGTCAACTGGTACCGGCCGCTTCGGCAAGTGGCTTGAGAACCTCAATGACTGGAACCTCTCACGTTCACGTTACTGGGGTACTCCATTGCCAATCTGGCGCAACCGCGATACCCGTGAGGAGATCTGCATCGGTTCGGTAGAGGAGCTCTACAACGAGATCGAGAAGGCTGTGGCTGCTGGCGTGATGAAGGCTAATCCTTACAAGGAAAAGGGCTTCCAGCCTGGTGTGATGACTCAGGAGAACTATGACAAGATCGACCTGCACCGTCCATACGTTGACGATATCAAGCTCGTTTCTGCTTCAGGAGCTGTCCTGACCCGTGAGCTCGACCTGATCGACGTTTGGTTCGACTCTGGTGCAATGCCATACGCTCAGATCCACTATCCATTTGAGAATAAAGAGGCGTTCGACAACCGCACCATCTACCCAGCTAACTTCATCGCTGAGGGTGTCGATCAGACACGTGGCTGGTTCTTTACCCTCCATGCACTCGGTACGATGATCTTCGACTCGGTAGCTTATAAGGCTGTCGTTTCGAACGGTCTCGTCCTCGCTAAAGATGGCCAGAAGATGTCTAAGCGTCTCGGCAATGCCATCGACCCATTCGGTGCTATCGAGAAGTATGGCTCGGATCCACTCCGCTGGTACATGATCACCAACGCTTCGCCTTGGGATAACCTCAAGTTCGATCCAGAAGGTGTGACCGAGGTAAGCCGTAAGTTCTTCGGTACCTTATTTAATACATATAAGCTCTTCGCACTCTATGCCAACATCGATGGTTTCACCGGTGCTGAGGCTGAGGTAGCTGTAGAGAAGCGACCTGAGATCGACCGCTGGATCCTTTCTTCATTGAACACTCTCATCCAGGAGGTAGAGAAGAACTACGAGACCTTCGAGCCAACTCAGGCTGGCCGTCTCATCGAGACCTTCGTCTGCGATAACCTCTCTAACTGGTACGTTCGTCTGAACCGTAAGCGTTTCTGGGCCGGTGGCCTCAACGAAGACAAGCTCGCCGCTTACCAGACCCTCTATACCTGCTTGGAGACCGTGGCTAAGCTGATGGCTCCTATTGCTCCATTCTATGCTGATAAGCTCTTCTGCGACCTGAATGCAGTGAGTGGTCGCGACAAGAACGTCAGTGTTCACCTCGCTGACTTCCCAGTCGCTGGTGGTACTGACGCTGCATTGGAGCGTAAGATGAACCTCGCACAGACCGTCACTTCGCTGATCCTCTCGATCCGTAAGACTTCGAAGCTCAACGTTCGTCAGCCACTGCAGACCATCATGTTCCCTGCTGTCGATGCAGAGCAGGAGCAGGACATCCTCGCTGTGAAGGATCTGATCCTCTCAGAGACCAACATCAAGGAACTCAAGATCGCCGGTGGCGATGACCATGTACTCGTCAAGAAGGTTAAGCCAAACTTCCGCGAGCTCGGCAAGCGCTATGGCAAACTCATGAAGGCCGTAGCTGCTGCATTGGCAGAGTTGCCACAGGAGCAGATTGCAGTTCTTGAGAAGGAAGGTAAGATCGGCTTCGACCTTGAGGGTACTGCTGTAGAGATTCTGACCAGCGATGTAGAGATCATCTCTGAGGATATGCCAGGTTGGAACGTGGCAAGTGAAGGCCGCGTGACCGTAGCGCTTGACATCACCGTCACTGAGGAGCTTCGTCAGGAAGGTATCGCTCGTGAGATCATCAAGCGTATCCAGAACCATCGTAAGACCGCAGGCTTCGAGGTTACTGACCGCATCAAGATCGTCATCGAGTCAAATGAGCAGACCGACGCTGTCATCGCACAATACAAGGATTATATCGCAGGTCAGGTATTGGCTACCAGCATCGAGGTAGGTGCTGTAGGTGCTGATGCTGCAGAACTCGATATGGATGACTTCATCATCAAGGCTCAGATCACAAAGTGATTATCCTCTCTTGCCCAAAAACTTACACCATAATATAAAACTATACCATAATGAACGAAGAATTAAAATTACGCTACTCGGATGAGGAGCTTGAGGAATTCAAAGTACTGATTGAAGAAAAGCTCAAGGTGGCACTTGAGGAGTATAATGAAATCCGTCAGCGCCTCCGCAATGGCGATAATGGCGACCGTGACACCGCTCCAGTGTTCAAGAACATGGAGGATGGCGCAGAGACCCTTTCTCGTGAGGAGTGGGGCTTGAAGGCTTCTCGTCTGGAGAAGTTCATCAAGGGCCTGCAGGGTGCTTTGGTCCGTATCGAGAACAAGACCTACGGTATCTGCCGTGCTACTCATACGCTGATCCCTAAGGAGCGCTTGCGTGCTGTGCCACATGCTACATTGAGCATTGAGGCCAAGGAGCGTAGACGTTAAGTGCCGTACACTTGACGTAAATATACAATATTAAAATATATTAGAGTGACAGCTAAACGACAAGGTTGGTTGGCTATGGGGATTTTCGCGCTTATCATCCTCGTAGACCAGATCATCAAGATTTATGTCAAGACGCACTTCTACCTGCATGAGTCGGTAGAAGTGACGTCGTGGTTCTATCTCTCTTTCATAGAGAATAACGGTATGGCCTTTGGCATGGAATTGGTCGATAAGTTTGTGCTGACCGGTTTCCGTATCCTTTGTACTGGAGTCTTCGCCTGGTTCCTGGCCAAAGCGATCCGCATGCAAGCGGTTTCTACGGGATTGGTTGTCACGGTAGCCGCCATCCTGGCAGGTGCTGTCGGCAATATCATCGACTGTGTCTTCTATGGTCAGTGGTTCACTGATAGCTACGGACATGTGGCTCAGTGGGTCGACAAGGAGGCTGGCCTGATGCCCTCGCAAGAGTGGTTTAAGGGTAGGGTAGTAGATATGTTCTACTTCCCGCTGATCCGCTTTGAATGGCCGGATTCCTTCCCTGTACGTGGCGAAATGATGAACTGGCTCGGCTTCAACTTCCGCTGGCCTTCTTGGATGCCATGTAGCGATGAGGCTTTCCTCTTCTTCCGTCCGGTCTTTAACTTCGCAGATGCCTGCATCTCTGTAGGTGTTATTTCATTGATCCTGTTCTTCAATAAGGAACTCGTCAATCTTGAGAAAATCTTTAATAAGAAATAATGCGCAAGGCCACTTCTTATCTTATTTGTCTGTTCCTGTGTCTGCTGGTGGGTGCTTCCTGCATCGACCGTCCGGACTATGTGCTCGATGAGGATCAGATGATTGATTTGCTTGTGGATGTGCATAAGGCTGAAGGCCTGATGGAGTTGCAGGCTAGCCAGCACTATGATCAGGATTATCAGAAATCCATCATGGCGGCTGTCCTGGTGGAACATGGGGTGAGCCGCGCGCAGTATGACAGTTCATTGATGTGGTATGCGCGTCACCTGAAGCAGCTGGTACGCGTCTATTCGCACGTCGATGAGCGACTGATGGAAGAGTACGATTCGTGGAGTATGCTGACCTCTCAGAGCAAGGACTTTGCTTCAAGCGAACCAGGTGACTCCGTGCAGCTCTGGAGCATGCGTAACTATCTGATACTGGACCGTGCACGCTTTGCAGACCGCCGTTTCTGGGAGCTTGAGTCGGATACGAACTTCCATCGTGGAGATACACTCCGCTGGTCTTTCGATGTCGAACATCTGACGTATGGACAGAAGCTGCTGGCTTCGATTTCTTTCTCTCGTGACAATAAGGAATGGCAGGGCGTCAACGTCAATAATGAGACGAAGGAACGTCGTAAATACCTTCCTGTCGGACAGATCACTAAGCTGATAGATGATAACGGTCATCAGGAACTCTCGGCCGTGCCAGACTCTATGATGCGCTTCGAGAAAGCCTTCATCTCAGTCATGCTGATTGCCACGGATTCGGCAAAACAGAAGTCTCCGGTTTTCCTCAACAATATCTCCCTAACCAGATATCACTGTGACTAAATATCTTCGATACATAATGGTGTGTGCATTGTCGTTGGCCTATGTGCTGATGGTCAATGCACAAACTCGTTCTTTGCCCCCATCTTTCCAGTCGTGGCTTAAGTCTCCGGGGATGAGCCATGCTACGGTGACCCTCGAGATTGCCCGTCTGCCACAGAGACAAAGTGCTACGCCGCTGAAGGCTTTTACGACGCTTTACCAGTTTGACTCACAGCGACTGATGATTCCGGCTTCGGTCATGAAGCTGGTGACTACGGCCACTGCATTGCGTCTGCTTGGAGGAGACTATGTCCTGCCGGATAGCGTGGCGCTGATTGACACGGCTCAGCAGGTGTTACCAGGCCTTGAAGCCTACAATCCTGACTGGCTGATAGAGGATATCGGAGAAGACTATATCCCGCCACTACAGAACCTGCTGCCAGACAGCGGGCGTGTGCTACGGGATGTGGTGCGTGATACCAATGTGGAGAGTCTTAATAATCAAGCCGAGACATTGCTTCGCCTGCTGAGCCCGGATTGCCGGCTGGACAGCGCGTTGCTCATCGTGTCTGACTACTGGAAGGAGAGAGGTCTCGACAAGGAGAGCCTGATCATGTATGACGGTTGCGGATTGGCTCCGAAAGACCGTGTGACTTCGCACTTCATCATCCAGCTGTTGGCCGAGATGCAGTTTGATACGGATTTTGTCAATAGCCTGCCAATCGTTGGTAAAGAAGGTACGGTGAGAAGATTCCTCCTCAAGTCGCGTCTGGCTGGTGCTGGCCGACTGAAGACGGGTACCGTCAAAACTACGGTGGCTTATGCTGGTTATCTCAAAGGAACCGACAGCAAGACCTACGCTGTGAGCATCTTTGTCAATAACTTCACCTGCAAGACGCAGGAAGTGCGAAAAGGTATTGAAAAAGTGTTGCTTTCGCTCATTCCATGACGCAAAATCGTTAATTTTGCTCAATATTTTTCTGATTTTGATGGATTTATCATCGTGCAAAGGAAAAAACGCGTAACTTTGCACTCAAATTGAACTTTTTTTAGAAGATGTCAAAACTTTACGTTGTCCCTACTCCCGTCGGTAATCTCGAAGACATGACCTTCCGCGCCATCCGTGTGCTGAAGGAGGCTGACCTGATTCTGGCCGAGGATACACGTACGAGCAGCGTCCTGATGCAGCACTATGACATCCATGTGCCGATGCAGAGTCACCATAAGTTCAATGAGCATGAGACGAGCGAGGCCATGGCTCAGAAGATTGCTGCGGGTATGACTGTGGCGCTGGTGAGCGATGCAGGTACGCCTGGTATCAGCGATCCTGGCTTCATGCTGGTGCGTGAGTGTGTTAAGTTGGGAGTAGAGGTGGAGTGTCTGCCAGGAGCTACGGCTTTCGTGCCAGCGCTGGTACAGAGCGCTTTGCCTAACGATAAGTTCTGTTTCGAAGGCTTCCTGCCACAGAAGAAAGGACGTGAGACACGTATGCAGATCCTGGCCAACGATCCTCGCACCAGTATCATCTATGAGTCGCCATACCGACTGGTGAAGACGCTCGAACAGTTGGCAAAAGTGTGTGGTGAGGATCGTCCTGCTGCCGTCTGCCGCGAGATCTCGAAGCGCTTCGCCGACACACAGCGTGGCACCTTGCGCGAACTTATTGACCACTTCACGGCCAACGAACCTAAGGGTGAGATCGTCATGCTATTAGGCGGATTGCCAGAAGCTCCCAAGGAGAAGAAAGTCCACAAGAATAAATACAAGGACTTGGATGAAGAGTAAAAACAATTAAAACAAAATAACAAAATGAAGAAGATTCTTTTTTCGGCTGCCATCATGGCTGCCACATTGATGCTTGCAAGCTGTAGCGGCGTCAGCAAGGAGCAGTATCAGCAGGCTACTAACACCAACGATAGCCTGATGATGGTTGCTCTCCAGCAGGGTAACGAGATCTATGACCTCCAGACCACCCTTCAGAACGTAACTGATCAGCTCGACCAGATCAATGGTCAGATCAGCGTCAGCAACGGCGAGGACAAGAACCTCACCGCTCAGCGTGAGAGCCTTATGAAGAAGCTCAACCTCGTACAGCAGACCATCCTCGAGAAGCAGGCTGCTTTGGAGGAGCTCCAGAAGAAGTACAGCTCACAGCTCGGCCAGAACAAGGAGTTGAAGAAGACCATCGACCGTCTCCAGAACGAGGTAGCTGGCTACCAGACCGAGATCAAGAACTATCAGAATCAGATCATTGTTAAGGATCAGCAGATCGCTGATTTGTCAGAGAACTTGTCTTCTACCAAGGTTGTCCTTGAGGAGACCCAGGCAAAGAGCGATGCACAGCAGACCGTTATCAACACTCAGGATAAGATGCTCAACACAGGCTTCTATATCGTTGCTTCAAAGAAGTCATTGAAGGAAAAGGGTCTTATCGAAGGTGGCGTATTCACCAAGAAGCGTCTTACCACTGATGGCTTCTCAACAGATGGCTTTACCCAGGTGGACATCCGCGAGCTCACCAAGATTGAGATCAACAACAAGAGCCCTAAGGTGATGACTTCTCATCCAGCTGACAGCTACGAGCTCGTCAAGAACGCAGATAAGACTACGACTCTCGTAATCAAGGATCAGGCTGCTTTCTGGAGCAATAGTAAGTACCTCATTGTGATGGAGTAATAAGAGATGCCATTAAGACTACCAAAGAACCTGCCAGCCATTGAGACGCTCAAGAAGGAGAATATCTTCGTCATGGATTATGAGCGTGGCAATGCACAGGCTATCCGTCCGTTGCGACTCTGCATTCTCAACCTGATGCCAATCAAGGAACAGACCGAGAATGACCTGATCCGCGTATTGTCAAACACTCCTCTGCAGGTGGAGATTATCTTCATGATGATCTCTACTCATATCTCGAAGAATACGTCGAGCGAGCACATGGAGCGTTTCTATACGCCATTCACCGAACTGAAATCGCAGAAGTTCGATGGCATGATCATCACCGGAGCTCCGCTTGAGCAGATGGATTATGAGGAGGTGACCTACTGGTCAGAGCTGCAGGAGATCTTCACCTGGGCCTCGACACACGTCACCAGCACCATGTATATCTGTTGGGCCGCTCAGGCCGGTCTCTATCACTTCTATGGTGTACCAAAGTATCCGCTCGACCACAAGATGTTCGGTATCTTCAAGCATGCCAAGACTGATTCTCAGTGTCCGATCTTCCGAGGCTTCGACGATGAGTTCTACGTGCCACACAGCCGTCACAGCGAGGTGCGCCGTGAGGACATCCTGAAGCATCCGGAGCTAGAGATCCTGTCGGAGAGCCGCGAGAGTGGTGTCTATATGGTGATGGCTCGTGATGGCCGTGAGATCTTTGTGACCGGTCACTCGGAGTACGCTCCAGATACACTTGACAAGGAGTATAAGCGCGATCTCTCGAAGGGACTTCCTATTGAGATGCCAGTCAACTATTATCGCGATGGTGACCCTAACAAGGGACCTCTGATGCGCTGGCGCAGTACGGCCAACCTGCTTTTCGCCAACTGGCTCAATTATTACGTCTACCAGGCTACGCCATTTAACATCGATGAGATTTGTTAATTCCTATTGCTTTAGCAAGGTTCTTAAATTAACATTTCGAAACCCATATTTAACATTAAACGCGGATTTAACGAGATTTAAATCCGCGTTTAACTTTTTTGTATATATACTACTTGCATATTTCGCTCAAAAGAAGTATCTTTGCACCCGATTTAGAGCGATCTGATCAAAAGTTTTCAGAAAATAACAAGAAAAATTGAATATATATGGAAAGAGTTGACATTCGTGAGCTCAACGAGCTTATTGAAAGCAAAAGCGCCTTCGTCGGCGTACTGACCCAGGGCATGGATCAGGTCATCGTGGGACAGAAGCATCTGGTAGAGTCTCTGCTCATCGGCCTCTTGGCTGATGGACACATCCTCTTGGAAGGTGTTCCTGGTTTGGCAAAGACCCTTGCCATCAAGACCCTCTCACAGTTGATCGATGCTAAGTATAGCCGCATTCAGTTTACTCCAGACCTTCTCCCTGCCGATGTCATCGGTACCATGGTCTACTCTCAGAAGTCTGAGCAGTTCACCGTCAAGAAAGGTCCTGTCTTCGCCAACTTCGTTTTGGCCGATGAGATCAACCGTGCTCCTGCCAAGGTGCAGTCAGCACTCCTCGAGGCCATGCAGGAGCGTCAGGTAACCATCGGTCCTGAGACCTTCCAGCTTGATAAGCCATTCCTTGTAATGGCTACTCAGAACCCTATTGAGCAGGAAGGTACCTACCCACTTCCTGAGGCTCAGTGCGACCGTTTCATGCTCAAGGTAAAGATCGACTATCCTAAGAAGGAAGAGGAGATGAAGATCGTGGCTGGTCACCTCGCAGGCTTCAAGTCAGAGGTCAAGCCAGTGATGAGCGTCGATGAGATCCTGGATGCACGCAAGGTCGTTAAGCAGGTTTATATCGACGAGAAGATTCAGAAGTATATCGTTGACATTGTCTTCGCTACCCGTTATCCAGAGATGTACGGCATGGAGAACATGAAGGACATGATCGCTTATGGTGCTTCTCCTCGTGCATCTATCAATCTCGCTCTCGCAGCTCGTGCATACGCCTTCCTGAAGCGTCGTGGCTATGTCATCCCAGAAGATGTACGTGCTATCTGTCCAGACGTCATGCGTCATCGTATCGGTCTCTCTTATGAGGCTGAGGCTAACAACCTCACAGCAGAGGAGGTAGTGGCTGAGATTTTGAATAAGGTCGAGGTACCATAATGGAAACAACAGAATTAATCAAGAAGGTAAGGCAGATTGAGATCAAGAGCCGAGGCTTGAGCGCCAATGTCTTTGCGGGATCGTACAAGACGGCGTTCAAGGGTCACGGTATGTCGTTCTCTGAGGTGCGAGAGTACCAGTATGGAGACGACGTGCGTGACATCGACTGGAATGTCACTGCCCGTCAGAGCAAGCCTCATATCAAGATCTTTGAGGAGGAGCGCGAACTGACGATCATGCTTCTCATCGATGTCAGCGGTAGCCGTGAGTTCGGTACTACACAGCAGACCAAGCAGGAGCAGATCACACAGATCGCTGCTACGCTGGCCATGTCGGGAATACAGAACAATGATAAGATCGGCGTTATCTTCTTCAGTGACCGTATCGAGAAGTACATCCCGCCACAGAAAGGTAAGAAGCATGTGCTGGCCATCATCAGTGAGATGCTTCAGTTCCAGCCTGTGCAGCGAGGTACCGACATCGGTAAGGCCATACAGTATATCAGCAATGCGCAGAAGAAGCGCTGCACCACTTTCGTGATCAGTGATTTCTTCGATGCCAAGCCTTATCAGAAGTCGCTGCAGATCGCCAATTCGAAGCACGACGTCGTGGCCATCCAGGTCTATGATCCTCGTGAACAGGAATTGCCTGACGTCGGCTTGCTCAAGGTACGTGACGCTGAGTCAGGTCAGGAGCGTTGGGTCGACACCAGCAGTCGTAAGGTCCGTGAGGCCTACGCTCAGTGGTGGCAGACGATGCAAAGCCAGATGGCCGACGCTTTCATGCGTTCGCGTGTCGACAGCGTCTCTATCCGTACTGATGAGGATTTTGTCCCTGCGCTCTTGTCGCTCTTCCAGCGTCGTAGCTAAGATTCGAGGAGCGTCGTAGCTAATAATTATAGTATGACATTCAGATTAAAAAACATAACCATCCTTCTCGCCGCCTTGCTGTTGCACCTCGCTACAGCAGGTACATTGTGGGCTCAGCAGCCGACGGTAAGCGTGAAGATGGACAGCACCTATGTCACCTTCGGCTGTCCGATGACCTTCCATCTGGAGGCTGTCGTGCCAGAAGGCCAGCAGATCCTGTTCCCACAGAATGTGCTGCAGCAAGGTGGCATCGTGGCTTATGACGACTCTGCACAGTATCTGCTCGAGCTCGATGATTTCGAGGCTCCACGTGTAGATACCGTCAAGACCGAAGGCGGACTCACCACGCTGCATGAGGACATCACCGTGTTTGCGTTCGATTCTGCCACGCTCTATATCCCACCATTTGAGTTCGTGATTTCGGTAGGCGATACGCTCCGCACCAACTCATTGGCCTTGAAGGTCTTCATGCCATTTGAGGAGATTGAGGTCGATCCGCAGAAGTTCGCAGGCTTCAAGGATGTGGAGGATCCGGAGTTCGTCCTGCTCGACTATATCTGGTTGTTCCCCTGGCCGTTGATCATCCTGGCTGTGCTTGTGGCAGCGTGGTTCGGCTGGAAGTACTATCAGCGTCATAAGGCCAACGCGCCTGTCGTGGTAGTCAAGGAGAAGCCTGTTCCTGCACACATCGTGGCTATGCAGGCGCTGGAGGCTTTGTCTGACAAGAAACTGTGGCAGAATGGCCGTGACAAGCAGTATCATACCGAGCTGACCGACATCCTGCGTCAGTACATCGAGCGACGCTTCGAGGTTCCTGCCATGGAGAAGACCAGTGAGGAGATACTTGACGAGCTCTATGAACTCGCTGAGTCGCAGAAGGCTTCATTGGCCAACCTGAAGCAGATCCTCTCGATTGCCGATCTGGTCAAGTTCGCTAAGTACCAGCCATTGGCAGATGAGAACCAGCTCTCGTTCATGAACGCTAAGATGTTCGTCGAACAGACCAAGAAGATTGAAATAGAGGAGCCAGTTGCTTCGGAAGACGATGAGTCAGAAGCTACCATTTGATAAATTCTAGAAATATGCAATTTGCAAATCCAGGCTATTTATTCCTGCTCATATTACTCCTGCCAGCCATCGCATGGTATATCTGGAAGCAGTCGGTAGCACAGGCCTCGCTGCAGGTCTCTACTACCAGTCCTTTCCAGTCGCTGCCACGCTCATGGAAGGAGTATCTCCGTCACGTCAACTTTGCGTTGCTCTGTGGCGCCTTTGCACTCACCATCGTGGTGCTGGCACGTCCTCAGAGCAGTGACAGCTGGAGCCAGTCGAACACTGAGGGTATCGATATCGTCCTCTCGCTTGACGTCTCTAACTCCATGCAGTACGAGGATTTCCGTCCGAACCGACTGGAGGCTTCGAAGGACGTAGCTGCCAAGTTCGTGGCTGGCCGTCCAAATGATAATATCGGCGTGGTGCTTTTCGGCAAGGAGTCATATACGATGTGTCCGATGACCAGCGACCACGCGGTAGTTGGCAATATGATCAACTCAGTGGACTTTGACTTGATCGATGGTGGTAGTACTGCCATTGGTGACGGTCTTGTCACCGCAGTCAACCGTATCCGCAACGGCCAGGCCAAGAGCAAGGTCATCATCCTCTTGACCGATGGTACCAACAACTCTGGTGACGTCTCGCCAAAGGATGCCGCTCAGGTGGCTAAGGTCATGGGTGTACGTCTCTATACCATCGGTGTAGGTTCGAAGGGAGAGTTCGAGAGTGTCGTCGGCTATGATCCTTTTGGCCGACCTGTCCGCCAGATGATCCGTGCAGATATTGACGAGGAGACCCTTAAGGCCATGGCACAGCTGACAGGTGGCCGCTACTTCCGCGCTACTGACAAGTCTTCTTTGTCGGATATCTTCGACGAGATTGACCAGATGGAGAAGACCAAGATGTCTGTCCGTGAGTTCTCCCACAAGGAAGAGGAGTATCTGCCTTTTGCCTTGCTCGCACTTGCACTTTTATTGATTCATGTATTGCTCCGTAATACAGTATTGAGAAATTTGCCATAATATGGAAAACTTTCGTTTTGCAAATCCCCAACTCCTTTGGCTGCTACTGCTGGTAGTGGTTCTGGTGGCATTGTTTATTGCCAGCAGGATGGCCAGCACCAAGGCGCTCAAGAAGTTCGGTAATATAGCGCTCCTCCGACCATTGATGCCAGGTGTCAGTGACGGCAAGCTGCGACTGAAGTTCGCTTTGCAGATGCTGGCACTCACCTGCTTGATTCTGGCTGTGGCTCGTCCACAGTTCGGTAGCAAGCTGCAGACGGTCAAGAAGGAGGGTATCGAGGTCATGGTCTGCTTGGATATCAGTAACTCCATGCTGGCCGAGGATATTGCACCGAACCGTCTGGAGCGTGCCAAGCGTATGCTGAGCCGATTGCTCGACCAGATGGAGAACGATCAGGTCGGACTCATCGTCTTTGCCGGAGAGGCCTACACTCAGTTGCCTATCACCAACGACTTCGTGTCGGCCAAGATGTTCCTGTCGAGTATCGATCCACGCATGGTGAGCCTGCAGGGTACGGCCATCGGATCTGCTATCAACCTGGCTGTCCGTTCGTTCACCCCAAGCGAGACCAGCGAGAAGGCTATCGTGCTGATTACCGATGGTGAGAACCATGAGGATGATGCTACAGGTGCCGCTGCTGCGGCTCTGGCTAAGGGAATCCATACGCATGTAATCGGTATCGGTTCTACGCAGGGAGCGTTGCTGCCAGATGATAGTGGCCGCGCAGGTTCGTATCGTAAGGATGAGGCTGGTAATCCTGTCACCACTCGTCTCGATGAGCAGATGGCGCGTGACATTGCCGCTGCCGGCCAGGGTATCTATGCACATGCCGACAATGGCAATGGCGCTATCCAGAACGTCAGTGACGCGTTGCAGGCCTTGCAGAAGTCAGAGCTTGAGAGTCATGTCTATGCGGCATACGACGACAAGTTCCAGTTCTTCGTATGGCTGGCCTTCTTCTTCCTTTTCATCGACCTCTTCGTGCTTGATAAGGCCAATGCACTTCTTTCCAAGATTCAGCTTTTCGAGCATAAGTAAGCGTTTTCGGCAACCTCAGCCGAGATATATTATATAATATGAGAAAGACTTGTCTTTTATTTCTTTTCTTCTTAATAGCAACCACAGGCTTTGCTCAGCGTCAGGTCCGTCAGGCCACACGCGAGGGCAATAGTCTCTTCCATAAGGAGGACTTCCTCAATGCCGAGATCCAGTATCGCAAGGCGTTGGAGGTGGCTCCTAATGACTCATTGGCTACTTATAACCTGGGCAATGCACTGATCCATCAGCAACAGGACGAGAAGGCCAAGGAGTCGCTCCAGCAGTTCGTCAATGCTGCTTCTGCCGCTCAGAAAGGTGGCAACCGCACGCTAGCTTCGAAGGCTTACTTCAATGCTGGTGACGTCTGCATGGCAGCTCAGCAGTATCAGGAGGCCGTCCAGTTCTTCAAGCGTTCATTGCGCAACAATCCGCTCGACGATGAGGCTCGCTACAATCTGGCTCTAGCGCAGAAGTTGCTCCAACAGCAGCAGGACGAGAATCAGGATCAGAACAAAGATGATCAGCAGCAACAACAGCAGCAGGATCAACAGCAGCAGAACCAGGATCAGCAGCAGGATCAGAATAAAGATCAGCAACAGCAGGATCCTCCACAGCAAGACCAGCAACAGGACCAGCAGGAGCAGCAACCTCAGCAGCAACAGGGTCAGATGTCACAGGATCAGGCCGAGGCTATCCTCAATGCCAACAACCGTGACGAGCAGCAGACACAGGAGAAGGTCCAGCAGCAACAGATGCAGCAGATGCAGCGTCGCAAGACTTCTAAGGACTGGTAATCGCTGAGGCGAAGTTATAATGGAAAAAGTAAAAAGTAATAATATAGATATGCGAAAGTTTATTATCTCGCTATTTCTCTCCGTTCTCACAGTCGTGACCTCATGGGCCGATGTGACCCTCAAGGCCACAGCTCCGAGTGCCGTGGCTGTCGGACAGCAGTTCCGTGTGGAGTACACCGCCAATGCACGAGCCAACGGTATCAGCGTTGATCTTGAAGGCAAAGGCTTCGAGGTGCTCTATGGCCCGTCGAATAGCACTTCTTCGAGCACCAGCTTCGTCAATGGACAGGTGACTTCTGAGGTTCGTACCACCTTCTCTTATGTCCTTTTGGCCGAGAAGGAAGGTACCTTCACGCTTCCTGCTGCTACTTGCAAGGCTGATGGTCAGACCGTAACTTCCAACAGTCTTACCATTAAGGTCCTTCCTGCAGATACAGAGGTTTCTCAGGGTAGGGGCAATAGTTCATCAGAACAGTCTGGCAACGCTCAGCAAGGTAATGCTAAGTTCAATAAGAACGACTATCATCTTTTCCTGGACGTCAACAAGACCTCTGCTTACGAAGGAGAGGCCATCGTTGCTACGCTCAAGCTCTACTGGCGCAATACGCAGATGGGTAATCCTACCGATGTGAAGCTGCCAGACTTCGAAGGCTTCACCGTGCAGGATATGGACAACAGCACCGCACAGGCTACCCTTGAGCATTATCAGGGTGCCAACTACCAGATGTATCCTCTGGCCAAGTGGTTGCTCTTCCCATCTCGCAGTGGTGAGATCACTATTCCAGCCTCTTCGCTCAAGGCCAACGTGCAGGTCGTAACCACTCGTCGCAGTGGCGGTTTCTTCGATTGGCCAATGGAGTATACCCAGAATGTCGAAGTTCCATTGCAGAGCGCTCCACGTAAGATTAACGTCAAGAGCCTGCCAGGTAGCAAGCCTGCATCGTATATGAATGCAGTGGGTGACTTCAAGGTCAGCAGCGAGCTGACTGCCAATAAGGTCAAGACCAACGACGCTGTCATCTATCGTCTCACCATCGAAGGTGTCGGCAACGTCAAGTATACCCGTGAGCCTGAGCCAGAGTTCCCATCTGACTTCGAGGTCTTCGATCCTAAGGTCGATCTTGATACGCGTGCCACAGCAGCAGGTCTGCAGGGCAAGAAGGTCATTGAGTATACCGTCATTCCTCGTCATGCAGGTACCTTCACGATCCCTGCCATCGAGTTTGGTTACTTCGACACTAAGAGCGGCCAGTTCAAGACCATCACCACTCAGGCGTATAACCTGGAAGTGGAGAAGGGTGCTGATGATGGTTCGCAGTCTGGTCCTGCCATTGACTTCACAGGTGCCAACCAGGAGCGACTGAAGGTTCTTGGCAATGATATCCGCTACCTTCATCAGGTAAGCGCTGGCAGCCTTGATAAGGATGAGGACCCATTCTATGGCTCACTCTTCTACTGGCTCTTCTATATCCTTCCATTCCTCGGAGCTCTTGTCGGTGCCATCATCGGTCGCCGTCAGATCAAGCTCAATGCCGACCTTGTTGGCAAGCGTACCCGTAAGGCTGGCAAGGTGGCTGAGAAGCGCCTCCGTGCTGCTAATACAGCGCTCAAGGCCAATGATGAGTCCAACTTCTACGAGGCTATCCATAAGGCTATGCTTGGCTATGTAGGCGATAAGCTTCGTATCCAGCTCAGTGATCTTAACATTGATAATATCCAGCAGACGCTCAGTGAACACAAGGTGTCGGAGGACTCTATCGCAGCCGTCAAGGATGTGCTTGAGACCTGTCAGTTTGCACGCTATGCACCGTCACACGATGCTCATGCAATGGACGATCTCTATAAGAAGGCTTCGAATACGTTAGAGAAGCTGGAGTCAGAGATTAAGTAAAGACCCTCCTCTGTCCTTTTCTTTTAATTATACATTATTCATAATACATTATTCATTAGTTTATGTCTAAGAGAATAATCTTCATATTGGTTACCGTGCTTTCTGTCTTCGGTCTCGGTACTAAGGCCTACGCTCAGCAGGACTTGCTCGACCTGGCAGCCGCACAGTATGACAGCGCTCATTATCAGACCACCATCGATGCGTATGAGCAGGTTTTGTCCAGCTATGGCGCTGATCCTGAGCTCTACTATAACTTGGGTGGTGCTTATTATAAGATGAAGAACTATCCAAAGGCTATCCTCAACTACGAGCGTTGCCTTCTGTTCGATCCATCTAATGCCGATGCAGAGTCAAACCTGGAGCTGGCGCAGATGCAGTGTGTCGATAAGATTGAGGCCATTGAGCCGATCATCTTCGTCACCTGGAGCAATGCCATCCGTGACCTCCTTTCCTGCGATACCTGGGGATGGTTGGCAATCATCGCCTTCCTCGTATTCCTCTGTGGCTGTGGTTTGTACTTCTTTGGCCGAAAGACCTTGCTGCGCAAGTGTGGTTTTTATGGCGGTATCCTCAGCATAATCCTTTGCTTCGTGTTCAACTTCTATGCAGGTGCTCAGCGTGACAGGATCCAGCAGCGTGACTATGCCATCGTCATGACTCCTTCGGTCATCGTCCGCAGCTCACCGGCAGAGAGCGGTACTCAGCTCTTCACCATTCATGAAGGCCTCAAGGTACGTGTTCGTAGTACGCTTTCTGGCTGGTCTGAGATTGAGCTTTCTGACGGCAATGTAGGTTGGATGCCAAGCGATGGTCTCGAAGTAATCTAAAAAATAGATATACCATGCGCAAGTTATTTATACTTCTTAGTTTCTTCTTGAGTGTAATATGCATGCAGGCTCAAGATAAGAACTACACGCTGATTGTCTCGATGGATGGATTCCGTTGGGATTATTCAGAGATGTATCGTACCCCATTCCTTGACAGTCTGGGTAGGGTAGGAGTCTACGCGCAGATGATGCCGTCGTTCCCAAGCAAGACATTTCCTAACCATTATACCATTGCTACAGGCCTCGTACCAGATCATCATGGCATCATAGCCAACAAGTTCTATCATCGTGAGCGTCAGGAGTGGTTCTCCCTCTCTGATCTCGAGAAGAAGTTCGATGGTACTTTCTATGGCGGTGAACCTATCTGGGTCACTGCACACAATCAGGGTTTGCGCACCGGTGTAGTCTATTGGCCAGGATCTGACACAGAGATCAAGGGTGTACGTCCAGACACCTATCATCAGTTCATCAAAGGACAGACATTGACTTTCGAAGAGCGTCTTGATGAGGTGGAGCGTCTCTTTATGCTTCCTCTCTCAGAGCGTCCTGACCTTGTTATGCTTTATTTCGATGAACCTGACTACAGCGGTCACTGGCACTTGCCTTATTCTGCTCATACACGTGCTACGATCGAACACATGGACTCTCTCATGTGTACACTCTATCAGACACTACAGCGTCTCCCGATTTTTGATCGTCTCAATATCATCATCACCTCCGATCATGGTATGACTCCAACATCTGCCCGTCGTCTGGTTCGTATCTCTGAGTATCTCAAGCCAGAATGGGTAGAGCGTTACGACTATTCGTTGCCAACACATATCGAAGCACGTCCTGGTTGCGCTGACAGCATCGTGATGGCGTTGAAGGACGTCCCGCACATTCGCACCTGGAAGCGTGGAGAGTTGCCTGCGTATCTGCAGTTTGGCAACAATCCTAACTGTGGCGATGTGATTGTCAATCCTGATCTTGGTTGGGTCATCGGTGACGTATATGCTCTGGCACCTGGTCAGCATGGCTATGATCCTACGGAGAATGATATGCAGGTTATCTTCCGTGCCATCGGTCCTGCTTTCAAGACCGAGTATCAGAAACCGGATCTCTTCCAGAATACCGCTATCTATCCGCTCCTCTGCCACCTTCTTGGCATTCAGCCAGCGCCGATGGACGGACATCTTGAGGACATTCAGGATATCTTAAAATAAAGCTCCTGCAGCAGATATAGTTCTTCAGGATATCAAATATAACAAATATCACCATCCACACCGTATAGTTTAAGCGGTTCGGATGGTGATATTTGTTATATTGTTATTTGCTTGTTGTCTGCTAAGAATAGGCCAAAAGGTTTATTTCTTCTTGAATACGTATCTATGGATGGACCACAACGACCACACCAGGCTGGTGATGAAGAGAAGTGCGATAAGTACTGTAAACCATTGACTCTGATACCAAGGAGCCTTGATGATAATCTTGAGTTCCTTGATCTGTGTCTGATTATTCATGTCGTTACCTTGCTGAGCGCTTACTACCAGTGTGTAGGAGCCTGCTGGCAGAGATGCATAGCTCAGTGTCTGGTTAAGGCCTTGTACCTGATGCCATTGCTCCTCATATCCATTCAGACGGTATGAATAGTTGATGTCTACAGGAGTGCTATATTCTTGCACTGTAAATGACAGAGAGAAGGAGTTGGACTCGATTGGCAGTCGGAGCGTAGTAGCTGACCACAAAGCCGAGTCGAGCAGGTTCTCTTCTGGCGAGAGCTCCGGATTATAATCCACCTGCTGGTTATTGACCCACAAGCGGGTGAAGTAGATAGGTGCCAGTTTGAAATCGTATGACTCAATGTCTGCAGGATCAAATACCAGCATACCATTGTCGCCTCCAAAGCCGAACTTATGGTCTGACCAGTGCTGTGACGCGCGGATACTGAATGATCCTACCTCCGAAATATCTGGACTGTTGTATCGCAACACCTTTATATATTTAGGATCATAGCTGATGATTCCTAAGTTTGACGACAGCCAGAGCTTTCCATCCTCAGCAATCAGCATTGAGCAATAATTCTCACCCATCTGCTGACCGATCTGCATCTCTCTGATCGTCTGGTCCTGTGGATAGTAGCGGTAGAGACCCTTGTCTGCCAGGAACCAGAGCGTCTCATCTGAATCTTTGGCGATAGTGAAAGTACGGACGTGATAAGGTTCCTTATAGCGTTTTACGGTACCATCGGCCAGCGTATAGCGCATGATCTGGCCTTCCGTACCAAACCATATATGTCCAGGATCACCGGCATAGAGACTGATTACCCAGCGGGAACCATCGTCTTTGATCAGGCACTTCAGTTCCTTGGTTTTCAGGTTATAGCTATAGAGACCTTCACCATTCGTGCCGAGGTAGAGCGATTGTTTGTCACGCGAAAGCTCCATACACATGATGCTATGAGGATCGAGCTCGCTCAGATAAGGATCTCGCATCAGCTTACCACTGCGGTCGATCACATATATGCCGTCGCCATAGGTTCCGATATACGTGCGACCATCTGGTAAGGTCTTTACCACCATGATGGCACTGGTATGGAGTATTGAGTTCTCTGACGAATAGAGGCGGCGTGAGCCATCAGGATACAGCATTAACACACCAGCACCATCCAAACCGAAGCAGCGCGTATGGTCAGGACCTTCAGAGAAACTGCTGACATTACTCAGGTTATGCTCATCCTCCTGATTGGCAAGGATCGGCTGGCAACTGAAGAGCTTGCCGCTGGTCGGTACGACCATGATACCCTTCTGGTACAGGTTGAACCAAGTATTACCCTGCTTATCAAATGCGATGTTTTTGATTTTGACATGATCGATGTCGACAGGACAGTGTGTATAGTGAATACGCTCGATTGCCTGCGATTTAGTGTTGAGTGACCAGAGACCTTGTCCCTCGGTACCGATCAGCAATGATTCGTCAGAGCTATAGGCAATGGAAGTGATCTGTCGGCTGTAGAGTTCTGATATCTTGAGCTGTTCAATTTCAAACGACTGGGTGTCGCAAGACAGCAAGCCATGTTTGGCGGTGCCGAAATAGATGATTCCTTTATTCGGTAATACTGAAGCAGATGTGATCTCGCACTGCTGCTCTTCCGCTTCTGTAAAAGAACTGGTTAGAGGTACTACTTTCTTGCTCTTCGGATTAAGCGCTGTGACCCAGTGCAACGAACAGATCCAGTGGTTGCCTTGCTCATCATTAAAAATATGTGTGATATAAGAGGTAGGGTAGGCCTCGGTGTACGCTTTGGTCAGCTCTTCGTCCACTTTCAGGCTCTTCATGTCGAACACATAAATGCCATAGCCGTTGGTGCCAACCAGCAATTTGCCAGGATACTCTGGGATTCCAACGATCGCAGATACACTGACAATATGGTCTGGAGACTCATCCAGCGGATAATAGGTGAATCGGTTAGTGGCGTGATCCAGTCTGTAAAGGCCGTCATTGGCACCGATCCAGATGAATCCGTCTTCACTGATATAGGAGCAGGAGATGAGGTTACTGTTCAGCGTGTAGTCGCTCTTGTTCTCGCCAGTAAAAGAGATGAAGCTCTGTCCGTCAAAGCGCGACAGACCGCCGCGAGTCGAAACCCACAGAAAATTGTCCTGATCAAAATCAAGGTCAGTCAGCTGAGTACTTGCCAAGCCGTGTTCTACGTTGTAGAGGCGTGGTTTTTGAGCAGACAGATTCGATGTATATAGACTGAGCAGCAGGAATGTGCTCAAAAGGTAATGAACGAGAGAGTTTTTCATGGCGCAAATATAGGAAGAATCTTGATTATTTGCAAGTCTTTTGCCCAAAAATAGATAAAAAAAATTACCTCCATAAGAATTTTGTATTCCTAATGGAGGTAAATGTCTTGTATAAGTCCTGCGAACAGCAAGAATTACTTGCGCTTGCCGTAGCGGTTGAGGAACTTATCAACACGACCTGCGGTATCAACGAGCTTGTGCTTGCCAGTGTAGAATGGGTGGCTGGCAGAGGTGATTTCAAGCTTTACGAGTGGGTACTCAACGCCGTCGATCTCGATGGTCTCCTTGGTGTTGATGGTAGAGCGTGAGATGAAAGTCACGTCATTTGACATGTCCTTGAATGCTACAGGACGATAGTTTGATGGATGCAAATCCTTCTTCATTGTTGTATTTGTTTTATGACCGGGGAAAATGCTCGGTCTGTTTATATTTCGGGCGCAAAGATAGTCATTATTTCTTAATCTCCAAAAGTTTTTGCAGATTTTTCTTCCTTTTTAGGCCCTGATTGTCCAATAATTCGCATTTTTGGAACCTATATATTCTTTTTTCGACGTAAAAATATGAGAAATTCCCAATGACTAATCAGCGGAACACCTTACTGAACTCCTCAGCGCTGATCGTTACAGGCTCCACCATGTATTCTGGACGGTTGTAGCACTTCAGACGGAACATATTATGCTCAGGATCCTCCTGAGGCAGCATGAAGGCCTTCTCCACCTTTCCATTATTAAAATAGGAGAAGTAGAGACGACTATAGGTGCCATCAATACGACGAGAAGAACACATGATCCACTTTCCGTTGCTCGACCAGGAAGGATAGGTATCTGCAGCGCCATCA
>JAZUDJ010000107.1:0-11612 GCA_045639585.1 Bacteroidales bacterium
CCGAGATGCTGGCATCCCTTCCACGGTACCGTGTAAGATATGCCACGGCCGTGGAAGGGATGTCTGGAGTTCCTGCGAGACCTTCTTTGATGTAAGATTTCAACATTGCGTACACAACGTCAATTTTACAGCTTCATCACCTCCTCCTCGAAATTCTCCTTGTCGCTGAGGGCGTTATTTCGCACGCGTGAGCGATAATTATAGATGGTGGTGAGGGAGTAGTTGAGGAACTTGGCGATCTGAGCGGAGTCGGTTTCGCCCAGTCGGATGAGCGCGAAGATGCGGAGCTCGGTGGTGAGGAGCTCGCCTTTCTTCGGGACGATCTGCGCGTCGGGACGGAGCAGGGCGTTGAAGCGCTCAATGAAGTTTGGATAGAGCTTGAGGAAGGCTTCGTCGAAGTCGTGATAGAAGTGGTTCTGCTCGTCGTTGATGACCTGAGTGGACTTGAGCTGACGGGCGAGTTCCTCGAGCTGGTGGGCCTGCATGAGCTTGTACATCTGGCGCTGATAGCTCTCGAACGAGCTGAGATAACGGCGGCAGCGACCCAGGTATTTCATGATGTATTCCTCCTTGACCTTATCGGCCGAGCGCAGGTTCTTATTGACCGACTGGAGCTGCAGGTTGCTGACTTTGAGCTCGTTATTGGCCACGGCCAGGAGCTGGCGGGTCTTATCGAGCTTGCGGTGCTGGCGGCGCAGCTGCAGGGTACCGAAGAAGAGGAGCACGGTGAAAGCGGAGAGGATGATGAAGGCCCAGGTCTGATAGCGCTGGTGGCGCTGCTTCTCCTCGTTGTTGGCACGGTCGATGATGGGGAAGATCTGCGTGGCTTCGATGGTGCGGAGGCTGGCCTTGCAGCGGTTGGCGTCTTCGAGCGAGCAGATGAGGTACTGGTAGGCGCGCGAGGTCTGACCCAGCTCGAAGGTGCGCTGGGCGAGGAGGGGGAGCGCCATGTACTCGGCGTTGCCCTGCCGGATGTCGTTGATGGCTGCGAGCGTCAGGAATCGCATTTCTTCATCCTTGCGTCCGAGCTTGCCATAAGCCTGCGCGAGGCCTGAATAGAGGAAGGTGCGATCGGCCGTCGGCACCTGGTTCAGCATCAGCAGCAAGCTGTCGATGCACGACTGGTATTGGCCGTCGATATAGAACTTGTTGGTGCGGATGATGCTGCGGAAGAAGGGGACGGGTTCGAGGGCGTAGAGCGTGTCGTTGATGGGCGACATCGAGGCGGTGAGGCGCTTGGAGAGCTCGGGGGAATACTGCGCGGCGAAGTCGGCAAACCAGCCCGTCACGGCGTATCGGGTGTTGTGATACTGCAGTCGGATCGCGTCGGGTTGCCCCTCGGGATGGAAGCTGTTGAGCATATCGAACGCCGTGGAATACAGGCCTTTGACGCCGTAGGCGCGGGCTTCGGCGAGGAAGACGTACTGCTGGAGGAGCGTGTCGGTGGCGTATTCGGGCGTCTGCTTGAGTTGCTCGAGCGCCAGGAAGGTCGAGTCGGCGTCGTAGTTCTCGTAGTTGTAGTGCAGGCCTTTGAGCAGGTTGATACGCTCCTCGCCCATGGCGTTGTCAGCGGCGCGTCGCAAGCTGTCGGACACATGCTGGCGCTGCTTCTGGTACTGCTCCTTATGGGCAATGGCATCATCGAGCTCCTCCAGGAGCTGGTCGATGGGACGCGTGCGGTCATCAACCTCGGCCTGGAGGAACAGGGTAGCGGAAAGAATACAAATGACGAGAACGAATAGACGCTTCATGTTTTACTTCTCTTTGATAAATACGACGCAAGCGGCGCCGAGCAACAGATAGATACCAGCCATGAGGAGCATCATTGGCTGGCTGCCAACGGCTTCGAGCACCAGGCCACCGGTAGCTGCAGCCACGATCTGAGGTAAGCAGATGACGCAGTTGAAGAGGCCCAGGAAGGTGCCCATGCGAGGATTGCCCTCGATGGCGTTGGTGAAGAGCGTGAATGGCAAGGCGAGCATGGCTGCCCACGCGCAACCCTGGCACAGGAAGCTCAGGATGAGCACGTACTGGTTGTGGATGAGCAGGCATGAAGCGAAGCCCACGGCGCCGATGACCAGCGAGAGGATATAGGCAAGCTTGACTTTGCCGAGCTTAGGGATGACCAAAGCCCAGATGACTGCACCCACGGCCATGATGGCTGAGAGGACACCGTACCAGTTGCCAGCTTCCTGATAACCAAGCGATTTGACGTCGGTCGTACCCCAACAGTTATCGGCAATGGCGCCGGTAGCATAGGTCCACTGATAGAGGAAAGCTGCCCAGCAGAAGAACTGAACCAAACCGATGGTGAGGAAAGCGCGGGTGACGGATGATGAAGAGTGAGGAGTGTGGAGTGAGGAGTTAGGAGTATCGGCCAGAGAGGACTCTGACGTCTGAATGTTGTGCGCCTTGGCGTACTCTTCTGGGATGAGCTCCTTGACATTCATCGTGGTGTAGATGACACAGGCGATGAGGATGGCTGCGCCGATGTAGAAGCTGTAAATCACCGAGTTAGGAATGATTCCCTCTGGCGCTACATTCTCCACACCGAGGAAGGTGAGGATGAACGGTGCGCAGAAACCTACGATGGAACCGGCATTGCACAGCATCGACTGGATGGAGTAGGCCTTGACTTTCTGCTCCTCGTTGACCATGTCGCCCACCATCATCTTGAATGGCTGCATGGCCATGTTGATCGAGGTGTCGAGCAGCATCAGCGAGAAAAGTCCAAAGAGCATGGTGCCCGAGAGGCCCCACATGACGACCTGTGTGGTGAGGCCCATGCTGCCAGCGTTAGGCAACAGGAGCATGACCAGCACGGCCACGATGGCTCCTATAAATAAATAAGGTATACGGCGGCCAAAACGGCACCAGGTCTTGTCGGAGAAATAACCCACGATAGGCTGCACGACCATGCCCATGAGCGGTGGAAGAATCCAGAAGAAACTCAGCTGGTGAGGGTCAGCGCCGAGGGTGGCAAAGATGCGCGAGATATTGGCGGATTGCAGCGCGTAGGCGATCTGCACACCAAAGAAACCGAAGCTCAGGTTGTAGAGCTGGCGGGTGGTGAGGTTGGGAAGAAGACTTGCCATTTTTATCGATTGCTATTGGTGATCAAATTTGAAATCTTCTCGTTGAATGAGTGAGAAGCGAGCAGCTCCTCAAGTGTGAGGTGCATGCGGTAGCGCCAGTAGTGGCGAGGGTTGGCTGGGATGTTGATACGCTCTGCATTGGCGTCAGGGAGACGGAGAGTGCCGTCGATGGCGAGCCAATCCTGGAGAGGGAGGATGCAGAGGAGCGAAGGTGACTGAAGGTGCTCAGTGACAATACGTTCGCAGATGGCTGGAGAAGCCTCGGCCGGACATTCTGAGGTCTCGCCAAGTTCTTCGCGCCAGTACTGAGCGGTGAGCTTCGGATCGAGCTCCCACCACTGACGGAGCGTCTCGGTGTCGTGGGTGCCGGTGGTGCAGACGCTGCGCTCAGGGTACTTTGACACATGGCCGAAGTTGTCTGCTGGGTCCTTTGGCATACGCTGGATTTCGAGCGAGAGGATCTGGAGCTGATTCATCACCCAAGGTACGCAATCAGGTACCATGCCGAGGTCCTCACCGCACACGATCATCTGAGTTGCATCGATCAGCTTAGGCAGCTTGGTCATTGCCTGATCGTACCAGAACTGGTTGTGACGGCGGTAGAAATACTCGTTGTAGAGGCGGTTGAAAGCTTCCTTCTCCCAGCTCTGTAGGCGTGTGAAGGTGTAGTCGAGCTGAGCCGAGATACGAGGGTGATAGGTGCCCGGGCACTTGTGATCCTCGACGAAGAGGACGTTGGAAATCAATGAGTAAAGCGCCTCCTTCATGTCGAGATTGCGCTGCTTCTTCTTGCCACTGAAGAAGAGCTCGATAGCGCGCTGGGTAGCGAACTCTGGCTTGAACTCCCAGATGTCGTCGTGCAGATGGTTCATGAATACATCGTGCACATAATCGACAGGATCCTTGCCATCCCAGCAGGTCGGGTCCTCCTCGTGGTAGTGACGGAGCGCGCCGATACGCATCTCGATGAGCTCGTCGTTGATGAATGGCTTGGTCATGAAATCCTTCTGGAAACCAATGCCGTAGCTGTCGATCTCGCTTGGTGTCATTGGCAATGAAGGCGAGAACTGGCCGAGCAAGCCGTGAACAGAATGGGTAGGGATCTCCCAGATGCGGAAGAAGCCGAGGATGTGGTCAATGCGGTAAGCCGAGAAGTACTCCTGCATCTTGCGGAAGCGCTTGAGCCACCAGCGGAGACCATCCTGCTGCATCTTGTCCCAGTTGTAGGTAGGGAAGCCCCAGTTCTGGCCATTGGCCGAGAATGGATCAGGTGGTGCACCGGCACTGCCGTTCATGTTGAAGTAGAATGGCTCGACCCATGACTCCACCGAAGCGCGGCTGATGCCGATAGGGATGTCACCCTTGAGAATCACGTTGTTAGCACGTGCATAGCTCGATGCGGCGAGCAACTGGGTGTGGAGGATATACTGGATGTAGAGGTAGAACTGAGCCACCTTGAGCGATTTGCTGCCTGGGGTGAAGATGACTTGAGCCACCTCCTCGTCGTAGGTCTTGTAGGTTGGCCAGCGGTTGAAATCAGGCTCCTTATACTGGTCGCGCAATACGCTGTAGGCGGCGTAAGGACGGAGCCACTCCTCGTTGTTCTGATAGAAAGTCTTGTAACCGGCGCTGGCCAGAGTCTTCTTGCCTTCCTGCTCGAAGAGGTCGTGGAGGTAGGCGCGCTTCACTTCGTTGACCTTCTCGTAGTCAATCTGCTTGAGGGCGTTGAGTTCGATGCGCTTTGCCTCATACTCCTTGGCCTTAGCCTCGTCCTTGAGCGCTGGGAGCTGGCGGAGATCCACGTACTGAGGGTGGAAGGCGTAGATGGAGATGGAGTTATAAGGATAAGAGTCCTGCCAGGTGTTGGTGATGGTGGTGTCGTTGATCGGGAGGATCTGCACCGCTGTCTGCTTGGTGGCTACTGCCCAGTCAATGAGGGTCTTGAGGTCACCGAAGTCGCCTACACCGAAGCTTCCTTCGCTCTTGAGTGAGAAGATTGGTACGGCCACGCCAGCTACGCGGCGAGCGTCGCGCCACTGGTCTTTGAGGTCAAGGCTCTTCTTGTTGGCAGAGACATTCTCGATGACGTGAGCCATAGAGTTGCGCTCCACGCGGACACAGGTGCCATCACGATAGACGCCGTAGCGATAAAGCAAAGGAAGGCCTCCCTTTGGGAGCTCAATGTCGGCTGAGCCTTCCCAGATCTCACCATCGGCGGTGTGGAGTTCCACCACCTGATCGGCAATCTGCACACCGAGGGACTCTCCCCAGATGGTGCGGTAGTTGATTTGGAAGTTAAGTTTCATCTTTATATTTGTTTCAATTTCAATTTCATTTCAATTTCACTGCGTGTTTTCAGCACCGCGCAGCGTATATTAGTAGGTTACAGCATCGTGTGCCGGCACCTCAACGTCCTCATTATTAACGCGTCCGCTGAATGGCTCGTCGCCAAAGTTGGCTACGACAGTGAGTGATTCGCCACCCTCAATGACGCGCTGGAAGGCAAAGACCTTGGCGGCACGGAGGGTTTCGTCGGTGAGATTGACGGTCTTGCCGCTGATTACGGCTGGATGCTGAGCCAGCTTGAGTACCTGCTCATAGCGAGCGCGGATAGCTTTGTATTCTGTCGGGAGCTTGGTTTCGTCCCAACCGCACTGCTTCCAGGCCTTCTGGCGCTCCAATCCCCAGTAGTCGAAGATGGTGGTGCGGCCATCGGCACCCTGATAGCCTTCCTCATCCGGTGCATTCTCGCCGAGTTCCTGGCTGAAATACTGCATGTAAGGATTGCCATTGATCAGCGCTGAGACGTAGAGTGCAGGGATGCCGGCTTGAGGATTCTTGCCGAAGAACTCCGAGGCGATACGCTGCTCGTCGTGGTTCTCGAGGAAGTTGAGCATGTGGCCAGCCACCTTGTCGTTGGTATAGGTAGGGAGGGTGAGACAGCTCTCGATGGCATCAATCGGACGGCGTCCCTCCACGACGCTGCGGATAGAGTCATAGAGCTCCACCTTGTCATAGAGATAGTCGAAGCCACCAGTGACGATGTACTCCTCGTAAACCTTTGGATTATAGATCTCTGCGATGAAGAGAATATCCGGATACTGCTCCTTGACACGGCCAATGCCATAGTGCCAGAACTCCGAAGGAACCATCTCGGACATGTCGCAACGGAAAGCGTCCACGCCCTTGCTTGCCCAGTAGAGGAGGATGTCGGACATCTTGTCCCAAGTGGATGGGATAGGAGAGAAGTGCTTCTCGCGGCTACCGTCGGCCTTGTATTCTACGCCATAGTTGAGCTTGACGGTCTCGTACCAATCCCATTCGGCTGGAGTGGCGCTGCCAAAGACGTCATTGCCCGTCACCTTGGCTGGCGTCTCCTGATAGCTCTGCCAGGTCAGTGTCTCGCCAGGGAAGTAGTAGAAATTGTTCTGAGCGTCGAAAGCTACGTCGGTCTTGTCCGAAACACCCAAGCTGATCTCGGGCTTGATAACCGACTGATATTCACGTGCTACGTGGTTAGGTACAAAGTCCATTACGACCTTAAGTCCTGCGTCGTGAGTACGCTTCACCAGCGCGTCGAACTCCTCCATACGTGTCTCCACCTTGTCTGCAATGTCTGCTGAGACAGCGTAGTAGTCGCAGATGGCGTAAGGCGAACCAGCGTTGCCCTTGACCACGTCCGCACTCTGGCGAGGGAGGCCCTCCGCGCTCCAGTCGGTCTTGGTGGCCTGCTGAATGATGCCGGTATACCACACGTAGTTAGCACCCAGACGCTTGATGGATTGCAGCGCCTCGGTGGTAATATCGCTCATACGGCCGCAGCCGTTTTCCTCGCGCGTACCATTAATAATATTAGTAGTGTTCTCGTTGCCAAAGAGACGAACCATCATCTGGTAGATGACGATCTTTCCCTTAGAGGTTTCTTCCTGAGGAGAGGCCTGATTACTGGTACATCCAGAAAGTGCCAGCGCTGCACAAAGCGCTGAGAGTGGTAAACTGTTTTTCATACGTGTTGTGTTTGACAAAAAGGCTTTTATGTAATCAGGTGTGCATAAGAATCAAAGGCGACGCAAAGATAAAAGATTTCGGCAAAACATCCAAATTATTTATTTATATTTTCGCGTTTTGCCGCTATTTTTTGCTAATTTGAGGGCGTTTGTCTCTGAAACTGTAGGTTTTCTTTAGAAAGATGCTCGCCATTGGCGCGAGAAGTGGTACATCGGTAAATCGGATAAAAGCTAATGTAACATTCGCAGATATTGATGTAACATTTTCCATTCTTTCAAATATTATTATATTTATTTGTGTTTGTTGATTCTTGAACGATACTGTAAATTAGGCGATTAGTATTATTTAACTTTTATACTTGTTTATATTTGTTAATCATACTGGCGCATATATGAGAAATAATTGCTATCTTTGCAGCGCAAAATCACCTAATAAACACATGTAAATATTACCAAACACGCCTTTTTCATTTTACCTTTCACCACAGACAAAAATTCTTACTAAATATTAATCAACAAAACCACAAATCACATGAATTTGAAGCAAACCTTCAAAGCTCTTACCGCCATGGTGGTAGGACTTCTCATGTCAGTCAGTGTCTTTGCTCAGGACCTCACCGTCACGGGTACAGTCATTGATGACTTCGGAGAGCCAGTGTTGGGTGCTAACGTTGTTGTCAAAGGTACTACCAATGGCGCAACCACCGACCTGGATGGTAACTTCTCCTTTAAAGCACCTAAGGGTAGCACCGTGGTCATCTCCTTCATCGGCTATAAGCCACAGGAGGTGGTATTCAACGGCGAACCACTTAACATCACACTCTCGGAGGACTCAGAGCTCCTCGAAGATGTTGTAGTCATCGGTTATGGTACTGCCAAGAAGAGTGACCTCACTGGTGCAGTTACTGCTATCAAGCCAGATGAGAAAAACAAAGGCGTCGTAACCTCTCCTCAGGATATGATGCAGGGCAAGATTGCCGGTGTTAACGTTACTAACAGCGGTGGTTCTCCTGGTGGCGGCGCACAGATCCGCGTCCGTGGTGGTTCTTCATTGAACGCCTCTAACGACCCATTGATCGTTATCGACGGTATGGCTATGGATAACCAGGGTATCAAGGGTGCACCTAATGCACTTGCGCTCGTAAACCCTAACGATATTGAGACCTTCACCGTACTTAAGGATGCCTCTGCCACTGCTATTTATGGTAGCCGTGGTTCTAACGGTGTCATCATCATTACCACCAAGAAGGGTCGCTCAGGTAGCGCACCTCAGGTTTCTTATAGTGGCAATGTTACTATGGGCTGGGCAACCGATCGTCAGGAGGTTCTTGATGGCGATGAGTATCGTAAGTTCATCGCAGATTATTACGGAACCGACAGCGAGGCTTATTCTAAGCTCGGCAATGCAAATACCGACTGGCAGGACGAGATCTATCGTACTGCAGTGAGCCATGAGCATAATGTCACCGTAACGGGTGCTTTCAAGTCTCTTCCTTATCGTCTCAGCGTTGGCTTTGCTGATCAGCAAGGTACTCTTAAGACTTCTGATTACAAGCGTACCAATGTTGGCTTGAACGTTAATCCAAGCTTCCTCGACAACCACTTGAAGGTTACTGCAGGTGCTAAGTTCTTCTATTCACATGCCAACTATGCTAATGGTTCTGCTATCGGTGAGGCTACTCGTATGGATCCTACTCATGGTATCTATTTCGCTAATGAGGACTGGAAGGGTAGCACCCCAAGTAACATGAACAACTACTTCACTTGGACCGATGATGCTTCAGCTCTCAACGATCCAAACTGGGACCGTGTAGTAAACCGTAACACTGTAAAGAATCCTGTAGCTCTCCTCAACGAGAAGGACGATCGTGCTAACTCTCATGACTGGCAGGGTACCCTCGACCTTGACTATAAGGTTCATAATTTCGAGGATCTCCTCCTTCATCTCAGCTTGAATGGCGACTATGCTAATGGTCAGCAGGATACCGATTACACACCATGGGGTCCATCTAATATGTACTATGGTAACAGCGGCTCAACTCATGAGGAGAAGTTCAACCTCACCCTTAACGCGTGGGCACAATATAATAAGGACTTCAATGACGCTAATCACTTCGATATCATGGTCGGTTATGAGTGGAGCCACATGAAGTACTGGGGCAACAGTCACTATGCTGGACTTTATCCAATGACCAACCGAGAGAAGCCAGGAGAACTCTATAATGAGTCAAATAACGTATGGCGTCAGGAGTCATTCCTCGTTTCATTCCTTGGCCGAATGAACTATAGCCTCCTCGACCGTTACTCTATTACCCTCAACCTTCGTGATGACGGTTCTTCACGCTTCAAGGATCACTGGGCTCTCTTCTACTCAGGCGCTTTGGCTTGGAAGATCAAGAACGAGGCTTTCCTTACTGATGTAGATTGGCTCTCAGAGGCTAAGATTCGTGCTAGCTACGGTAAGACCGGTCAGCAGGATGGTATCGGCAACTATAAGTACTTTGCTTCTTATAATGTAAACAGCAACAACATCGACGGTCGTTATCCTATCCTTGGTGTCAATGACTCTGGTCTTCTCTATCGTCCAGATGCATATAATGCTAATTTGAAGTGGGAGACCACTACTACTACCAACGTAGGTCTTGACCTCGGCTTCCTCCGCGATCGTTTCACTTTGAGCGCTGAGTGGTACTATCGTAAGACCACCGACCTGCTCAACGAGGCAACTGTCAGTGCAGGTTCAAACTTCCGTAACAAGGTAACTTCGAACATCGGTTCCCTCCAGAACACTGGTTTTGAGGTTTCTGCTACTATCCGTCCTATCCAGAGCAAGAACTGGAACTGGGAAATTAATGCCAACCTGACCTATAATGAGAATAAGATCCTTGAGCTCAATGGTGATGGTTCGATCATCCGTTACTTCGAGAATGGTGCTGGTACTGGTAACTATATCAAGGCTTGGGCAAAGGATCACTCAGCATCAGCTTTCTATGTATATCAGCAGGTATATGACGAGAAGGGTGCTCCTGTTGAAGGCGTTTACGTCGACCGCAATGGCGATGGTCAGATCTCTGAGAGTGACCTCTACTTCTACAAGCAGGGCGATGCACCTTGGATGGTCGGCTTGAGCTCACGCCTCGGCTATAAGAACTGGGACCTCGGTTTGAGTTTCCACTCACACCTCGGTAACTACGTCTATAATGGCAACGAGATGGGTAAGATGAATATTGAGAAGCGTTATGACAGTTCGTTCGGCTACCTCCAGAACGTAACCAAGGAGGGTATCAAGCGTAATTTCAATACATACGAGAATCACCTCTCTGACTATTGGATCAGCAATGCAAGTTTCGTCAAACTCGATAACATCACCCTTGGCTATAGTTTCAACAATCTCTTCAAGACCAACTCTTTCAAGGGTCTTGGTGGCCGTGCATACGTTGTGGCTTCGAATGTCATGACTATCACCAACTATAAGGGTATTGACCCAGAGCAGAACAATGGCTTTGAGAATAGCCTCTACCCACGTCCATTCAATCTTCAGTTTGGCCTTACTCTCAACTTCTAAATTCAGATGAACACTATGAATAAATATTTGCTTTCAGGCGCTGCTCTTGCCATGACCATGGGTCTCAGCTCTTGCGTAGGTGATCTTGACGTGACACCTATCGACCCAAATACCATCATGACAGTCGATGAGGCAGCTCTCTATACAAAGTGCTATGCCAACATGGCCCTCCCTGGCAATGGCGGCGGCAATGGCGACTGCGATATTGACGGTCTGGACGGTGGTACTGCAGGCTTCCTGCGTCAGCTGTTCAATGCCAACGAGCTTACTACCGATGAGTCAATCTGTGCATGGGGTGACCCAGGTATTCCTGCTTTCAACTACAATCAGTGGGATGCTGATCATCCAATGCTTGCAGGTCTCTACTATCGTCTCTTCGTAGGTATCGACTACTGCAACCACTATCTTGATGTTTGTGCAGGTGTTGATGCTACTCGTGAGGCTGAGGTTCGTTTCCTTCGCGCGCTTTACTATTATTATCTAATGGATAACTTTGGTGACGTGCCTTTTGCACTTGAGATTTCTGCCGAGAGTCCAAAGCAGATCAAGCGTGCAGAACTCTTCTCTTGGCTTGAGAAAGAGATTTCGGATTTGAAGCCAAGCCTTATGGAACCACAGGCTCGTAAGAGCTCTGATCAGGGGTATGGCCGTGCAGATCAGGATGCTGCTAACATGCTCCTCGCTCGTCTGTATCTCAATGCTGAGGTTTATACTGGTACAGCTCGCTGGTCAGAGGCTCAGCAGTTCGCTGATGCTATCATCCTGGATGGTCATGGCAAGCATACTCTTTGGAAACAAGGTGTTACCGACAGCAAAGGCAACTATTGGTCAGCTTATCAGATGCTTTTCATGGGTGACAATGGCGAGAATGGCGCATACAACGAGTGTATCCTCCCATTGCTTCAGGATGGTCAGACAACCACTTCTTGGGGTACTTCACTCTTC
>JAZUDJ010000108.1:0-4185 GCA_045639585.1 Bacteroidales bacterium
GTACCAATCAAGAGCGCCGAAATCATGTAAGGACGTAGCAGTCGATTGAAGCTGATACCCGACGCCAGCATGGCTATCACCTCACTATTTCCTGCCAGCTTACTGGTGAAGAAGATACACGCTACGAACGTGATCAGCGGCGCCAGCATATTGGCCATGTATGGCACGAAAGTGCAGTAATAGACAGCAATAGCCTTCCAAGGCGCCTCATGCTCCGCAAAGTTGTCCATCTTGGCATTGTAGTCCAATACGACTGCAATAGCCATAATGAGCAAGATTGCAAAGAAGAAGGTGCCCAGGAACTTCTTGATTATGTAGAGATCAATCTTTTTCAAAGAAAAGCTATAATGTGTGAAGCATTATTCATCATCCTCATCTACGATTCCCGCTGCTCTCTTCAGACGCTTACGCTCCAGCTCGTCCAGCACCACCTTACGCATACGCAAGCTGTGAGGAGTTACCTCCACATACTCGTCAGCCTTGATATACTCCAGCGCCTCCTCAAGCGAGAAGATCTTTGGTGGGATGAGCGCCGCCTTCTCGTCCGAAGACTTAGATCGCATGTTAGTCAGCTGCTTAGCCTTGGTGACATTGACGGTGAGGTCCTTCTCCTTGGCATGCTCGCCGACGACCTGGCCGCCGTATACCTCGTCCTGAGGATAGATAAAGAACTTACCGCGATCCTGCAGCTTGTCGAGCGCGTAGGCGAAGGCTGTACCGCCACACATCGCGATGATCGAACCATTAGAGCGACGTGAGATGTCACCCTTCCAAGGCTCGTAATCCAGGAACTGGTGTGCCATGATCGCCTCACCTGCCGATGCAGTCAAAACGTTGGTACGCAGGCCGATAATACCGCGTGAAGGGATCTTGAACTCGAGGTGCTGACGGTCGCCCTGGGTATCCATAGCCACCATCTCACCCTTACGGCGAGTCACCATATCGATCATCTTGCTTGAGTACTCCTCCGGGCAGTTGATGGTCAATTGCTCGATAGGCTCGCACTTCTGGCCATTGATCTCCTTGACGATAACCTGTGGCTGACCTACCTGCAACTCATAGCCCTCACGGCGCATGGTCTCAACGAGGATCGAGAGGTGCAATACGCCACGGCCATACACCAGCCAGGCGCCATCGCGTGTCTCGTCCTTGATGACGCGGAGAGCCACGTCCTTCTCGAGCTCCTTATAGAGACGGTCCTGAATCTGGCGCGAAGTCACATACTTGCCGTCCTTGCCGAAGAATGGCGAGTCGTTGATCGTGAAGAGCATAGACATGGTTGGCTCATCGACGGTGATACGTGGCATAGCCTCTGCTGTCTCGATGTCCGAGATAGTATCGCCGATCTCGAAGCCCTCGATACCGGTCATAGCGCAGATATCGCCACTCTCAACCTCCTCGACCTTCTTCTTGCCCATACCCTCGAAGGTAAAGAGCTCCTTGACGCGTACCTTCTTGCTCACGATTCCGTCGTCAGTGTGGTGCATGAGCAATACGTCCTGACCCGCCTTGATCGAACCGCGGTGTACACGACCCACAGCAATACGACCCACGAAGCTTGAGTACTCCAGCGAAGTAATCAGCATCTGCGAAGGACCCTCGTGGATCTCTGGTGCAGGAATATTCTCAAGGATAGCGTCGAGCAATGGGAATACATTGTCAGTCGGCTTCTTCCAGTCATCGCTCATCCAGCCGTTCTTAGCCGAACCGAACATGGTGACGAAGTCGAGCTGCTCCTCAGTAGCACCGAGGTTGAACATCAGGTCGAATACCTTATCCTGCGCAATGTCTGGCGTACAGTTTGGCTTGTCGACCTTGTTGACTACCACGATAGGCTTCAAGCCGATCTGGATAGCCTTCTGCAACACAAAACGTGTCTGTGGCATAGGACCCTCGAACGCATCGACCAGCAGCAAGCAGCCGTCGGCCATGTTGAGTACACGCTCCACCTCACCGCCGAAGTCAGAGTGACCCGGGGTATCGATAATGTTGATCTTGGTGCCTTTATAGTTGATGCTTACGTTCTTAGAGAGGATAGTGATGCCGCGCTCACGCTCCAGTTCGTTGTTGTCGAGCATGAGATCGGTGGTAGCCTGGTTCTCACGGAAGAGGTTACCTGCATAGAGCATCTTATCGACCAGCGTAGTCTTGCCGTGGTCGACGTGTGCGATGATTGCAATATTGCGTACGTTCTGTTGCATAATTTAGATACCTTTTTGTATAATGTGGGCGCAAATTTACACATTATTTTATAATAGTGGAATCACACGGCCCGTAAAAACGTCTCAATGCTTGATAATCACCCGCGTTTGCTATGTGCATGACTCAAATAAGCGACGCTAAGATACACACCTCGCACCACGAGATAGGCGAGGAAGGCTCCCCACAGCACATGATTCAACGTCCCGGCTGACACCCCATCCGCGCCACTTTGAGCCGATAGCAACGCCGAGATCCCCTCATACAATCCGAAGAAAACCAGCGCTCCGACAAGCAAAGAAAAGAACATCTGGCGCGTAGCCGTCAACCCGATAAACACCCCGTCCCACATAAACGCCGCAATGCCACAAATCGGTATTCCGATGGCCCAAGGCAGGTAAGGCGCTGAGGCCTGAATGACCTCTTCCTCGTCAGAAAGAAGCCTCAAGAATGGGAGTCCTCCAAGCGAATAAATAGCGGTGAAGAGTACTACCACACCTGCGCCCCAAAGAAAGAGTCTTTTTACGATTTTGTCAATATTTTTATATTGCGAAGCACCAAAATATTTTCCCACTATTGCTTCTCCCGCCGCTGCAAATCCGTCGCTAAAATAAGAGAACAGTGTGAAGAGCTGCAGCAGCAGCGTATTCACCGCCAACAGCGTATCACCGAGGTGTGAACCATAGCTTGTAAACGCCGTAGTGACCGCTATCAAGCAGATCATCCTAAAGAAAATATCCCTGTTTACGGTGAAGAATTGTTGATAACTTGTCAACTTTTCCCCCGACTTATCAACATTCCCCTGTTCATAACCCTCTGAAATGGCGTTATCACCGATATTTGTTGATAAGTATGTTGATAACTCTATTGCCGCCAGCAAACCTAAATACTGAGCCACCACCGTGCCAATAGCCACGCCTTGCACTCCCATGTCGTAATGGAAGACGAGCGCGTAACTGACCACGATATTGATGAGATTCTGACCCACGGCAATATAGAGCGGATAGCGGCTGTTCTGCATCCCGATGAACCAACCGTTGAGCGTAAATAGCATCAGAACCGCCGGCGCCGCCCATACTCTGATACGGAAGTATTGCACCGCCAGCTCCCACACCTCGTCCGATGGAGCAATGATCCAGTGTGCCATCCATTCCAACGGACGTTGCAGACAGATAATACCCAAGCCGCAAACCACAGCCACCTTGATACCCATCCCCAATACGCGTCTCTGAGCCTCGCCATCGCCTCGTCCATACGCCTGAGCTGTCAACCCGCTCGAACCCATGCGGAGGAAATTAAACAGCCAGTACACCATATTAAATACCAGTCCTCCCACGGCAATGGCGCCAATCGCCACCGTCGAGTTCCCGATGTGTCCGGTGATAGCCACGTCCACAATACCCAGCAGCGGCACGGTGATATTCGTGACGATACTCGGCAGCGCGATCTTGAGTATTTCTTTATCGTATTTCATAATGGGCAAAATAAATTACATCCGGCTGCAAAGATAAACAAAATAAATGAAAAGTCAAAAAAAGGAACGAACTTTCACAAGTCCGCTCCCTTGATACCTAACAAACACACACTATATTACATAAAAGCCTTTTCTGTTGTATCTTTACTTATTAACTTATTATCTACCTAATTTACTTTTGCGCTGCAAAGTTACGCCTTTTTTCTGGCCTTGGCAAGGGTATGTAGTTGAAATATAACTGCCAATATATAAAATAGTATATGATTATCAGATGTTTGTGTATCATTTGATATATAAATAATATAAATTGATTTATTTCTTCTTTGGGTTTGATTCTTAGAATTCTTCGCCATCCTCTCCACTGTGCCATGCAGGAGATGGCTATGTCTTGGCATCCTCTACAGTGTACCGTGCAGGAGATGGCTATGTGTCGGCATCCTCTACACTGTACCGTGTAGGAGATGCCGAGATGCTGGCATCCCTTCCACGGTACCGTGTAAGATATGCCACGG
>JAZUDJ010000109.1:0-125255 GCA_045639585.1 Bacteroidales bacterium
GTCTGGCAAACCATAACAGCGGTAGTTATCATAGTTGTTTTGACTATGATAACTACCGCTGTTTATATTCGAGAAAAGGACCGCAAGAAGCTGGAGTATATGCTTGATGCGTTTGAGGACGATGAGTACAATTTCCGCTTCAAGGAGAACTCCAAATTCAACAAGACGCTGAATCGCGTGAAGTGGATTGTGGAGCGGCGCCGACAGCAGCATGAGCAGGAGTCGTGGACGAAGCTGATACGCGTGTTGACGCATGAGATCATGAACACGGTGAGCCCTATCGCGTCACTGAGCGAAGCGTTGAGTCACTCGGTGGACGTACCAGAGGAAGATCGCGAGATGGACGTCAAGGCGGGACTTGCAACTATCGCGTCATCGTCAAAAGACCTCATCCATTTTGTGGAATCCTACCGTGAACTGGCAGGTGTTGCCAAACCGATCCTTAAGGCGCTGATGCTGGACCCATTGATCAATAAGGCCATCGCCCTGACACAAGAACAGTGTGCGGAAGCGAGTGTGACGTGTACTTATCTGGCTAAAACCGAGGATATTCTGATTTATGCGGACGAGTCGCAGATCAGTCGCATCCTCATCAACCTGATTAAGAACGCCATTCAGGCAGGCGCACACCATATTAATATTATAGCGGAGATTGACGGCAATGACCAGACGCTGATACATGTGGTCAACGATGGTGCTCCAATCTCGCCAGAGAGTCAGGAGCAGATCTTCATCCCATTCTTCACCACCAAGCCGAACGGATCGGGTATCGGATTGAGCCTTTCTCGTCAGATCATGAGAGCGCATAACGGAACGCTGGATTTGGTCAGGAGTGACGAAAAAAGCACGGTGTTTGAGATGATATTCAAATAAAATTAAGCTCTACAATCAGATCTTGTCGCCAAACATGATGGCATTGAGGAACATACGTGTGCTGGCGTACCAGGTAGAGCGGAAGTTGATGTCGTCGGCAAAGCTGATGACGACACCCTTGCCTGCCTTGCTGCAGATTACCTCAGGTGCACCGGTGAGTGACTTCTTGTGAGCATCGCGAAGATAGCCGCTCAGGAGAGGGTCTTTCTTGTCGAACCAGACAGGAGCGTTGTTGATCTCCTTTGGCTTCTCGAAGACCAGCTTGGTGTGCTTCATCAGTGGCATAGGAGTGCTGTAACCCCAGCAGAGAGGATGGGTGTAATCCATCTGAACCTGCATGGTAGTGCCAGGGATCTCGTACATGCTGTAGCGATCACGACGATCTGCATAATTAATATAGGTAGCAGAATCTGGCTTCTCAAGGGTCTTGGTCTTGATGTCGCTCAGCTTGTTGTCATTGGCCGTTCTGTATGCATCGCCGAAGGTGATGAGTTCGCCACCATTGCGTACCCACTCAGCAACCTTCTCGCTTGCCTTCTTGTCGCGAAGAGCAGAGGTAAGGATGAGAACGTTATACTTGCTAAGATCCTGACGGTCAAGGGTAGCGTCATCGAGGATGGTAGGAGTCAGCTGCATGCGGTAGTTGAGTACGAACCACTGTGTGCCAACGTCACGACCACCAGAAACAAGGGCAATCTTGGCCTGACGGAGCGATGAGTTGGTGTAGTGACCTAAGTCGAAGTCGGCCATGCGGCTGGTACCGACACTCTGTACCTGAACGCCACTCTCCTTGGCCAACTTGCTGATTACAGTATAGATAGAATCAGCAGAAACCTTCTGGCTACGAACAGGAACAATGAGTGAACCTGCGCCATAAGTATAGCTGCCGTCAGTGGCCTTGGCACCAGATGCAGTTACCATCACACGGATACCAGCTTCCTGCAAACCGTTGATGACGTATGGAGTATAGAGCTCCTTATTATCAAAGAGGTATGCTACCTGGCTCTTGCCGCCCTTTACCTCACCTGCCTTGAATGCAAGATTGGTAGCGTCATCGCCCATGAGGCCGGCTGTATTCTTGAGCTCTGCATAGTTCAAGCCATAAGCCTCGGCCATATTCCAGGTAGAAACGTCGTAGAAGAGGCTGTCGACGAACTGCTTGTTGCTGTCGAAGAGTGAGCGGAGCAACATGCTGTTGCGCTGAACGCCAGAGATCACGTAGCTGTTCTCGGCTTTATAGGTGTGGCCGTTCTGGGTATAATCCTTGGCCAATTTATTGACGGTGATGCGGTGCTGGCGCATCATCTCGATGAAATGGCAAGCCACTGCTTCCGAGCCATTTCCATCGAATACCCAACCCTTCACAGCGTTTTTCTGTGTCTCTGCATAACGATCGGCAACGAAGCGCTTCATATAGTCGTTGAGCGTGTTGCGCATCTCGTATGAAGCCTTGATAGAACCCATGGCGGTGATGAGCTGGTTGCGCATGGTGAATGGGAAATTCAGGATACCGTTGGTGCTTTCCTGCTGGTGGCCGCGAGCTGATGGCTGCTCGAAAAGCATGGCCACGGTGCCGAGCGCGTCCTCATAGACGTCGCCAGTACCGAGAGAATAGCTGTCGTAGGAATCGCGTGAGAAGTAAAGCGAACCGATAGCGTCAAGCGCCTTGACATTATACTTGGAGATCTGGTCGGTGAGATCCTTGTTCTCCTGAGGAATGTATGGGTAATATGCCACAGGATCTGAAGGTTCCATAAAGAAGTAGCTGTCGCGACCCTGCTCGTGGTGATCATCGACGGTATTTGGCATCCAGTCGTGGTAGATCTGGAGCAGCGCCTTCATCTCTGGCTGAGTAGCATTGATCCAGTCGCGGTTGAGGTCGTGCCAGAAGTGATTGCTACGACCGCCAGGGAAGGTCTCGTGGAACTCCATGCTCTGTGGATCGGTATTATTCTTGAGGCTGCGGTGAGAATTTGCCCATGTTGCGAAGCGGTTTATACCGTCAGGATTCTGTCCAGGGACGAGGAGGATGACGGTCTTCTGGAGCAGCTCCTCAATCTCCTTGCCCTGAGCTGCTGCCCAGAAATAAGCGAAAGGAATGCTGCTATTGACACCTGAAGCCTCATTGCCATGGATACTCTCCATGATCTCAACAACTACTGGAAGGTTCTCAATGTCTACCTTAGCGCTAGGGTCGGCCATTGAACCATGAAGACGCTGGATCTCGTCGAGTTTATTCTGATTCTCAGGACTTGTGATGACTACGCAAACCACTGGACGGTTCTCGTGTGTGCGACCATATTCCTTGATACTGAAGCGGGGAGAGGCAGCTGTAAGCTTCTCCATGTAGTTGATGACCTGCTCCCAGAGAACCATCTGCTGGCCAGCTTCGAAGCCTAACACCTGCTTAGGAGTAGGGATCTTGCCATCGAGCGTGTACTGAAAGAGCTGAGAAGGCATGAAGTACGAGAGATCCTTGTGGAAAGGCTGAGGCTTCGGTTGCGCAACAGCCTCAGAAGAAAGAAGGGGCGTGGCCAATAACGCAAGCAAAGAGGCCACTCTAATATTTTTCTTCATTATTATATTATAATTTGTGTTGGCTAAACGATGTGGTTTGTCAAATCTGATACTTGACCTTTGCGACACAGACAGAGGTGCACATATCTATGGCATTGGAGATCAGTAATCCGAAACCTGCTCCTAAAAGGCCATAGAAATGGAAGCCGACGATGACTGCTGTTGCCAATATCGTAGCACTGGTGGTTTCGATCACGAGATAAATCTTTGAATCTCCAGCAGATAGGGGAATATATGCGAAAGGCAAGTATATGGCGCGGAAAAGGAGTCCGACAGCTGCTACCTGAGCCATCGGAACGACGCTGTCAAACTCATGGCTGAATAACAATGGCATGATCCATCCTAACACTGAAACCAGGAGTAAGGTTATAGGGAGGATGATGGAGAGGGTGACTTTCGTCTGTCGCAATACCGTCTGTCGGCGCTCTGCGATATTGTTGATGACACCAGAGAGACGAGGATAATAATAGGAGCTCAAAGAGGCAAACGCAATACTACCTACGGTCGTGAAGATGGTGTATCCAGCGTTGTACAAGCCTACAACCTCCAGACCTCCATGGTTGTTGATGAATGTGCGGATGCTGAGCTGTGCACCATGATTGATCATACCCGTAAGAGCAAACGATATGCCAATGAGTAGCATCGGAAAACCTTTGGCAAGATGCTGCTTATTGAGCGCAAAACTTAGTCGCTTGACTTTGTAGGAGAACAGGGTGATCGCAATGAACTGCGAGATATATAAAAGGATAAATGCAGGGATAACACCCTCGATGCCAAAGAAATAATACAATGGGATAGAGGTCAGGAGGGTAAGAATCACATTGATGAGTGAGACCGTAGCAATCATCTTGATGCGTCGCAGCGCCTTTAGAACGGCCAGCTCTCCACAGATCATCGTGCTAAGACCGATGACGGGAGAGAGCAGGACATATCCCCAGGTGTGTTCGTAGTCATTGAACGTAAAGTAGGAGATAGGTTCGGCTAAGATCATGCACACCAAAGTGCCAAAAAGAGCCAGGATCAGAACCCAGGAACGGAGAAGACAGACCTCTTTGTCAATAAGAAGCTCCTTTTGGTGCTTGTCCTCTTCGATGGTCGCATTCTGCCATTCTTCGTAGCTCTTCGAGATGCCTCGTATACCACTCACATCCAATCCAAGATTGGTCGTGCTATGTATAAGTTCTCTTGTCTCATTATATATAGAATTGAGACCGATACCCGTAGGACCAAGCAGGACGGCAACGAATTTAGTGCGTATCAGGTTGAGTATAATGCTCAGACCTTCTACGCCACCAAATAGGCTGGATGCCTTGAATATGTTCTTATAACTTTCCAATATCTAGATTTTCTTGTAAACTTCATCCACCTGATCTGCAATGACATCCCAGTCATATTTCTGCATATCATAGGAATGTTTCTCGTAAGGTGTATCGACGATCTCCTGCAGTCGGGCAGTCAATTCGAGTACGTCTCCACAAGCGAAATAGTTCTTGCGCGGCAGGCCGACCTCCAGGTTGGCAGGAATATCGCTCACCAGGATCGGAGCACCATACGACATGGCCTCAAGCAATGCAATAGGCAATCCTTCATGCGAAGAAGGAAGCACGTAGCAGCGGGTATGGTTGAGCAATGCATGGAGCCGTCGACCTTTGATGAATCCCGTCAGGATTATATTGTTCTTCTTGGCCAGCAGTTTCAGTTGATTTGAATAGGTGTCTTCAAAGTCTGAATCACCGGCAATGACCAGCTTGCATCCGTGATTGTCGATCTTAGAGAAGGCCTGAATGAGCTGATGGAGGTTCTTCTCTGGTGCGAATCGGCACATACCTAATATATATTTGCCTGACTCAATGCCCAAATGCCGGAAATAACCTGGCTCATTGATGAACTCCGGCTGGCTTACTCCATTGGGAATGAGATGCATTTTCTTTGTTTTGCCATATTTCCTGGCCACCATATCCCAGATGCCTTCGCTGATGACAATTACCTTATTGGCAAATGTGACGCCGAGATTCTCTCCCAAGCGGAGCATCTGCTTGGCAACCCAGTTCCATTTGGCTCGATCATAATCCTGACCGTGGTGCGTAAATACCACCTTCATGCCTAATAATCTGGCGAATGGAGCAAGTAGGGCAGGTCCACATGCATGGATATGAAGTATCTGTGCATGCATATTTTTGGCTTTCCAGATGGCTCTCCATGTGTGTATGATGGCCTCGAAGGATTTGCTTCTAGGAGCATCGATATCCATCAACTTTACACCATTCCAGTTTTCAAGGTGATCGTGAGCATAGCTTGAACGTCTGATAATTGTCACGTCGTAGCCGAGGCTCACCAGACGGGGAAATAACTCCTCGCAATGAGTCTCAACGCCTCCCATGATATTGGGAATGCCACGTGTTCCTGTGACAACTATTCTGTTTTTTTCTTTATTCACGATTAGCGGATTCAACTTTTTTCTGTTGGGATTCCTTGTCTTGGATCCTGCCCGACATCACACCATTTCTTGTCAATGCACGCTGTTTTGCCTTGTATCGAACGTATTTTGTTCTTAATCACCCATTTCAGTGGATGCTGGATGTATTTCTTCATAACCGGGCTTGCCGTTCCGACCATCCAACAGTTCTTCGGGCAACTACGTACCTTGCTTCGGACCTCTTCAGCTCTTTCACTTGTCCAGATGGACATGAAGTCTGCATCATGGATATTGCCCATGGATTGCATCCAGCATTTCTCTTCAAGACCATTGCAAGGGTAGACCTCACCCCACGGGTCGATAAAGAAATTGGCAGAACCTGCTTCACATGGCAACATACGCCGGTTTCCTTCAATATAATTGATAAGTCCCATATTGAACCACGCGCGGAACCAGGATTTAGGACTATTCTCTTTGAGCTGCCAGTTGATCAGTGTCTCAAAGTTCCTGCAGACTCCTTCCTTGTTTGTGATTCGATTATCTTCCTTGTGAAAATAATAACTGTTGTGGAAAGCTGCAGTCGCGAACTCCATGCCAAGGGATTGTGACAACTGGTAGAGAGAAAGCATGTCAAAGGAATTATTGTTGCTGACTGTACATCCAAAACCAATGTCTTTCAATCCCAACTGCTTGAGTGTAAGTAAGGTGCGAAGTCCTTTGTCAAAACCTCCATGATGGCCGCGTAGCTCATCGTTCTTACAACTAAGTCCCTCAATGGAGATGCGTATGCCGATGTTCGGAAACTTTTTTGCCAATGCGACAACTCGGTCTTCAAACCATCCGCTCGTTGATATGACGATTCGACTTGTATGCTTATAACACTCTGCGACAATTTCTTCTAAATCCTCACGGATAAAGGGTTCTCCGCCAGTCAGGTTGATGAACTTGAGTTGAGGCAATGTCTTCAGGTCCACTGCCTTAATTTCCTCTTTTTTTTCTGTCGGATTCTTCCAGATGTTACACATCACACATCGCATAGGACATCGATAGGTTAGGATGATGCTTGCGTCTGTTGGATTTATTGTCTTCATCTTTCTATTTCGAAAATAGATTTGTTCTTGCACATAATAATATAAACGTAGATTGACCATTATTATTGCGCGTATTATTTTATAATACCAACAATTTGCAGATTTTACCTTCTGATGCAGACGAACTTATTCCA
Source organism: Bacteroidales bacterium (assembly GCA_045639585.1). Taxonomy (GTDB): domain Bacteria; phylum Bacteroidota; class Bacteroidia; order Bacteroidales; family UBA3663; genus Liminaster. Next base: position 7,092 of record JAZUDJ010000109.1, read on the forward strand.
TGAATCAAGTATACACCAGGAGCGACTCGGTCTCCGTTGTTGTCTTTGGCATTCCAACTTACGCTACCATTTTCGCAGGTCGTTTTCCAAATTAGATTTCCTGTTGAGTCGGTTACCGAGACTTGTGAGTTCATCATTAACCCGACAACTTCGACATCACCAAAGTATTCTGGTCGTAAAGGATTCGGATAACAATGGAATGAAGAAAAGTCTTTTGATGGTTCTGAATCGTCTGTATGATAGATGACTATACCTCCATCGCACGCAATGAAAAGCCTTTTCTCTTCGTCATCATAGACTAGTGATGTAATGTCATTGGAATGCAGAGGAGAATTATCCGTTGTGAAATGCTCGATTTCTTTTAATCCGTCGCTTGAGATGAGGTACAAGCCTTCTCCAATGGTGCCAATCCATTTCCTATTGTATTGGTCTGTTGTCATTGCAGTGCAAGTGGTAGAAGACAATAGATAATCTGCAAGATTCGTACCGTCATTACGTGGTACTTTAACTCTTGTAACCAATCCTATACCAGGAGTTTTTTGTGCATAGTTAAATGCACCGACTACATCACTGACTACAAAAGGACCCATATCGGTAAGAATCCAGATTTTACCTTCTTTGTCTTCTTGAATATCATAAAGATATCCTATATTATTGGTGAATGAATAAAGGTTGCCATCTTGATCCTTGAGAGTGGAAATATAACAAGACTGATCTTTGTTCTGATCGTTTACATCACCTTCATTGTATAATATGCCAATCTGACCTTTATTATAAGGATACCCATTCATCAGCCAAATCAGTTGATGAATTTCATTTTCTTGTCTCAAAATACGACTGATGTGTGGCTGCTGTTTAAATACTGAAATAGGATGAGGCGTCCATATATCCGTTTGATGATTGTATGCCCATAATACAGTATCGTTGAAGTCCTTAGTGCACCAGAGCGTACCATCTGTATCTGAGTATATAGACGCTATTCTGTCTTTAGGAAAATGGTGTGCTGTAACAGAATCTGAATCAAACTGGTAGAGTCCAGTGGTAAGTGTCGATACGTAAAAGCGTTTGTCATTAAGTCTATCGGCCACAATGTCGGTCAATCCACGGAATTCTTTTCCTGCTAATTTCTGGGTTTTAACGTCTTCCTCTGAAACATTTGTCCACTGATTATTCTGGTAATAGTTTACATTGGCACTCGTCAGATACATGTCTGTATAGCCTTTTGAGTACATTTTATATCCGCTGATGCCCGCTATGATATCTTTATTTTGTGCAAGTTTACTGATTTGACTACCAACTATTTCAAAATAGCTGGTAGTTTCTTCGAGAAGTGCTATTTGTGCGTGGTCATGAGGTCGGAACTCTATTCGAAGTTTTATCAGACCCTTTTTCGGATGGATAGCAAAGAGCGTGGAGTCATCAACAGCATGAAAGTCCCGACATGAGCTATATGGTGCACTTTGAACATAAGAGATTTCCTGAGATTCTTTGTCAATAATGTCAAATCCCCAGCCTCTGGAAAAAACAAATCTCCCAGAAGATCTCAGTTGTTCGTAACATTTACGAGTAGATGTCTTGTGATGTGATCCATCGGGATTCAATATATGAATATCTTTCTTATCATCTATGATCCAGCAATGTGTAGAATCGTTATTTGAAAATACAATTACATCTTTCAAGACTTTATCTTCCGTTTTTTCCCAATTAGATTCTATCGTCAGGTTTTTTCCTTTTTCGCATCTCCAGACTCCACCCACTGTAAGGGCATAGTAGATTCCTCCAGCAAATGAAAAAGCAAAGCTACATTCAGTTGAAGTAAAGTGATAATTAGTAATTAGATAAGATTCAAGATCAATCTCTACAAATCCGAAATCACAGGCCAGGAATAAAGACTTCCCACAGATGGTGGCATGATTGATCTTTTTGCTGCCAACGATCGTCTTGTTCTTCAATTCGAAAATGCTGTTGATCTTATTGTCAGATGAAAGAATATCTATGGTTGCATCACTATGTACAAATACCAGAGATTTTTTTTCTTCGTACTTTATGATGAATTGAACAGAAGTTGATGACAGACCCTCTAATTGTGTAAAAGATGCCGCCAAAGCCTCTTCTGGTTTTATGTAGAAGACGGCGTTGTCTGAACGAATGTATAGAAGTCCGTTATGCTCTTCGAGCTGAGAATAAGTGCTATAGGTGCTAAATACTTCCCAAGAAGTATTGTATGCATAGCTTAAAGAGATAAGCAGAGAATATAATAGTAATATGAAGAGTTTTTTCATTGCAATACTTGTTTCTAAAATAACGCAAAAGAAAAATGATTATTGCCAATCTACTGCTTTTTTCAATGAAATCACAATAATTATATATCACGCGCGTTAATTAAATAAATTTGATTAATATGAATCGTAAATATTCAACCTTAATATTATTTGTTTTTCTGGTTGTATTTTTGTCTTCCTGCCGTTCCATCAAGGATCAGACAGGCTTTACTTATGTGCAAAGTGAGCAATCAGATATCGTCAAGGCTTTGAACAAGCCTTACAGCTTAAAAATTAAGCCAGATGATGAATTGAAAATTAATATTAGTTCTGTTGTCCCTGTTGCTACTTCACAATATAATCTTCCTGCCGTAAATTATATAGGAAGAAGCGATACTCAAATCTCAAATTCGGGTACAATCTCTACTTATACAGTGTCTGAATCAGGACATATTGTGATTCCTTCCATCGGAAAAATCAAGGTTTCTGGATTGACTCCAGAAGAAGTTTCTGATCTTATCAAGGAGAAAATCAGTGAGACAGTAACTGATCCGATTGTAAAAGTAGATTTGAAGAATTTTCATGTCATCGTGTTAGGTTCAGTCAGTTCTCCAGGTACCAAATCTTTTTCTGGCCAACGATGCAGTATCTTCGATGCTATTGGTGCTGCAGGAGATATTACGTTGCATGGACGAAAGGACAATGTGGTCCTGATGAGAGAATGCAATGGCAATATTGAGAAGCACGTGCTTGATCTGACCGATGCTGCCATTCTGGAGTCACCTTACTATTATCTCCAGCAGAATGATATCCTGATGATCGATGCTACCGATGTGTCAAAAGAGAATTCAACATATAACACAATGAATAGTTTCAAGCTGCAGACTACTTCAACAATTGTAAGTGCAGCGTCTGTAATTGCCTCATTGTTAATAGCTCTATTGATTAAGTAATTTTGCCTTATATGATTAACGATAAAGATAAATTAGACCTTACCAAAGAAATCGCTGCATTGAAGAAAGGAAAGAAACTATATGTCTTTTCTTTGTCTTTTGCAGTCTTTCTTGCTATTTTCTATGCTGTGTTCAGTTCTCCTGTTTATCATAACGAAGCAGTCATCATGATAGAGAAGGAGGGAGGCGCATCTCCTTTACAGGGTCTGATGGGGGCACAAGTATCTAATCTTTTTTCTCTGACAGGATTAGGTAGTTCAACGATGGATGATGAACTGGTCATTCTTCGTTCGCATGATTGTTATAAGCAGGCTATTAGCAACTTGGGTACTAACCGTATATATACTGAGCGTCAAGGTCTGCATAAAACATCTCTTTATGGTAAGTCGCCTGTTATAATTGAGGCTTCGAAGGCATTTTTTGATACCCTTTCTACATCTTTGAAGGTCACAATTGAATTGACTGGTAACGCTTCTGCCAAAGTTCTGGTGTCAAAGGGATTTATGGGATTGACTACGGTGTCTGAAACTGCAAGTCAGCCTCTGCCTTTCGTTGTACAGACTTCACACGGTACTCTTCATTTTCTCAAGACTGATAAATACACAGATGGTAAGGATGAGATTGGTCGAAAGATTACTGTTCAACTTTCTCGCAACGATTATGCTGCAGAATCATTGCAGAAGGTAATCACCATGAAAGAGGTTGATAAGAAAGCCAATGCTGTGGAGATTGATTTCGATATTCAGGATCCTGCTTATGGTCGTGATATGATCGGTAGCATTATTGCCAGTTATCGAATGATGCGTCGTCAGCATAAGTCTGACCAATCAGCTTCTAAGATTTCCTTTTTAGATAAGAGAATTGAGCTCCTTGCCAATCAGCTCGACACAACTCAGCAGAATGTCATGGAGTATATGAAGGAGAATAACATCATGAATGTTGATTTCCAGACTTCCATGTTGATCCGAAAGGCAGAAGTATCAAAAGATACGATATTTGCTCTTAAGACTCAACAGATGATTCATGAGTCGATTCTCAAGATTCTGCAGGACCCAGATAATCAGTATCAATTATTGGCTCAAGACACCAAAAGCCCATTGATCAAATCTTACAATGACCTTATTTTGCAGCGTACCGTAATGTTACAATCTGCAAAGCCTGGTAATGTCGCGCTTAATAATCTCGAGAAACGTATTTTTGAATTGCGAAATATCGTCATAGATCAAGCTCAACAAGAAATCCAGCAGAGTAAGATGCTGATCAACAGTATCACCCAGCAAGCCGGTGCTGATGCTCAATCATTGAGCAACATGCCTTTGCATAAGTATGAAATGATCAATAACCAGCGCGACCTTAGCCTTCAGAACAATCTCCTCATCTATCTTCTTCAGGAGCGTGAGAACGCATTGCTGAGCTTAAATTCCGAAGAGGATGCTGGCTTTGTCATCGATCAGCCATATACAGCAAAGAAGACTATCAAGAAAAAGATTTATATAATGTCGGCTTTATTGCTTGCACTTGCTTTGTTTTTGCCGACAGTTTGGTTATTATTCCGCATTCCTCGTAAAAAAGAAATAGCATAAAGTATCACTCTTTATTTTCGCAAAAATAATTATTAGTAAGGACAAATAGATATCATTAAGACATAACAATATGCTCAGTAAGAGTACGATATATTCTTACCTTTTCTTATTCAGCTTATTTCCAGGCATGGTGATAGGCTTGCACTATTTTATGTTTACCGACGAATTTATCTGTATGTTATTCTTCGCCTTTGCTTTACTGGAATTTTTGAAAGAAGGGTTGGAGGCCATTCGTCGTCATACACCATTATTCATATTGTTAGGAATAATGGCATTTTATGTTTTATACTCAATATTTTTTGTCCATTATAATTCTTCTCGATACATTATCAGCGATCTGATCAGTCAGTTCAAGCCATTTGTCCCTTTTCTGGTAATTCGATCCATGGGAGTGGATATCAGAGAGAAATACAAGCCAGTAGCCAAATTATTTTGCATCATCAATGCCGTATTGATGATTGTCTTTTTTGTGATAGGCCGAGGACAGCTGATGCTTCCTTTTGGCCATATTGCTCATCTTGGAGGTATCTGTCTCATTAGTTCGATGTGCTATTTATATTGCAGCATGGATGATCGTGGGGAAGTCTCTATCCGAGATCTTTGCATTGGTATAGCTATCATTACCATCGGATTGTTATGTGGGCGTTCGAAGTTCTTTGGTCAATACATCTGTTTTATGATGCTGCTGATCTTCTATCGTCCCGGAATGTTCCGACAGATTACTTTTGGCCGATTCCTTATCATCCTGTCAGTACTATTACTGATGGTGATCGTTGCATGGAGCAAGATTCAGTACTATTTCGTGCAGGGCGTAGCTGATATGTTACAAAAGGAATCTTTGGAAGCTTATGGCGATAGTTTTGCGCGTCCTATTCTCTATGTCACTGGCGGTCAGATATTAGTTGATCATTTCCCATTTGGCTCAGGATTAGCATCTTTTGCATCTGGAGCTTCAGCTGACAATTATAGTTCCTTATACTATGAATATGGTTTGGACAAGGTTTGGGGACTTTCTCCAGAAGCTCCAAGCTTTGTGTGCGATGCTTATTATCCGACGCTCTGTCAGTTCGGTATAGTAGGTTTAGGTATTTTTATTTGGTTCTGGCGCTGGGTGTTACAGATGCTGGCTGCAAAAGATTCTTTGTTCGAAGAAAAATTCAAGTTATCCTATATCATTGGGTTGACTCTCATCGCTTTCGTCCTGATTGAATCTATCGGAGGTACCAATTTCTTATCTCCAACAGGTTTGTCGGCCATGTTGATCTTAGGAATGCTGACTCGTAAAGAAGTGAATTGATATGATTGCAGTACTGACTTTTCTCGTCCTTCTGATTTTTCCAATTTTCGTTGGAAACACATCGTTGTTGGCACAAGAAGAGGAACGTACTCATGCAAGTTATACGATTGCCGCAGAATCAGCATTAGGAAGCGGTGATTTTACGGCTTATCAACTTGTTGCAAATCAGTTTGATGTCTTGTCCCATCAAGCCAATACAGGTTACTTAAGAGCAGCAGTTGACATTGACAAAAAGTTGGGCGAAAATTGGCAATTAAGTGGCGCTATTGATCTTGTCCTGTCAGCTCATGCCAAACGTACTGCTTATCTTCAGCAGTTATATGCGAATCTAAGTTACAAAGATTTCTATTTGGAATTAGGAAGTAGAGAACATGCTCCAGTGCTTCGTAATCAGCTCCTTTCATCTGGTTCTTTGATCAATTCAGGAAACTCTAAACCAATTCCAGAAGTCCGCATAGGTACGCTTGATTTCTATGTTGTACCTGGCACCAAGAACTGGCTGCAGGTATACTTCGATGCTTCTTATGGAGTGTTTATGGACGATGACTGGTTGATCAGTCAGTATGAAGCATTTCAGAGCCGACAAGGCAATCGTCATTATCTGACGACCGATGTCTGGTATCACCAGAAGAAGCTTTACTTACGCACTGATAACACAAGACCTTTTGTTTTTACCGTTGGCATCGAACACGCTGTTCAGTTTGGAGGAAAGTGTCATGATTATTACAATGGAGAGAAGCGAATTACCGATCTATCTCCTTCCTTCAAGGATTTCATCACGGTTATTCTTCCGCGTGGAGATGGCAATGTCGGCTCTACTGTAAACAAAACAAAAGAATGGGTCAAAGGCAATCATCTTGGAGAGCTCTCCTTCCAGTTATCCTATAATATTCATTCGCAGAAAAACATAAATGCCTATTTGGAAGTTCCTTTCGAAGATGGCTCTGGCATTCGAAAAGGTAATGGAATGGATGGCTTATGGGGTATTGAATACAATGATCGTAACTCAGAGATCACACCTCTTCGTAGTATTGTATTTGAGTATCTTCAGACAACCGACCAGTCAGGTCCAATTCATTGGGCACCAGATGATTTCTCCGCTTCAGGAGAGTGGCACCCTGAGCAAGCTACTGGTAATGATAACTATTATAACAATTATTTCTACAATGGTTATTGTCATTACGGACAGTCCTTAGGTTCTCCGCTGCTGATGTCTCCTGTCTATAACCGTGATGCTTATCTCGGATTTATTGATAATCGTGTAAAGGTATGGCATGTAGGTGTCATGGGAGATATTTCTTCACGATTCAACTATATGTTCCGTTCATCTTATCGTGAAGGCTATGGAACCTATTTCGTTCCGCTTCAGAATAAGCACCATAGCTTCGACATGATGTGTCAGCTTGGATATAGGCAAGGTCCTTGGATTTGTTCTGCTGCTATCGCATCGTCAAGCGGAAATATATACGGCGATTGCTATTCCGTTGATTTTAAAGTAATGTATCATGGCAAGATCTTCTAAGCTTTTGTCTGCAATTATATGTGTCTTATTGTTTTGTATCTTCTCGTTCTCATGTCAGAATGGAGAAGATATTGGCGACCTCTACGGTCAATGGCGATTGGAAGAAGCTACCGATGATCACGGGACGTCATTTGTCAAAGACGGCATGTACCTTTCTTTCCAGGACAGGGTAGCCTGCGTCAAGCAAGTCAACTATACTTCGCATGGTTATCAGGATGTATATGCTGCATTTCATCAGGACGGTGACAGCTTGTTTTTTCATTTCAGCTCCAATAGTCATTCTGCTGATGATACGACGATGGTTTGCCGTACCTTCCGTTTTCAGCCATTTACAAATACTCGTTTGCACATTGTGACTGAGAGCAATACACGTTTAGTTTTAGAAGATAAAGGAACTTGCTGGAGATTCATAAAATACTAAACTCCTATGAGCGAAACAAAAAGTTTTGAGACGGATAATCGTCGAATAGCCAAGAATACGGTGTTACTATACTTCAGAATGATCTTCTGGGTAGCAGTATCATTATATACCAACCGTATTGTCCTCGATCAGTTAGGAGCCTCTGATTTTGGTATCTTCAATGTAGTGTTCGGCTTTGTGACCATTGTCTCGTTCCTGCCATCTTCCATGAGCGCTGCTGTCAGCAGGTTTCTCAATGTCGGCTTAGGAGATAAGAAGCAACAGATTCCGATTCAATCCATTTTCCAGGCAACCATAGGTGCTTGCGTCCTTCTTTCTATCTTTGTCTTTTTGATCTTTGAGACGGGCGGTTTATGGTTCGCTGATACACAACTCAATTACCCTCCAGAGCGCTCCACAGCCGTGATGATCATTTATCAACTGTGTGTAGGTAATATGGTCATTGGCTTAATATTCAGCCCTTTTCTATCGCTGATATTAGCTCATGAACACATGAGCGCTTATGCGATGTTCTCCATTCTCGATGCTTCAGTCAAGCTATTGTTTGTCCTTGCCTTACCGTATCTTGCCGTAGATAAACTGGTAGCTTACATGACATGTATCTTCGGTATCGGACTCATGCTCGATCTATGCTATGTCACCTATTGCCGACGACATTTCGCGGAGAGTCGCTTTTCTTCTTTCCATTTCGATTTCTCCATTATCCGTCAGGTCGTTGGCTATTGTTCGTGGAATACGCTTCAGGTTCTGACCTTCATGCTTCATACCCAGTGTGTGGCTGTGCTGGTCAATATCTTCTTTGGCACGGTCATGAATGCTGCTTATGGCATTGCCTTGCAGATCAGCAATGTGCTGAAGAATTTTGCCAAGAGCTTTACCATGGCTGCAGTCCCTCAGATCATGAAGAATTATAGTGCTGGCCGGATGGATGAGATGTCTGTTCTCGTAGAACGTAGCTGTCGTATGGCGATCTCGTTGATGGGACTTCTCATCGTTCCTTTGCTTCTTCAGACACCTTTTATACTATCTTTGTGGCTCAAGGAGATTCCTCCTTTTACCATTATTCTTGTCCGAATCATCCTGTTGGTCACATTTGCAGATTCTTGCAGTGATCTTTTTACCGCTGCAGTAGGAGCTACAGGCAAGATTCGCAACTATAATCTTTATACCATCTGCTGCGGATTGATGCATGCCGTCATCGCGTGGCTATTTTTCCACTTTGGATGGTCTCCAGTTTCAGCTCTATGGCTTTATCTCGGATTCATTCTGATCGAAAATGTTGTACGACTTCTGTTTGTTATCCGTCTGGTTGGCATACATATTGAAGGCCTTTGGCAGATTGTTCTTCGTGTGATCCTCTTTATTGCATTGTCATTCTCAGTACCATATATTTTACAGCAAAGTCTCAGCGATTCAACTTGGCTCTCGCTGACTATCTGCGCCTTCTCCTTTGTCTTTACCTTCTGCATCGCCTCCTTAGTGATGTTGTCAGCTACTGAGCGTAAAGCTTTATGGACAACGGTACTCAGCAAAATTCACGCAAAGAAATGAAAAACTTCATAGATTATATCAAGCATATCCTCCGAAGCAACAGCTTTTATAAGCGTTACTTTCAAGGTAATATCAATGCACTGCGATATTTCATAAAAGACTTGAAGGTATATTTCCGTGATTATACCCTTCGTAAGGACTTTGAAGTGACTGGCAATACCGTCTATTTTGTCTTTGATCCTACGCAAAAGCATCCTGGAATGACCGATAGAATCAAAGTCATTGTCTGTTGTTATTGGATTGCCAAGCAGAATGGGTTCGACTTTAAGATCATCTATGATCAGCCTCATCTTCTGTCTGATTATTTGAGCGAGAATCTTGTGCAATGGAAGGCCGATCGTAGCGAATTGTCTTATTCTCTGCAGAATAGCCGGCTCCTCTCGTATAATGGTAGCTTAGAGGTACCTCGTTTATCCAAAAAGGTCAAGCAATACCACATCCTTCATTATATTGGCATAAATATCCTGCTGAATAACCAGATTCCCGATGCTGAGCGCTTGTGGACAGAGTGCTATAATGAGTTGTTCAAGCCATCACATCGTCTGGCCGATGCTTTTGCTGCTACGAAGCTGGTTCCTGGAAGCTATGCCTCTGTGCATCTGAGGTTTGTTAATGCCTTGGAGCACTTTGAGGATGGTTTTTATAATTCGATTTCTCCAGAGGAACAGAAAATATTGATTGAGAAATGTCTCTCAGCGCTCAAAGACATCAAGCAGAAGTGTGAAGGACTTCCTCTTTATGTGTTCTCAGATAGTAATAGATTCCTGACTATTGCTCGTGAAGCTGGCTATCTCTCTCTCGATGGCCAGATAGGTCATATCTCTTTTGTCAATAATGAGGATGCATTGCTCAAGACCTTCCTTGATTTGTATGCGATCAGCCAGAGTGCGCAGGTCTTTCGCGTGTTAGGTTCTCCTTTATATAATAGTACATTTCCTTACTATGGAGCATTGATGGGAGGCAAGTTAGGTCAGAAGATCGAAATTTTATAGCTTATAATCTCATTGTCGCACATTGGCGTGTGATAATTTTGGTCTATCTGCTTGTTATTTATGGTATTGATGATTTTGACATCAATGCTATCTCCTGTGGCTGGAATCTCCCACAACTGAATAAGTCCGTCTCCTCCATTTTCCAGATACTGGATGTTGAACAGCATCTGCGGGATTTCGCGTCCTTCGCAATTCTTTGAGGTTGTAAATAGTGAGAAACTATTGTGTCCACAGATCACTGCTCTGACATTATCATTCGGATAAACCAGATTCTCCCAGATTTCTTCTGGCGAGCTGTTGGGTCGATCACCAAAATGCTTCCTCGCATAGGAGTTCTTGGTATTTTCGCGGAATCCTTCAGAGTTCAGATATTCATGTGTCAGGACGATAAATCGCTTTTCCTGATTGTTTTCTACATAGTTACGTGCCCAATCCACGGCCTCTGGTCGTGGGGCAAACTCAAGAGTAATAATATAAAAGTCCTGACCTTTAATCTGATTACGGACAATAATGTTGTCCATTCTGCCCGTCTCAAAATACGCTATGATGTTTTCCTGGGTTTTCGGGAAGTTAGTATATTGATTAAACAGGGACGAACTACGATCATAGATCTGGTTCCCGTCTTTCCAGTCATAGTCATGATTACCTGTGACTGGCACAAATAATACATCCTCCGCCAAATATTTTGAGTAGTCATAGAAGACGCGGTATTGCCATTTCTCATTGCTGCTCGACTGATCTCCAACCTGCAGCACACAGTCAATCTTGTATCCTTTCTGGTGCATTCCCCTGATCCAATTGACTGATTTCATGTAATATGGAGAATATTTATCGAAGTAAGTATACTCTTGCACATCACCCATGACAATCAAATATTCTGAAGTCGGATCGAGTGGATAGTCAAAGATATTGCTATATGAATACGTCTCAAAGTCCGGACCACAAGATATCCATCCCAGCATGGCAAGGATACAGTAAGTTTTCTGAAGGAAGAACTTTGATAGACGCATAGCTTTACTTATCGAGCCAGAAAATATTGTTTAATGTGTGTGGTGAGGTACGCTTTTCTTCCGGTGGCAACTGCATATAGTCACCATAGTAGTTACGGAGGATTTTGTCATATCCAACTGGAGCCAGGAAACTTCGTCCCTCAAAAGGAAGACCGATATAAGAACTGAAAAGATCTTTCTCGTAAATGTTGTGGATAGCGTGAGGGTCGGTTCCGGCTGGTGTCCCTACAAAAGCGCCATCTTTGTTAGGATTACTTGCGATTCTCTGATTGATATCCTCCGCAAGTTCTTTTGGCGAAGTGTTCAGTACCAATACTTTAGAGAGGTAGATGGCAATACGCTTCCACCACACATTCTTTGACGATGGCTTCAGGATCTTCATCCTGAATTTCGTTTTGATAGGAGTGAGGGACTTAAGAAAGTCGATAGCATCTTCTTTGGTTTCTGCCAGGCCATCCATGGGGAAAACATCTACGTTGATACCAATATTCTTGATATTTGCATTTTCCAGCAATAAGGTCCTTGTATCTGCGACCTTGGCATAAGGAATTACATAGTCCTCGTCCCTCCGATAATCATAGACCTTATAATAGGAGTGCTTGTATGATGCCACAAACTGCTCATAATCCACTCGTGGCAGCATAATGTCAATATCATCATCCCAAGGGATATAACCTTTATGTCTGACCGCACCAAGCAATGTACCAAAAGCAAGCGCATACTTGAGATTATGATCCTGGCAGAAGTCATGAATCGACTGCAGGATTTCAAGCTGTATGGCTTTCAGTTCTTCTATATTAATTGCTTTTGGCATTATTGGTAAAGATTAAGTAGTTGATGATAATAGTTGGTATCTCCATACTTTACGATGGCATCTGCTGAGATCTTCTCATAGTCAAAGGTCTTTGACCTCATTGCCATGATAGCATCCTGCAGCTGCACCTGATTGCCTGATTCAAAGACACTTCCATTACTTTCGTTCAGAAGTTCCGGTATGCCTCCTATATTTGCTCCTAAGACCGGTGTGCCCAAAGAGAGACTCTCGATAATGGATATTGGGTTGTTCTCACTGCATTCCGATGGCAGGACCATCATCTTGGCACCAGCGACTAAAGGCTTGATTTCTGACCAGTTGAGCTGTCCTTTGAATTCAATGTTCTCTGCTTGAGCGTAAGCCGAACGTAGCTCTTTCTCAATGAAGCCACCGCCTATCACGATGAGCTTATATGGAAGTGCTGCTGCCGCTTTGCAAAGCGTTCGTATGCCCTTGATCGGGTTCAGCTGGCCAAGATAGACGTAGTAATCCTGCTTCGGAGCCAGAGAATCATTGACTTTATTGATGTCAATGAAATTGCTCATAACCATGAGCTTAGCGTTATCGAACCCACCGCGTTTCATTGTATTTGCCATAAACTGGCTCGGACAGATAAATTGATCAACTAAGGATTGTAAGCGCTCAGCTGTCCACTTCTTAGCCTCTTGGTAGCCAATATATGAACCTAAAGCTCCACCATTCATACACTTGTGGCGGAGGACGGCTCGCGTATCTGCAAAGCATTCTTCGCACCATTTACCATCACGCATACAAGTGTAGCATGGACAGACAAGTTTTGTGTCGTGGAGCGTCCAGATCACACGTATGCCACGCTCGTGAGCCAGCTCAGCGAGGATAGGAGAGAGCTGCGTGTGAATATTATTAAGGTGGACGACGTCTGGCTGAAAATCGTCAAGGATGGCTTTGAATTTTTTCTGGACGGTGCCTAGGCCGAAAGGACGGAGCAGGGAGTCAAGTATGTGGAGGCTCGGCTTCATCTTGAATTCTGATGGCCAGTATTTGCTCCAGGGTGATGGCTCATTGAGAGGATACTGCTGTGAGAAGATAGCTACCTCATGACCGTGGCTCTTAAGCAGTTGCTCAAGATTCATGGTATAGATACAGTCACCTCCGCGACGGTAATAGAACTTATTGCAAAGGAGTATCTTCACGTCCCAATGCTGATATTTATTATTTGCTATTTGATAAGTCCTCGGCATCCAAGGATTTAACCTTCAACTACCGGATAGTTTTCCAACTCGTGACCGATAGGAGCACCGAGCCAGAGAGGGATGCCATAAGGCTCGACGATGGATTTTATATTGTCCCAGAGCTTGACGGGCATGGTCGGATCTTCGTCACAGCTGGTGAAGTGACCGCAGACAAGACCCTTGATCTTCGAGAATACACTGCAGATCTTGAGCTGCTGCAACATGCGGTCAATCTTATATGGACTCTCGCTGATATCCTCAATAAAGAGGAGTTTGTCCTGATAGTCAAAGTCGTATGGAGATCCATGCAAACCACTGAGTACGGCCAGATTACCACCTACCATCGGCACAGGATGTGCCATTAGTTCGTCGAGGATTTCTTCTGTTTTTTCAGGATTCAGGTCTTCTGGAGACCATCCTTGATGTGGCGCGACAAAGAGCGATGCTTTCTTGAGGAACAGCAGATTATGTTTCTGAGGCCAGCTGCGATGAGCTGCATAATACTCAAGCAACTCCTTGATGGTCTGTGTGGTACGATGAGTAGGATTTTCTCCCAAGTGCTTCATCATCGGAGCATGCAGGCTCTTGATACCCGCTTTTTGCCAGAGGGCATGGAGAATCGTAATATCAGAATACCCGACGATAGGTTTGTTGGCACGACTGACCAGATCAAGAGGTAGCATCTCAATCAACTGCATACAGCCATAGCCCCCACGTGAGCACCAGATGACATCAATGCTCTTATCCTCAAGGGCTTCGATCAGATCTTGTACTCGATCTTCTGGAGTACCGGCAAAGCGACCGTAGGATCCTTTGGCATGAGGAGCAAATGTGACGTTGTGTCCCCAGCTTCGGAGAGTTTCTGCTCCTTGGTCAATTACCTTGCCTTTGATGCTACCAGCAGGTGAGATGATTCTGATATTCATAATTAAATAGAAGAGTATAAATGTTCAAAATCTTCAGAAATTTGTTGCAAGATCAAACACTACGGTTTCGTTTGTGCGAATCTTACATGAAAGATCAGATGTCCCGACTTCGTTTGTGCGAATACTTCGTGCAGGATCGGACGTCCTGATTTCGGTTGAACCGATTTTGCATGTAGGAAGGTATCACAGAGATTCAGGCGAACCCTTCCTTGATGAAGGAAGATATCGCAGTGATTCCGTTGAGCCCTTCCATGATGCAGGATTTCAACGTTGTGTACGTAACGTCAAATTTACAGTCGTGTGGTGACCTCTTTTAATGTCTGATCCTTCCAAGGCTTAAAGTCTCCAGCAAGAATATGCTTGCGCGCCTCTCCGACGAGCCAGAGATAGAAGGCAAGATTGTGAATAGAGGCAATCTGGAGTGCGAGATATTCTTCGGCATGGAAGAGATGACGTACGTAGGCCTTGCTGTATACCTGATCGACGTAAGTAGGACCATCTTCCTGAAGTGGAGAGAAGTCATGAGCCCACTTGGCATTCTTGATGTTAATGATACCGTGACGGGTGAAGAGCATACCGTTACGACCATTGCGAGTTGGCATGACGCAGTCGAACATATCTACTCCACGCTCAATGGCTTCAAGGATATTGGCTGGAGTACCAACGCCCATGAGGTAGCGAGGACGATCCTGTGGCAGAATCTCGTTGACTACCTCGATCATCTCATACATCTTCTCTGCTGGTTCACCTACGGCGAGGCCACCGATGGCATTACCCTCTACGTCCATGGCTGCAATCTTCTCTGCTGCACGACGACGGAGGTCCGGATAGGTACAACCCTGCACGATAGGGAAGAGGGCCTGATGATAACCATAAAGTCCGTTGCCCTGCTCATCCTCAGTCTCTTTGTAGCGCTTGTAGCAGCGGTCGAGCCAACGCTCGGTAAGTCCTAAAGACTTCTCTGCATACTTGTAATCTGAGTCGCCAGGAGGACATTCATCAAAGGCCATCATGATATCTGCACCGATGATTCGCTCAATCTCCATGACACGCTCTGGAGTGAACAGGAGCTTCGAACCATCGATGTGGCTGCGGAACATGGCTCCCTCTTCGGTCAGCTTGCGATTTTCTGCCAATGAGAAAACCTGGAAGCCACCTGAGTCGGTGAGGATAGGACGATCCCAACCGTTGAACTTATGCAAACCACCGGCTTCTTGGAGCACATCAAGTCCTGGACGCAGATAGAGATGATAGGTATTACCTAAGATGATCTGCGCCTTAACGTCTTCCTTGAGTTCCTTGAAATGCAGACATTTAACCGATCCTACGGTGCCAACTGGCATGAAGATAGGTGTCTGGATCTTGCCGTGATCGGTCGTGATCTCGCCGGCGCGAGCCCATGAGTTCTTATCGGTAGCTTGTAGTTCGAAAGTCATAAATGAGAAGTGAGGAGTTAGGAGTGAGGAGTTAGGAGTTGGCTCTCTTTGTCGCCTTATTTGCCTTGATCACCAACGAGACATAGTAGGCAAAGCCGACAGCGATGATGACAGCGAGTGTGATCTTGACATAACCGCTGTAGTGCTGCACTTTCTCAATCAACACATCCTCAGGGATGGAGTGCCCGAAGAAAGCACCGAGTCCTGCCAGTACTGAGTTCCAGATGCCTGCACCTAAGAAAGTATAGAAGAGGAATGAACCGATATTCATCTTGGCCAGGCCTGCTGGAATGCTTATAAGCTGGCGGATAGCAGGAATGAGACGACCGATGAAAGTGCCGATAGCGCCATGCTCAGCAAAGTAATTCTCAGCTTTCTCGACACCTGGACGATCGATGAGCAGCATGTGGCTGACCTTGGTGTCGGCAAAACGATGGATGATAGGACGACCGAGCCAGTAGGCGAGGCCATAGTTGACCAGTGCTCCAAGGATGGCTCCGATGGTGCCGAAAAGTACGATCATCGGAAGGCTGAGCGTACCCTGATTGATGGCAATATAGGCAGCTGGAATGATGATGATCTCAGAAGGGAAGGGGATAAATGAACTCTCAATGGCCATAAATAAGGTGATGACGCCATAGTTCATGTTCTGAGCAATCCAGTTATAGAGTTCCTCCATATTCTATTTGTTATTTGATTTCCTTGAGCGCGTCATTATCTCCGATGCTCTCAAAATAAGCTCGCATCAGTTCCTTGCTTGCGAAGTCACTTGGCTTCATTTTGAGCAATTTACGATAAGCTTTGTCTGCTTTCTCGTAGTGATGCAGATTGAGCGAGAGCTCTGCTTGTGCCAGCAGGAACGCCTTTGACTTTGGCTGGAGCTTGACAAGGTCATCGAGGCCTTTGAGTGCATCCTCGAAGCGACGGAGATCGGTCAACAAGGTGACGCGCAACGAGAGGTAAGTCGTATTCTTCGGATTGATAGCGATGGCATTCTCGATGTATTGCAAAGCACCGCGGATATCTCCGAGGTCGAGGGCAATTGTCGACAGGTGGAAATATCCTTCGTCGCAACTTGGCAAGCGATTGACCAGTGTCTGGTAGCACACCATCGCGTCCTCCAGTCGGTTGAGCGAGACGTAGCACGCTCCTAAAAGATCGTAGGTGATAGCAGTTTGCTGCTCTGCTTCCTGGCGCTCCAAGTGCAATTCCTCGTGCTCAATGTGACCTTCGGCAAACTGACGAGCGATTTCGAGATGCTCAGCAGCTTCTTCGTAATTCTCCTCCGTATAACGGATATATCCGAGTGCGAAGTTGAAGAGTGGGTTCTTCGGATCGATGGCCAATCCCATCTCGCAGCTGTTGGCACAGTCATCATAGAATTTGTTATCGAACTGACAACGAGCCAGATCCTGCCAAGAATAGACATCGTAAGCATCCAGGTCAAGCGACTTCTCCAGCACAGGGATAGCATCCTTGCTACAACCGCAATCCATGAGCATGGCTCCGATGCGACCGATGGCTTCTGGCATCTTGTCCTCTTTCTTAGCAGACGACTCCACCCAGGTCATTGCCTCCTTGAGGTACTTGGCAGTCAGGGTGTGAGGGAGACAGTCGAAGAGTTCGTCGATGATGTCGATGAACTCCATCAGCAATAGTTTACCATCCTTAAGCTGACGCATAAGGTAGCCGAAGGCCTCTTCCTGATCGTGCTGCATGGCATCGAGGCCGAAGCGGATGCTGATCTTGAAAGGATCTATCTCGCTGTCTTTCTGACTCTGCCAGATATTTTCAGCTTCATCGAAGCGATGCATGTGCAAGAGCACCTTCGCTTCGATGAGCTGGATATAGTCGTCGTCAGGATGCTGCAGCAAGCCTAACTTACACGCATTAAGAGCCTCTGCAGCGTTTCCGTCATCGAGCAGGTCGTAAGCGATCTGGCCGACCTCATCTGCGCTGTAGTAGCTGGGTTTGCGATCAATCAAGTCTATCATATATTGATAATAGGCTCGCGATTTCATTGGGTGTTGCTGCTGCATCTTGGTGAAATTTAATGCTTTAACGTCTTCAAAGAATTACTTAGATGCCTTCAGAGAGACTGTTCTGTTGAATACGATGTGATCATCGGTAGTGTCCTTATCGACACAGAAATAACCGATGCGCTGGAACTGGAACTTCAAGCCTTCGCGTGCTGTTCCGTCAGGAGCGTAGGTGAATGGCTGCTTCTTGACCATCTCTGCTGCGAATGGCTCAACGTATGCATCGACGACAACCTCGCTCTGAGGATTGCGCTCTGACTCGGTAGTAGCCTCCTCATCGAGGAAGAGATTGTTGTAGAGACGAGCCTCGACCTTGACTGCGTGCTGTGCTGATACCCAGTGGAGAGTACCCTTCACCTTACGGTCTGCACCTGGCATACCGCTCTTTGACTCAGGATCGTAGGTACAGTTGATGTTGATGATCTTGCCGTTCTCGTCCTTGTCGCAAGAGATAGCCTTAATGATGAATGCACCCTTGAGACGTACCTCCTTGTCGATGGTCAGACGGAAGAACTTCTTCTCTGCAACCTCCTGGAAGTCCTCACGCTCGATGTAAAGCTCGCCAGAGAATGGCATCTCGTGCTTGCCAGCGCCTTCCTGCTCAGGATTGTTATCCATCTCGCACATCTCAACCTTGCCTGCTGGCCAGTTGGTGATGGTGAGCTTGACAGGATCGACGACACCCATGACGCGGGTAGCCACCTTGTTGAGGTCATTACGGCCAGCATTCTCAAGTAGCACGATGTCGTTGAGCGCCATGAACTTGGTATAGCCGATGGTGGTAATGAAGTCACGGATAGCAGGAGCGGTGTAACCACGACGGCGGAGGCCACAGAGGGTCGGCATACGAGGATCGTCCCAACCACGAACGATGTGATTCTCAACCATGTCGCGCAGATAACGCTTAGACATCACGGTGTTGGTGAGGTTCAGACGATTGAACTCCATTTGACGTGGCTTGTAGGTGATACCGAGAGAATCGGTGATCTCATGCTCGCCATTCTCTGGCTTCTCGTTGGCACCGAGCTTCTCGACGAGACCCTCTTCATAATGAATGTCCTTACCCTCCTTGATCAATGCCATGATTGTAGCAAAGTAGTTGTAGAGAGGACGGTGAATCTCGAACTCAAGCGTACAGATAGAGTGGGTGATACCCTCCAGGAAGTCCGACTGGCCATGAGCGTAGTCGTACATCGGATAAGCATTCCATTTGTTGCCAGTACGGTGATGTGGATACTTGATGATGCGATACATGATTGGATCGCGGAAATGCATGTTAGGGTTGGCCATGTCAATCTTGGCACGGAGAGTAAGCGTACCCTCCTCAAACTCACCCTGGTTCATGCGACGGAAGAGATCGAGCGACTCCTCCCAAGCACGATTGCGGAATGGAGACTCAACACCTGGCTGAGTTGGAGTACCCTTCTGTGCTGCGATCTGCTCGCTGGTCTGCTCCTCAACGTATGCAAGGCCACGCTTGATCATCTCCTCGGCCAGATCCCAGAGCTGCTGGAAATAGTCAGAGGCATAATACATGCGGTCACCCCAGTCGAAACCGAGCCAGTGGATATCCTCCTTGATAGCATCTACATACTCGGTATCCTCGCGGCTTGGATTGGTATCGTCGAAACGAAGATTACACTGGCCGTCATACTTGGCAGCAGCACCGAAGTCCATGCAGATAGCCTTGGCATGACCGATGTGCAGATAACCGTTTGGCTCTGGTGGGAAACGGGTGTGCACCATCTTGGTAGGCGATGCAGCCACCTTCCCGGCTTTGATATCTTCTTCAATAAATTCTTCTACGAAGTTCGAACTTTTCTTTTCAATAGCAACCTCTGAAGCTTCCATAACTTTACTATTTTATAAATTTGTGTAATTTTATATTATGGTGCAAAGATACTCATTTTTGGCGATATTCCCAAATCATTCCTCAAAAAAGGATAGACAAATGTCTATATTGGTCATGAAATGTCAGTAAATAGGTACACGGAGGTGATAATATGTGCAAAAACAACACCACCCACACTGCTATTTGCAGCATGGGTGGATCATTGTATGTAATAAATTAGGTGCTTACAATTTACTTGTTTCCCTTTTTACCTATTAAAGGTATGCCAAAAGCAGCTTGGCATTAGGGCTGCGACGGATGCGGAGCAATGCACGCTCACGGATCTGACGGACACGCTCACGGGTAAGACCCAACTCCTGGCTGACCTCTTCCTGGCTCTTCTCCGGACAGTCGATACCGAAGGTCTCCTTGATGATACGAGCCTCGCGCTCCTTGAG
The DNA here is from genome assembly GCA_045639585.1 of Bacteroidales bacterium. GTDB lineage: Bacteria > Bacteroidota > Bacteroidia > Bacteroidales > UBA3663 > Liminaster. The sequence continues at coordinate 27,397 of JAZUDJ010000109.1, forward strand.
GATGCTGTGCAGCAGATTGTCGAGCTCGATGTGGAGGCTCTCGTTGTTGAGCTGAGAGTCGGTTGCGTCGAGCTTGGTGTCTGGAGTGATGTCGAGAAGGGTACCGTCCTCATCGTCCTGAAGAGGACTGTCGAGGCTGACACCACGGTTGTTGGCAGCCATGGTCTCACGTACCTTATCTGGAGCTACATCAAGTTCCTCTGCGATCTCCTCGATGGTAGCAGGACGATTCTGCTCCTGCTCAAAGCGGTTCTGGATAACGCGGATCTGACGGATCAGGTTGTTCTGGTTGCCTGGCAGACGTACCATACGAGCCTGCTCAGAGAGGGCCTGCATGACCGACTGACGGATCCACCAAACAGCGTATGAAATGAATTTCAAGCCACGGGTCTCATCGAACTTCTCAGCTGCCTTTACGAGGCCGACGTTACCCTCTGAGATGAGGTCGCTGAGTGAAAGACCCTGGTTCTGATAAAGCTTTGCAACTGACACCACGAAACGGAGGTTGGCACGAACGAGCTTGTCGAGCGCCTGCTGGTCTCCTTTGTGGATGCGCTGCGCCAGATCCACCTCCTCGTCTGGAGTAACCATGTGCTCTTTGCTGATGGCTGTGAGATAAGACTCGATCGACTCCTCCGTACGACGGGTGATGTTCTGTGTAATCTTAATTTGACGCATAAATGATAGTTTTCCTTTGTTAATTTTTCATTCGGACATAGTTGTCCCTTCGAAAAATAGTATGCAAAGATAGTAAATGTTCAATAATATAACAAAAAAATCTCCACAAAATTGTGCTTGTGGAGAAATATTTTGAAAATTGACAAATAGATATGCCAATTTAAGATTATTGAGGATTGCCGTTCTTGAGTAACATGATCAGTTTCAAGCTCAGGTCGAAGAAGATGATCTTGGCCGAACCATTCTGTGCTATGTCTGCTTCTGCTTTGGCCAGTTCGTCCATGATTCCCTCTACGTTGCGATGATTGACAAAGAGGTGAAAACGGCTGCTGAACTGCTCCTCCTCACGACTCATATAATTGAGCTCGGGAGTCGACAGATTCATGATGAAATTCTCTCGGATCAATGCTTGGGCGTATTGCAGATAGTTCTGCTGGCGCTGGCGGCCAAGCGTGGCCATCTCCAAACTCCAGTCGCGCATATCGAAGATCTTGCGTGTGTAGCTCAGTCGCATCATGGCGCAGAAGCGCTCGAAGAAAAGCTCTTTGTCTTCATCGTCACACTTTGGCTGCATCCACGTAGGATCGAGTGGAGGGATGTTGAGTCGCTGACAACGGCTCTGGATAGTACCAAGGACACGCTCCGGATCGTTGCTGACCAGGAGGAAATAAGTCTTTGGATAAGGCTCTTCGATGATTTTGAGCAACTTATTCGAAGCTGTCTCATTGATCTTCTCTGGCAACCAGATGATCATCACACGGCTATCACTTGCAAAAGGCTTGGCGCTAAGCTTATGTACGATGCTGGTGGCTTCGTTCTTGTAGATCTGCGCGTTCTTGCCTTCTTCGCTGATATATTTTACCCAGTCGTTGAAAGAAAGCTCAGGATCACGGAGGAGCTTATCGCGCCACTCTGGCAGGTAGTCGTCGCTGACGGCTGAGTTCTCGCCACTCTGACCGCTCTTGTTGACGACGGGGAAGACGAAATGGAGGTCGGGATGCTGCAGACGCTGCACCATCTTGCAATGATTGCACTGTCCACAAGGTTCACCATCCGCGCTATGATTCTCACAGAGGATATATTGAGCCGCAGCAAGGGCCAAAGACAACGCTCCTGAACTCTCACGTCCGGAGATCATCAGCGCATGAGGCATCCTGCCATCATCGATGGCCTGCCTGAGCTGCTGAGCCGCTGGTTGCTGCCCGATTATATCTCTGAAGAACATATTATCTTTCCTTTATTATTCCGTGCTTATACGCCACGAGCAGTTTCTGCAGATTCTCGATCTGCAACTGCAGCTCATGACCTTGGTCGGTGTCTCGGACGAGCATACGATGATATTTGAAGTCTTCGAGCTGCACACGTGAATGGATATCGGCACCAGACTTGATGGCTTTATCCTTTGACTCGAACATCTCATGCTCGACAAGCTGTAAACCGTGGCTATTATATATTAATGTGTAGCCAGAAATACCTGTCGTCTCGTGGTATGGCTTAGAGAAACCACCATCGATGACCAGTCGGATGCCATCGGCGCGCATAGGAGACTCACCTTTGTTGGTGCGGACAGGTACGTGACCATTGACGATATGGCTCACTGCTGGATCCAAACCGAACTCACGGAGGATGTTCTCACAGGCCTGACGCTGGTTGGCCAGGACGAAGAAGGCACCTTTCTTCTCCTTATATAATTCTGGAGCGTCGACAAAGTAACGCTCGAAGGTCGTCATCTTGTCCTTGTTGAAAAGAGGCGACTTAGGACCCTGCCAGAGATACATCATGTAGTCGAGCGCGTCGTTACGCTCCTTCGATCCCTTAGGAGAGAAGTAAGCCTTGCGCACCATGCTGTCTACACGCTCCATCAGTTGACGACCCTTGACCAGCTGGCCATCGACCATGACTTCCTCGAAGGTGCCGTCCTCATTCATCGGGATGGCTGCGTGGAACATCAGGATGTTGTTGCTGACCGTGAAGAGCGAACCCTTCTGGAGCAAAAGACGCAGATGAGCCTGCAGTCGCTCTGAGTGACGGAAGGAGTGGGCGAGCTGCTCCATGACTTCTTGCTCACGTTGGCAGAGTTCGTATGGATCTGCCTGTGTCTTAAGGCTTGGCAGATGCTTGTCGAGCAGCTCGTATTCCTTGCCATCGATCGTGATGGTTCCTTTCTCTAGATTGATCAGATGCAGCATCAGTCGGTCATCCATGTTATATTCAGGGTGGCGCTTGATGATCTGTCCGCAGAGCTTGAACTCGATGATCGAGATGGCCTTGTGCATCTTGGCCATGAGCTGGGAAGAACGCTTCAGTCGAGGATTGTTCTCAAAGTCCTTGGTCTGCCACAAGGTACATGGATCATCGCCATAAACCTCGAAGGCTAAGTTGGCCAATGGCAGGAGGTTGATGCCATAGCCTTCCTCCAGCGTCTCTACATTGGCATAGCGGATAGAGATACGCAAGACGCTGGCGATCAGCGCTAAATTACCAGCTGCAGCACCCATCCACTCGATGTCGTGGTTACCCCACTGGATGTCGAAATTATGGTAGTTGGTGAGCTCAGTCATGATCTTGGCAGCTCCCGGACCTCGGTCGAAGATATCGCCGACGATGTGTAGCTTGTCGATGATCAGGCGGTGGATGAGATTACAGATGGCAATGAGCAGAGCATCTGCACGGTCAATCTCCACGATGGCATTGATGATGGCGTTGTAGTAATCCTGACGATCGCTCTCTGACTTGCTCTCAAAGAGAAGCTCCTCGATGACGTAGGCAAAGTCGCTTGGCATCATCTTGCGTACCTTGCTGCGAGTATATTTGACGGTGACGAAACGAGCCACCTCGACGACCTGATGGAGACTCATGCGATACCAGTCGGCCAGGTCACGAACATCCTGTTCCTGCTCCTTGATCAAGGCAAGCTTCTCTTCCGGATAATAGATGAGCGAACAGAGCTCACGTTTGTCAGCCTCTCGCATCGACATGCCGAAGATATCATCCACCTTACGACGAATCTGTCCGGAAGCATTCTTCAGGACGTGCGTAAAGGCAGTGGACTCGCCGTGGAGGTCACTGAGGAAGTGTTCTGTACCTTTAGGAAGGCTGAGGATCGCCTCAAGGTTGATGATTTCTGTGGCTGCTTTGCTTACTGTCGGGAACTTGTCTGCCAGTAGTTCGAGGTATCTCTTGTCTTCTTTGACGTCGTCAGGTGTGCACATGATATATTAATAGTGTTGCGGTCAATAGATATTGATTGGCCAATTTTGACCGCAAAGTAAATGATTATTTTCGAATAAAACAAATTTTTTTAGAGATTTCTTTTCATTGCTTCGCATACAATGAAGTTTGAACCTCCGATGAATGCTATTTCCTGGCCATTCAGATGGCTTAAGGCTGCATCTATTGCCTCATCAATACTCTCACAAACCAGTCCTGACAAAGCGTGCTTAGAGGCCATTTCTGCAAGCTTTTCAGCAGGCAGAGCACGTGGAGTAGGAGCGTTGCAGAAATAGTAAGTTGCCTCGGTAGGAAGCTGCTTCAGCACGGCGTCGATATCCTTGTCGCTGACCATTCCGAAGACGATGTGCAGCGGATGACCCTCTGCGATGAGCTGCTTCAGCTGAGGACCGATGTAGCTGAAACATCCCTCGTTATGACCTGTGTCGCAGAGGACGCGTGTGCTACCGTCTTCGTAGGTCGATAAGGTCTCCCATCTTCCACGCAGATGAGTCAGCGTCAGCACCTCTTTGAAACCACGAGCCACGACTTCCTGCGAGAGCTCCATCCCTTCTTGTCTAAGGATCTGGATCGCATTCAGCACCGTGTTGGCATTCTTTGGCTGGCAGTCACCAGTGAGTGGACAGAAGATTTCTCCGTCATCAAGCGTTGTATAGAGATTGCCTCCAACCTCATGCTGCACCCATTTCACCTGTCTGCGGTCACATGCAAAATAGAGACGGCTCACCTCATGCAACTGCGCGTTCTGCTCGAAGGTAAAGCGGACGCGATCGTCCTCGCATTCTCCAATGACACAAGGTACGCCCGGCTTCATGATACCCGCTTTCTCTGCGGCAATCTGTGGCAAAGTATCACCCAGGAACTGCGTATGATCCATCGAGATATTTGTGATGATCGATAGGATAGGCGTGATGATATTCGTTGAATCCAGTCGGCCACCAAGACCTACTTCAATAATTGCGATATCTGCCTGACGATCTGCAAAATAGCAGAACGCCATCATCGTAGCAAGTTCGAAGAAGGAAGGCTGGAATTCTTTCAGTTCGTCGATGTGTTTCTCCGTCCATTCCACCACGTAGTCATGATCGATTTCCTCGCCATTGACACGGATTCTCTCGCTGAAATCCACGAGGTGAGGAGAGGTGAAGAGTCCCACCTTATAACCCGCACACTGCAGGATGGCAGCTAACGTGTGGCTGGTGCTACCCTTGCCATTCGTACCGGCCACATGGATGGTCTTGAATTGTGTATGTGGATGTCCTAAAACCTGGTCCATGCCCTCGCATCGCTCCAATCCTGGCTTGTAGGCGTGAGCTCCCTGGCTCTCGAAGACGGGCAGTTGGGCAAAGAGATAATCCAAAGTTTCCTGATAGGTCATTTGTGCTAAAAATTATATGATTCTCTAATTAAGTGGCGCAAAGATACTATATTTTTTGTATCTCGCCAAATTTCTTTTAAAATATCGTCAACATAATCGTCTTTAAATTTGGAAGTCTCGATTAAAAGCAGTATCTTTGCCGCCAAATTTGGTAAAATATGGGATTTTTCGATAAATTCTTTAAAAAAGAAAAGAAGGAGACACTCGACCAGGGTATGCAGAAGACCAAGGAGGGTCTCTTCGATAAGATTGCTCGCGCCGTAGCAGGTCGCAGTACGGTCGATGATGATGTCCTCGATAACCTTGAGGAAGTCCTTGTCACCAGCGATGTCGGTGTCGAGACAACGCTTCGTATCATCGAACGTATTCAGGCTCGTGTAGCTAAAGATAAATATGTAGGAACGTCAGAGCTCAATGAGATCCTTCGTCAGGAGATCGCCGCGCTGCTTTCGCTCAATGAGCGTGAGGAGCTCGATGGCTTCACCGTGAAGGAGGGGGCCAAGCGTCCTTACGTAATGCTCGTCGTAGGTGTCAATGGTGTCGGCAAGACTACTACCATCGGCAAGTTGGCCTATCAGTTCAAGAAGGCTGGCAATAAGGTCGTCCTTGGTGCTGCTGATACCTTCCGCGCTGCAGCTATCGATCAGTTGCAGATCTGGGGTGACCGCGTCGGTGTTCCTGTCGTGAAGCAGCAGATGGGTTCTGATCCTGCCAGCGTGGCATTCGATGCCGTGAGCCATGCTGTCAAGGAAGGCGCTGATGTGGTGATCATCGATACCGCTGGTCGTCTTCATAATAAGGTTGGCTTGATGAATGAGCTTGGCAAGATCCGTAAGGTGATCCAGAAGGTCGTTCCAGACAATAATCCTGAGGTGTTGCTTGTGCTCGATGGCTCTACAGGACAGAACGCATACGAGCAGGCTAAGCAGTTTGCTGCTGTGACCGATGTTACTGCATTGGCCATCACTAAGCTCGACGGTACTGCTAAGGGTGGTGTTGTCATCGGCATCAGCGATCAGTTGCAGACCCCTGTCCGCTATATCGGCCTGGGTGAGGGTATGGAGGATCTCCAGATCTTCAACAACCGCGCCTTTGTTGATTCCTTATTCGGTAAATAACTTCACACATTATACCTATATGAAAAAACTTACTATCGCTATGACTCTTTTGAGTGCTTCGCTTAGCGCAGGTGCTCAAGTGACGTTGAACAATGGCATACCTTATCTGATGAATCAGACGGTAGATATGAGCCAGCAGTTCTCTGACGCAACCAACACGTATTTCACCGCTGACTCCCTGGTCAGCTTCGATACTGCCACCGGTCGTGGCATCATTAAATGGGGACGCAATGAGATCCAGCCACGTCAGGCTTTCAATGCCAACGGCTACTGGATCAAGTCATTGGACAATATGGACTTCCCTGGTCCTGCATACGATCAGAGCCCTAACCTTGAGTTCCGCGTGGAGCCAGTCAACGAGCGTACTCTCCGTGTCCGTGTCTTCACCAGTCCTATCATACCTCAGGACGATCCTGATGAGATCATGCTCGTGGAGCAGCCTAAGGTCGATCTCTCAAAGTGGCAGGTCAATAAGACCGCTCAGGGTGTGACCTATACCAGCAGCGAGGGTAGCCTTGAGATCCATACTTATCCTTGGCGTCTCATCCTCCGTGACAAGAATGGTGTGGAGATGACTCGTACCCGTGCATTGAGCGACAATGACTCTACACAGGTCAAGACTCAGCCATTCATGTTCGTGAAGCGTGGTTCGGACAACTCTCGCAGCATCGAACCTGTATTCAGCCTCAAGCCAGGCGAGCGTATCTATGGCTGTGGTGAGTCGGCAACCAGCTTGAACAAGGCTGGACAGAAGCTCAACCTCTTTGTCTGCGATCCTCAGGGTCCTGAGACTCCAGATATGTACAAGCCAAACCCATTCTACTTCTCTAACCGTGGCTACGGTGTGTTCATGCACACTTCGGCTCCTGTGACGGTAGATTTCGGTAACAGCTATATCGGCAGCACCCGTCTCTTCATGGCCGACGAGGTGGCTGACCTCTTCATTATGTTGGGTTCACCTAAGGAGATCCTTGGCGAGTATACCTCACTTGTAGGTCGTCCTGACTGTCCTCCTCTCTGGAGCTTCGGTCTCTGGCAGAGCCGTATCTCTTACTTCACTGAGGCAGAAGGCCGCTCTGTTGCTAAGCAGTTGCGCGACAATAAGATTCCTGCTGATGTCATTCACTTCGATACAGGTTGGTTCGAGGTTGACTGGCAGTGCGACTATGAGTTCAGCAAGCAGAACTTTGACAATCCTACCAAGTTGCTCGCTGACCTCAAGGAGCAGGGCTTCCGTACCTGTCTCTGGCAGTTGCCTTACTTCACTCCAAAGAACCGTTACTTCAAGGAGCTCGTGGAGAATGGCATGGCTGTGATGAGTCCTCGTGGCGGTCTTCCATTGGAGGATGCTGTCCTTGACTTCTCTAATCCTAAGACCGTGGCTTGGTATCAGAGCAAGCTCGAGGGTCTTCTTAAGCAGGGCGTGGCTGTGATCAAGGCTGACTTCGGTGAGGCTGCACCTTATTTAAATGGTATGTATGCCAGCGGCAAGACCGGTCTCTATGAGCATAACCTCTATCCAGTTCGCTATAACAAGGCTGCATACGACATTATCAAGAAGACTAACAACGGTGAGGGTATCATCTGGGGCCGATCAGCATGGGCAGGTAGCCAGCGCTTCCCTCTTCACTGGGATGGCGATGCTGCTACTACCAACACGGGTCTCCTCGGTTCTATCCGCGAGGGTCTTTCGTTCGGTCTCTCTGGCTTCTCATTCTGGAGCAACGATATCGGAGGCTTTGTCACTAAGAGTCCTGAAGAACTCTATCGTCGCTGGATGCCATACGGTATGCTGACCTCACACAGCCGTGTTCACGGTGTGGAGACAGAGCCTTGGCTCTATGATGAGAATTTCATCGCTTACTTCCGTGAGTGCTCAGAGCTCAAGTACAAGCTCATGCCATATATCTACGAGCAGGCTCAGCAGTCAGCTAAGGCTGGTCTTCCTATGCAGCGTGCATTGCTCCTCGAGTATCCAGACGATCCTGGTGCATGGTTTATCGAGGATCAGTATCTCTTCGGCGAGAGCATGATGGTTGCTCCAATGCTCGAAGCCGGCACTGGTCGTGACGTATATCTTCCAGGCAAGGATCGTTGGGTAGATTATCAGACAGGCAAGACATACGGTCCTGGTTGGAACCACATTGAGTGTGGCAAACTCCCTATCGTCATCCTCGTGAAGAAAGGTGCTACCATCAAAACCGTCCCAGTTGCCCTTTCAACCGACTTCATCGATTGGAACAAGGTTTCTTCTAAGAAATATTAATTTGTCCTTTTGAAATGATCAAGAATCGTATAGATCTCATTACCTTAGGTTGCTCCAAGAATCTTGTAGATAGTGAGCGCCTGATGGTTCAGTTGTCTGCATGTGGCTATAAGCTGCATCATGATCCGGAGGATCCTAAGGGAGAGATTGTGATCGTCAATACCTGCGGATTCATCGGTGACGCTAAGGAGGAGAGTATCAATACGATTCTTGAACTGACTGAACTCAAGAAGCGTCGCAAGATCGGCAAGATCTTCGTGATGGGATGTCTGAGTGAGCGTTATCACAAGGAACTCACAGATGAGATCCCGGAGATAGACCGCCTTTATGGCAAGTTCGACTGGAAACAGATTCTTGCAGACCTTGGTCACCAGTGGGACGATAGTCTCCGTAGCAGCAGATTCCAGACGACTCCGAAGCACTACGCATATATTAAAATAGGAGAGGGCTGCAACCGTATGTGCGCCTATTGTGCTATCCCGCTTATCACAGGTCGCTATCAGAGCCGTCCTGTCGATGAGATCCTTGCAGAGGTGGAGTCTCTGGTCAAGGATGGCGTTCATGAGTTCCAGCTCATCGCACAGGACCTTACGGGCTATGGCTATGACCTCTATGGCCGATATAACATCGCAGAACTGGTCGACAAGATGGCACAGATCGAGGGCGTCAAGTGGATCCGTCTGCACTATGCTTATCCGAATGACTTCCCGAAGGATCTCCTTCCTGTCATGGCCAAGCATGATAACGTCTGCAAGTACCTTGATATCGCTCTGCAGCACGCCAGCGACCACGTATTGAGCCGTATGCTGCGCCACGTCACAAAGGCTGAGACAGAAGAGCTGCTGGCAGAAATACGCAAGAAGGTGCCAGGTATCCATCTTCGCACTACGCTGATGGTTGGCTTCCCTGGTGAGACAGAAGAAGACTTTGAAGAACTACTTGACTTCACTCGTCGTATGCGCTTCGAACGTATGGGAGCCTTCTCCTACAGTGAGGAAGACGGCACCTACGCTGCACGTCACTACGAGGACGATATACCAGCAGACGTCAAGCAGGAGCGTCTTGATCGCCTGATGACCTTGCAGGAACAGATCAGCCTCGAATGTCAGGAGCAGAAAGTCGGTCAGACCTTCAATGTAGTCATCGATCGTCTTGATGGAGAGTATTATGTCGGACGTACAGAGTTCGACAGCCCTGAGGTTGATCCTGAGATCCTCATTCCAGTTAATTCTCTACCTACAGAGCCTTCTGGCTACGATGATGGTGTCATGGTTCCTATCGCCCTTGAGCCAGGTTCTTTCCATCAGGTTAAGGTGGAGAGGGCAGAGGCATACGAGCTGATTGGCACGCTGTGCTGATTATGCTTTTTCCTTAAAGACCTTTAATATCCATTAAGGTCTCTTAATATCCTATTGAACAATTAAACTTACCTATAACATTAATATCTAAAACTAAAATAGACAGTCCTATGGAATGTGCTATCAGTATTGAGAAAGACACCGTGCTAGTTTGTCCAAAGGAGAAATTCCCTCTTCGTCTGGATTTTTCTAAGCGCTATTGTCTGCTTTACGAGAACGCTCGCTCTCAGGCGCGTGATTATGTAGAAGAAGTTGTTGAATGGTGTGGTCAGCAGCCTGCCAATTTCGACAACCTTGTAAAGAATCTTCTGATCCATACTGCTGCACGCCGCAAAAAATTCGGCATGAATCAATGAGAAAAGTCTTTGCACTCCTCACATCACTCATCCTTTCTTTGATCTCGCTTACTGCGCAGATCAATACTGATCGTGTATTGTCGATTGGTCGTAACGCTCTCTATTATGAGGATTATGTCCTTTCGATACAATACTTCAATGAGGTTATTGCGGTTAAGCCTTACTTGGCAGATCCATATCTTTATCGAAGCATTGCCAAGATTTACCTTGACGATTATCTGGGTGCAGCTCAGGATGCTAGTGAGTGTATAGAGCGCAATCCTTTCCTTATCACGGCATGGCAGGTAAGAGGTATTGCCAGACAGAATCTCAAAGAGTATGACGGAGCCATCTCCGACTTCCTTGAGGGTTTGAAGGCGCAACCTGAGAATAAAGTCTTTCTTCGTAGCCTTGCAGTGACCTATGCCATGAAGAAAGACTATCAGCGAGCCGACAGCTGTTTCAATCACTTTATTTCTCTCTTTCCATCGGAGTCGCAGGCGTATCTCAACCGAGCTCAGTTACGTATGGAGGAGGGTGATAGTATCTCTGCTCTCCAAGACCTTGATCAGGTTATCAAGCTGGATAAAGGCAATAGTTATGCATATGCCATCCGTAGTATTATTCTGATGCAGAATGAGCGATACAAGGAGTCTCTGGCCGATCTGGACTTTGCTATCAAGCTTGATCCAGAGAATGCTGCGTATTATAACAACCGAGCCATGGTCCGTTATAATATTAATGACCTTCGTGGTGCTATGTCTGACTATGACCAGGCACTTGAACTGACTCCAAATAGCGTCCTGTCGCTTTATAACCGAGGTATTCTTCGTGCACAGATCGGTGATCGCAATCGTGCAATTTCTGACTTCTCGCGTGTCTTGGACCTTGAACCAGACAACACCTTTGCAAGTTATAATCGAGCTATTCTGCGCGATGAGACAGGTGATTTAAGAGGTGCAATTGTCGATTATCAAGCAGTTTTTGATCAGCATCCGAATTTCTTCCCAGCACTTTATGCTCGTGCAGAAGACTTGCGTAAGTTAGGACGTACTAAAGAGGCTGATGAGGTTTTCAAACAGGCCTTTACTGTCGAGCAACGTGTCAAGCGTCGTACTGCAACTACTGTCGCTTCAGGAGATTTGGCAGATAATTCTTCTGCATCATCTGACAATACAGAGAGCGAAGATGATGAGCTTGATGATAATGACAAGATGCGTAAGGAGAGCGATAAGAACATTCGTAAGTTCAATCGTATTATGGCCTCTGGCATTGACGAAGATGTGGCTCGATATGATAATAAGTCTCGTGGCCGTATTCAGGATCGACAATTCAATATCGAAATGCAGCCTCTCTTCGTACTCTCTTACTATGAGAAGAGTGATGAGATGCGTCAGAATATCTATTTTGAGAAGACCCTTTCTGACTTCAATCGTTCAGGTCTGCTTGATCATCGACTTTTGGCCGTATGTCGTGAACCGATGTTGACAGAGACACAGGTACAGGCTCACTTTGCATCGATCAACGATCTGTCGAACATCATTGGTATGAGTGGAGGTGCTACGATCAACTTCTTCTCGCGTAGCCTTGACTATATGCTTGTTCAGGATTTCCAGTCGGCTATCGCTGATCTCAATCAAGTTCTATATCGAAAGGATAATTTCATTCTGGCATATTTTAATCGTGCAGTCATGCGCTTCCGCCAGCTTGAGATTAATGAACGTAGTGGTGACATTTCCGCTTCTGCCGCCTTTGCTTCTCAAGCCAATGAAGATGAGCTACGTACTACGGCCATTCGCCATTCTTCGCCACAGATCCGTCTGAATCCGAATACCGCACTCAGTAACCAGGAGCAGCTTCGTATTCAGACAGAAAACCTGCAGCGACAGCGTAAAGTTGAATGTGAGATGTGTATGCGCGATCTTGATAAGGTCGTTGAACTTTCTCCAACCTTCGTCTATGCTTATTATAATCGCGCCTTCATCTCGGCTCGACTTAATAACTTTGATGCAGCGCTTCAGGACCTCAACAAGGCTATCGAGCTGTACCCAAACTTCGCTGAAGCCTACTTCAACCGAGGCCTGGTTCTGCTCCGTGTAGGTAAGACTAAACAAGGCATCCAGGACCTCTCGAAAGCAGGAGAGTTAGGCCTTGTACAGGCATATAGTGTTCTGAAGAGAGCAACGCAAGAATAATCATAATATATAATTTTTATGCAACAGAAAATTATCATTTTGGATTTCGGTTCGCAGACCACACAGCTCATTGCTCGTCGTCTGCGTGAGCTGGATACCTTCTGTGAGATTCTGCCATACAACAAGTTCCCAGTAGGGGATAAGGACGTCATCGGCGTCATTCTGGCAGGTTCTCCTTACAGCGTTTATGATCCGGAAGCCTTCAAAGCTGATCTCAGCCAGTTCATTGGCCGACTTCCAGTCTTGGGTATCTGCTATGGTGCACAGTTCATCGCCTATAACAACGGCGGTAACGTAGAACCTGCAGGTAGTCGTGAGTATGGCCGACAGAACCTCACTACCATCGACAAGACTTGTCCTCTTTTCCATGGTTTCGATGACAATTCACAGGTGTGGATGTCGCATGGCGATACCATCACCGCCATTCCAACAGGCGCTCAGGTAGTAGCCAGCACTCCTACAGTAAAGAATGCAGCTTATTACATCCCTTCATTCAATGGTGGCTATCCTGTCTTCGGCGTACAGTTCCATCCTGAGGTCTTCCACAGCGTGCAGGGTACACAGTTGCTCAAGAACTTCGTAGTCGATGTCTGTGGCGGTCGTCAGGACTGGTCTGCAGCCAACTATATCGAGACTACTGTCAAGGAGCTCCGTGAGCAGATCGGTACTGATCGTGTCATCCTCGGCCTTTCAGGTGGTGTCGACAGCTCTGTTGCTGCCGTACTCCTCAACCGTGCCATCGGCAAGCAGCTCGTCTGTATCTTCGTCGATCATGGCATGCTCCGCAAGAATGAGTTTGACGACGTTATGCGAGACTATGAGTGTCTTGGACTCAACGTGATCGGTGTCGATGCCAGCGATAAGTTCCTCGGTGACCTCGAAGGCGTTACCGAGCCAGAGAAGAAGCGTAAGATCATCGGCCGTGACTTCGTAGAGGTCTTCAACGAGCAGGCTAAGGCTATCATTAACTCAAGCAACGTAGGTGGCGAGGGCGCTGTCAAGTGGCTCGCTCAGGGTACCATCTATCCTGACCGTATCGAGTCGCTCAATATCACTGGCAAGGTTATCAAGTCACACCACAACGTAGGCGGTCTCCCTGAGGAGATGCATCTCTCACTTTGTGAGCCTTTGAAGTGGCTCTTCAAGGATGAGGTTCGTCGTGTAGGTCGTGAGCTCGGCATGCCAGAGCACCTCATCACCCGTCATCCATTCCCTGGTCCTGGCTTGGCTGTCCGTATTCTCGGTGCTATCACCCGTGAGAAGGTACGTGTCCTCCAGGATGCTGATGATATCTATATCCGTGGTCTCCGCGAGTACAAGGTCAAGCTCTCTGGCGAAGAGGCTCGTCGTGTACTTGCTGCTGGCGTTCCTGCCAACATGGAGAACGGCGAGATCGAGGTTTCTCTCTACGATCAGATCTGGCAGGCCGGTGCTATCCTCCTCAGCGAGGTTCGCAGCGTAGGTGTCATGGGCGATGAACGTACCTATGAGAATCCTGTTGCTCTCCGTGCAGTTACTTCTACCGATGCTATGACCGCCGACTGGGCTCACCTCCCATACGACTTCATGGCCAAGGTCAGCAACGACATCATCAACAAGGTCAAGGGTGTCAACCGCGTATGCTATGACATCTCTTCAAAACCACCTTCAACCATCGAGTGGGAGTAATCGATTTGATTGAAAAAGCTAAATATTAAATCCTAAATAGCAGCAGCTACGTGAAGAATATCTTTATGTAACTGCTGTTATTTTAATTTTTGTCTTTAATTTGATATTAATTTCATTAAAAAAAACGAAATTATTTGGTTCTTTCATAGAAAAACGCTATATTTGCACCTCGTAATATATCGATTTTTTGAAAATGAATTTATTAAACAAAGCACTCGCCTTGATCTTCATGGTTATGATGACCATGACTGCAAGTGTTTCTGTAGCTCAGGATATCAACGAGAGCAATCTCACACGCTCTCCATATTCTCGTTATGGCTATGGTAAGCTTGGTTCATTGGGCAATGCTTCTACCAAGGGTATGGGTGATTTGGGTATCGCACTCCGTACCAACAACTATACTACGATTGCCAATCCGGCTTCATTGACTGCGATTGATACGCTCACGATGATCTTCTCCGTCGGTCTCGATGCAGATTTCTCTAGCTTTAGTGAGAAGGGTATTACTGAGCGCAATTGGGATGCAGGTTTCAGTTACATGAGCTTCCACTTCCCTTTGTGGCGTAATTTTGCCATGTCGCTCTCTCTGACCCCCTACAGTATGGTCGGTTATTATTATGGCAATACTGAGAAGAAACCTCTTGAGAGCCCGATCAATAAGCATGATTCACTCACCGTTCAGAGTGTTTATGATGGCGTAGGTGGTATCAATAACTTTATGATGGGCATCGGTTATCGTCCATGGGTCACTAAGATGAACGAACTGAGTGTAGGTGTCAACGTCGGCTTCCTCTTCGGTAGTATTCAGCACACAGCCAGCGCTATTACTAGTTCGCAAGCCAATAGTACCCTGGTGACGCATGAGATGTCTGCTCGCGGTCTCTTCTTTAAGGCTGGTGTACAGTACACCCATCGTCTCAACGCCGTGCGTAGCTTCACGGTTGGTGCTACCTTCCAGCCAGAACTTAATCTGAGTGTTGATGCTGCGGAGCTTAAGATCAGTACAGATACCATTCAATTCAATGAGGAGTACCGTCACATGATCAAGTCTCCAATGTCACTTGGTTTCGGTGCCTCTTATAATGTAGCTCGTCAGCTCACGGTGTCAGCAGAGTATGAGTACACCAAATGGTCTTCGGTTCGTTCATTGAATACTGACCTGAATATATCTCATGATCTCTTCACTGATACACATCGCATTACTGCGGGTGCTGAGTATATTCCACGAGCGGGTACCAACCGTTTCTGGCAGAATTGCCGTTATCGAGTAGGTGCGGTCACCAAGAACAGTTATATGCTCATTGATGATGCTAAGTTCCGTGAGTACGGCGTCAATGCAGGTCTTTCGATGCCAGTCAATCGTCGCTGTTTCCTCGATTTCTCGGTAGGTTACAGTCGTATGCAGCCATCCAAGGCTACCCTTCTTAAAGAAAACTATCTTACATTCACCATGGGTGTGACATTCAATGAGATGATGTTCTTTAGGAATAAACTTAGATAATCAATCCGTTTCTTTTAAACTTTATCTTGTGTCGTTCGTCATAAGGACAAAAACTAAGACAATTAGTAACATTAAATATAATTAAGTACAATGAAGACATCTGCAAAAGTAATGCTGAGCGCTCTCTTCGCAATGGGCACCACAGCAATGTATGCACAGACTCCAGAGATGCTTGCTACCATGTGTGCAAATGATCTGGACGCTGGTACCAACAACTCTCTTTACAACGACTTCTTCCCTAAGGGAGGTGAGGCAAAGCCTCTCTCTGCTTATGAGAACTGGAAGGCTCTCTACGATGCAGTTCCAAACTTCAATCAGGCTCTCTATCTTAATGGTGAGAAGATTCTCGTTGCTAAGGTTGATAAGGCTGTAAAGGATAATAATGCTGCAGATAAGCAGAAGTACGCTAAGGAGCTTGAGAAGTTGATGGAGGATCGTGTAAAGTACGGTTTCGCTACTAAGACCGTTCCTGCAGAGGCTATTCAGTTGAAGAAGGTTGACTACTTCAAGAAGTATGATTCTGAGGCTACTGACAAGACTGTTTACGAGCAGTATGGCGAAATCCTCAAGGGTTTCCGTGGTGGTGCACAGCCATATTACATCGGCCAGTGGTGTGATCTATCTTTGAAGATGGCTAAGGCTGGTGGTGATAAGAATGGTTACATTCAGGACTACATGACATCTACCGAGTATCTTGATGAGGCTCTTGACCGTTACGTACTCCGTTATGAGGAGGACACCACTGCAGTTGTTAAGGCTCAGGCAGCTGGAGGTGATGTAGCAAAGCTCGAGCGTGCAGCTAAGGCTACCAAGCAGCTTCTTGATCAGGCTAAGAGTTACAAGATGAACCTCACTCAGAAGTTTGCTACCTCTGGTTATGCTGATGTCAACACTCTCGTTGAGATCTTTACCCCACAGGTTGAGGACAAGAAGAGCGACCTCGCATTCCTTAACAATGTAGCTAAGCTTCTCGGTCGTACCGCTGAGGGTCGTGAGACTGATCTCTATACTCACGTAGCAGATTACTCTTATCAGATCGAGCCTTCAATGCAGGCTGCTAAGGGTCTTGCTAAGGCTGCTCTTAAGGCTAAGGATTACGATCGTGCTATCCAGTACTATGATGAGGCACTTGGTCGTGCTATCCAGCCTGATGATAAGACTGAGATTCTTCTTTACGAGGCAGCTATCTATCAGGATCGTGGCAACAAGGCTAAGGCTCGTGAGCTTCTCCGCAAGTCTCTCAGCATCGATCCATCACAGGATACTCCACACGTAATGATCGCTTCTATGTACGCTTCTTCAGCTAACCAGTCAGGTGCTGATAAGGCTGCTCTGCGCCAGCTCGTATACGTTGCTGCATACAATGAGATGCAGGCAGCTGTAGCTAATGCACCAACAGATGAGAAGAAGGCAGCATACCAGCGCACCATGGCAGCCTACAAGGGTGGTTTCCCAGCTAAGGGTGACCTCTTCATGCAGGCAGGCAAGCAGCCAGGTGAGTCTTACACCATCGGCGGTTGGATGGGCGTAACCGTAACAATCCAGTGCCAGTAATCTTTTGATTAAGACATATAAAATTAATAATGGACGTCATGATATATGGCGTCCATTATTATTTTATTGAAATATTCTATTATTTATTTGGTCATGTGCTCAAATGTGTGTATCTTTGCCGTGTCATTATTAATGTTGATAAGATAAAGATTACACATATTATATATATGAAGAAGATTCTAGGTTTACGCTCATATATCGATCTGGCTCTTGTGGTCATCTTAGTGGCAGGTCTTGTCTATAGCATCGGTTTCGGTGTGAGTCTCTACATTGCCCGTCAGGAGGTCACTGCAGAGGTTAATAGCAAGGTGCAGCGTGACATTGAGTTTGTCAATACCTATGTGGACGGACAGCTACAGCGCGTAGAAGATGTAGCGTTTACTCTGATTAGCTCGAAGTTCGGTGCAAGTAACCGTGATGCGAATGGTGAGGGTATGGTACTTATTGACCCTTCGACATTCCGACTTCCAACTGAAGAAGAGGTATTCCTCGATCTGGAACGATTCCTTGACATTAATCCTCATATTTGTGGAGCTGCTATTGGTTTTGAGAATTTCGTTTATCCAAATACTGTGGGAGAATATGGCTTTGCTGCCTATGTTACTAATGTATCTGGTGTGAATGAGCGCCTATATCTTGGCCAGATCCATGATTTCCATCTGAAGGAATGGTATAAAGAGGCTGCTACGCTTAATAAACCTTACTGGAGTCGTCCGTTTGCAGAGACTCGCATGGGAAAGGTTGTCACTTGCTATAGTCTTCCTCTTCATGGAAGAGGTGGTCGACTGGTAGGTGTTCTTGCGGTGGACATTGATACTGATGCTTTCCGACAGAAGTGTAATGAAGTTTCTCCATTCCCAGGCTCTGAGGTTACTATTGTCGACCGAGAATTCCGATTTGTCAGTCATCCGGATTCTTCTATGATCATGAAATCGGTAGCTGAGTTGGAGAAATACACTGGATATAGTTCGGATGACAGTATTCAGGAAGCAATGGTGGCTCAGACAGGTGGCAGCTTTACTGTTACTACTGCAGATCACAGAGAGTCATTCTTCTTTATCTCTCCAATAAAGCGTAATGGTTGGACTATCTCTATTGAATGTCCGAAAGAGAAAGTCTTTGGAGGTGTGTCTCGCATGAAGCGTGATACGACCATCATTGCAGTAATCAGCATTCTCTTTATGCTCATTGCTATGCTCTGGATCTTCCGTCGCTTACAGAAACTGACTATCAGTAAGACGGGTATTGAGAGTGAGCTGAAAGTGGCTTCGAGCATCCAGATGGGTATGATCCCTAAGATTTATCCAGCGTTCCCAGATATAAAAGAGCTCGATGTATGTGGCTTCCTGAAACCTGCCAAGAGTGTCGGTGGAGATCTATATGATTACTGCATACGTGATAATAAACTATTCTTCTGTATTGGAGATGTATCAGGCAAGGGGATACCGGCCTCTCTCTTTATGACGGTCATTGTAGCTCTTTTCCGCAATGTCTCTTTGCGTATCGATGATCCTGCAGAAATTCTCTCGTCGCTCAATGACACTATTAGTAAGGGTAATGAGTATTCGATGTTCTGTACAATGTTCCTGGGCGTGCTTGATCTGAAAACTGGTAAGTTGAGTTACTGCAATGGTGGCCATAATGCTCCGATTATCAGACGACTGAAGGAGGATGGCTCTATGGACGTTAAGTACATGGATGTCAAGCGAAATATTGCAGTAGGTTTGTTTGATGGTTTCATTTTCGAAAAAGAAGAAACGCGATTAGCTCAGGGAGAAGCCTTATTCCTCTATACTGACGGTGTTACTGAAGCAGAGAATGCAAATCACGAGCTGTTTGGTGAGGAAGCAGCGCTTTCTTCTTTGATTGAGGCCCGAAGCCACGATGTGCGTACGTCTAAGGGATTTGTTGAGTATGTATATAATTGCATAGCAAAACATGCTCATGATGCCGAGCAAAGTGATGATATCACAATGCTTGTAGTCGATTTTAAGGGAGAATAACCTCTACAGGGTGTCATTTATACGCCATAAAGATATCACCAGCCTTGCTTAATAATAAGAATCAGAGCAAGGCTGGTGATATTTTGTATCTGTATTATATTGTCTGAAGATTACTTCTTAGTCTTCTGATCAATTAAAGCATTTTTCTCGGCTGTCCAACCTGGGCGCTGAGACATGCCATAGGCTTCACCCTGGAAGAGTTTTGCTGCTTCCTTGTCTCCTTTGAGCTGCCAGTTGAGCCATCCGATGGCAGGTATGGTAAACTCTCCACCATGTGGCTGTGCGTATGTGCCACCATGACCTACAGGGAGGTTAACAGCCATTGCAGGGACGTGATTGATGCGATGGAAGTCATCCATGCCATTCTCGTAGGCAATGTCTTCCTTGCCGCCAAGGATGTAGATGATTGGAACCTTAATGTCGTTGAGACGCTCCTTCTGTGGCATTGGCATGCCAGGAACAGCACCACCAGGATTAGTAAACAGTCCACTGTTGCAAATCATGAGTGTCTTGATACGAGGATCTGCTGAGTTGTCAAGTGTCTGCAGACCTCCACAAGACATACCTGCTACACAGATGTTCTTGACATCAATCTTGTGGTAGTAAGGAGAGTTCTTGTCTTCATTGCGAGCCATGACCCAGTCGATAGCTTCCAACTGCTGCTGAGAGGTAGAGCGTGGAAGACCCCAGAAATTCATACCAGGTATAGGGAAGTAACCCGTAGCAACGACAAGATAACCCTGCGAAGCAATCTCATTGAGGAAAAGCAGATGCTCGAAAGGAGAGTTGGAGCAAGCGCCATTGCCCCATACGAGAACAGGAAGGAGGTTCTTCTTGCCAAATTTTGAAAGGTCCTGTGGAACAAAGAACGTATGAGCAGGAAGTGTCTCTTCTTCCTTCATGATAGCAGGGTAGAGGCCTGTGCCACCATTCTCAAGAATAGAAGACTTTGGCTCAAGACGAGCTGCATCGAACCAGTTAACCATCTTCTGAAGGTTTTCTTCGGTATACATATTGAATCCATGTCCACCATCTGGCTGCTCTACGAGGAAAGTCTTGACTCCACCCGCCTTGAGCTGATCATAGAAACGTACACCTTGACACTCTGGCACTACATTGTCTGCTAAGCCATGGAAAATTCCAACAGGAACATCCTGTGAGTCTATATAATAAGTAGCGTTGAGCAGGTTGTAAGCATCGGTGTTGCCTTCTTTTGGCATACCCATGATGGCTACTTCTGGAGAGTTAGGATCTTTCTTCACCCCGTCACAATCCATGTTGAGCAGATCTACAGGACCCGACCACTCGACACAAGCATTGACATAGCTCTTTTCGTTGTTAAAGATACCGAGGTTACCCTCAATGTCGTATTCGACATCTCCAGACTTTACTTTAGTCTCGCCATTGGTCGTAGCCATGACGGATGCGAGGTGTGCTCCTGATGAGAAACCAGAGACACCGATAAAAGAAGGGTCAAGATGGAACTTGTCTGCTTTTGCGCGGAGGAAACGTACGACAGCCTTGATATCGTTGATCTGAGCTGGCCATTTAGCATCCATGCTGCTACGATGGTTAGGGCAGACAACTGCGTATCCTGCTTTTAACAAGGCGGCGCAGATGGTGTTGATATCAGCCATACCTTTTGAGCTGTTGCTGAACCATGCGCTACCGTAGATGTGTACGACTACTGGATAGCGTTCTGCTTCGGTCTTAGGAAGGTAGATATCAAGATTATGATATTCCTCACCATCGCCGACGTAATTAATGTCAGTGTACTTCTTGCTCCATTCTGCTTCGGTTTCACTGGCCTGATTACCTCCAAAGCCGAAGGCTCCCATCTGAGGAACGCCCTCTGGTACCTGTGCCATTGCACTCATGCATGCTATGCAGAAGAGTGCTGAAAGAAAGTTTTTTTTCATTGTTATTGATAAATGTTAAGATAATGTGTTTCTGAATTGAAATTATTGACAAGGATTCCGAAATTCTTCTTATAAACTTGCTTTGTTGCATCAAGTAATAATATAGAATCATCCTTTCTTAGTGGTCTTGCTGACCTGGTTGATGGCTTATCCTGATACTGATAACCAGCTTGTGTAAGTGCTACTTTGAGCATACTTTCTTCTGGATCACCTAACTGACAACCATCGATCGGATTATCTTCGACTTCTATGTCAGGAATATAACCATCAGGCATACAACCTGTTATGCCATCTTTGTCTGCATATCGTGAAACTATCACGTACATTCCTATGTCATAGACAGCTTTTCTTCCTGCTTCATATATTCCCATTTTAGTCAGAGGATCTTTATATTCATCGTAAAATTCCTGTGCTCCAAGCAGGAATCCTCCACAATATTTACCGTATGACTTTTGACCAATCAGCATGACTGGCATATATGGCTTTAGTCCACAGATCAAGGCTTCCGAGGCAGAAGCTGAATATCCAGTAATGATTACGTATAACTTCTCAATACCAATGTTGGCATTTGCAGTATTCCAGATCTTATCCTCATCTTCAAGTTTGTACTTGAATTCTGTTTTGAATTTCTTTTCATTACTATGATTAAGTATTTTGTAATACTCAGTCAAGTCTTTGTTATAAACTTCAGTCTGAAAAACAGACTCCGCCTTAACTTCCGCTTCAGGTACTAGCATAGATGCTAATGCTTCTGAAGTAATGCCATAGCCACCTCCATTGTAACGAAGGTCAAGAATCAGCTCTTTAATGCCGGCTTCCTTGAACTTTTTGCATTCCTCAATCAGTCGGTGTATTGAATCGAAAGTGAAACTATTGTATACCATGTATCCGACCGTCTTGTCCTGACAGTCGAACATCTTGGTCAGCAGGACTGCGTCCTCTTGCAGGGTAACAGAGTTAATGGTGTATTGTTTTCCGTCAACCATCTCAACCGAGAGGGTAGAACCTTCCATAAGTTCGTCTGTAACAATGGCATAGTATTGGTCGTTCTCTAAAGGCATGAATTTATTATTTACCTTTAAGATGACGTCTCCACGTTTCCAACCTGCATTTTCTGCTGGACTACCTTTTATGATATATGTTACTACTGCACATACATTGTTTTTATCATACCTGTATAGGACAAAGTCAAAGCCATAGGTTGTCTCGATACCGTCAAAACTATTGACAGATTCTTCAAAATTGTCGAGCATTACTGTCCATCGATCAATGTCCTGGCCATTTGAATCCTTGTAGCGTAATTCCTTGACAGCAGTAAATGGATCATCGAAGATTTTCCATTCTTCCATCTTTTCAGCGACCTGAGGTTCATCTATCCATAGATAATACTCACTAAGACTAGTAGCAGCAAATGTATTGATATAGTAGTTCCTCTGCTCTTCATTTGTCAATGGGATATCTTCCGTATCATTTCCAGGCAACACAACTATTTCTCTGTCGTTATCATCACTGCAGGAAGTGATTCCAAAAGAAATCAGGATGATCAAGAAAAGATAGAAGAGTCTGAACTGTGAACTGTGAACTTTATTCATCATATCACATTATATAATTAAATGAAAAATGTCAAAGACCTTGCGGACTCTGACACTTGTGTATAGATTCTGTTTGTGTCGACACTTGGATTCGAACCAAGGACCCCCACCATGTCAAGGTGATACTCTAACCAGCTGAGCTATGCCGACATCTGGTTTTTCGTGTGCAAAGATAGGGAAAAAATTAGAAAACGCCAAATTATTATGATAATTTTTGGCGTTTTCTACTATTTTTTATTAAAACTTAACTTGTTTGAACGCATACTTGATGTCTGCATCGGTGATTGTGCTCAAATCCTCGTCGGAAGTAGACGATTTTTTAGAGAGACGATTGGCCATGTTTGTGACTGCAGTCTCAAAGAGATTACGTACGTATCGACCGTTGCCGAAGTTGCGTGTCTTTGTCTTGAAGACTTGATCAAGAACAGACTTAAGCTCTTCTGATGCTTCTGGAGAGAGCTTCAGAGAATATGGTTTCATGCGAGCCAGAAAGATGTTGTAGAGCTCGTCTGGGGAATAATCCGGGAAGTTGATATAACGGGTGAAGCGTGACTGGAGGCCTGGATTGGTGTCAATGAACTTCTTCATTTCATTGGTATAGCCAGCTACAATGACTACAAGATCCTTACGATCATCCTCCATACGTTTAAGGAGCGTAGCGATGGCCTCGTCACCATAACCGCCATTGTCCATGAGTCCGTAAGCCTCATCAATAAAAAGGACGCCTCCAAGAGCGGAGTCGATCAAAGCGTTAGTCTTAGGACCAGTCTGACCAACGTATGCACCAATCAATCCATTACGGTCTGTCTCAACGAGATGTCCTTTCGAGACAACGCCGAGATCTCGATAGATACGTGCAAGAATGCGAGCTATAGTCGTCTTACCAGTACCAGGATTGCCGCTGAAGACACAATGATATGAGATATTCGGTGATTTCAATCCTTTTGCCTCACGCTCCTGCATTAGCTTGATATAGTTGGCAAGGCTCTTGACTTCCGCTTTGACTGAGTCAAGACCGATCATCCCTTCAAGTTCCTCAAAAGGATCTGGGCCCAAAATGTAATTGATAGCAACAGGTTTCTCCTCGGTTACTTTGCTTTCCTCGCTCTGAGAGAATGATGAATTGTCCTTGTTCAGCTCCTCTATGGCCTGACGAGCTTCTTCATCAAGGTTAATATTCTCTACTTCTGTTGCTTCTGGATCACTGGTCGTTTCATCATCTGTCGGTACGAAGATGGTCAGGAGTGCAGCGGCAATAAAGAAGCCAATGACGAGAGCTCCTTTCGTAGATATCAACGGTTTGTTATTGCCTTTGTCGTAGCTCATAATGTTTTATTTTTGTTGGTTAATGATCAGAATATAAAGGAGGTAAGGAAGACCATAAGCGAGTAAATCGCAGATGTCGAAAGTCCCAGGAAGCCATCCTATCCATTGCATCAGTTCTGAGAGTATACCGATGGCAGGGATGACCGAAGTCCAAAGATAATCACGCTTGACAAGCGCGTCGATGGTCAGGATGTATGACATTGACCAGAGTCCGTCAGGAAGCGCAAAGCGTACCCACTCGGGTAAATATATGTCTGCTGCCTGACTGCGAATGCCGTCAAGTATAGGGTGCAGATGGCAGGCGTGGAGGACGCGATGGATGAGCAGATGCTCGTCGCGCCACAGGATATAGATACTTACACCCATCATGAAACAGAGTGTCGCAAGGAAGATCTCCAGACGTTTAGATGCCGATGACGCCATAGGCTATGAATCCAATCAGACCACAGCAAAGAGTGGTGTAGATAAGGTTCCACTTGAATTTGCGTGTACCGATGAATACTGTAACGAAGATCAGTATGCTAAGTCCAAATTGAAGCATGGCATGTACACTTGGTACGCTCCACAATGCACTACCATCGCTGCCGAACAACGGAAGATCAATATTGTGCACAGGACCGAAGTTGTCTTCATTCATCAAACTTAGAGCAGCAGCTGCCAAAAGACCGATGATTGCAGGACGCAAGATGCTGAAGATGCTCTTGGTGACAATGGAATCCTTGTATTTCAGGATTAGCTTAGAGACGAGGATCATCACAACAAATGGCAGCCATACAACGGAAAAGGTAGCTAAGATCGATCCTAAAATACCCAGTAAATGAGGAAGATACTCGATATTGAGAGACTGTACCCATGGATCGTTTATTACTGAAGTATAACCGACATAGGTCGCACAGTTGATGCCGATAGGACCTGGTGTCATCTGGCTGATGGCCACGATATCCGTAAACTCTGATTGGCTCAGCCAACCTGCCTTGACGACCACTTCCTGCTGTATGAACGACAGCATAGCATAGCCGCCACCAAAGTTGAAGAGGCCAATGTAGGAAAATATGTAGAAGAGTTTTAGAAAAATCATAACTTTAAGTTCTTATTATTTTTCATTTTTCCCCTTTTCCTTTTTCCTTAAATACATTCCCCAGAAATAACCAGCTAGTCCTGCTACCAATACGATGATGGCAGGTGATATGCCACAGAGCCAAATTAAAATGGTACTGAGGATAGGTATCCAGCAGTTGCTCCAACTGACCTTAGCTGATTTTGCCATTGAGAAAACAGGAACAGCAAGAAGAGCAACCACGGCAGGACGAATTCCCTTGAAAACACACTCCACGATGTAGTTGTCTCGGAATCGTGAGAACACGATGGCGATGCAGAGGATGATGAATAGGGAAGGAGTGACTACACCAAGTGCTGCACAAATACCTGTTCGGATGCCACCGAGCTTATAGCCGATGTGCGAAGCCATATCGACAGCAAAGATGCCTGGTGTGGCCTGTGAGACGGCCAGAATGTCGAGGAACTCCTCTTTTGTCAGCCAATGATTTTTATTGACCACCTCCTGTTCCATCATGGGAACCATGGCAGGTCCACCACCGAGGGTGAACCCACCAATTTTCAGGAAGGTGAGAAATAATTCTTTATTCATTTAGCAAACCTTGCTGCCATTCTTTACCTTATCTTCATTGCATACTACATGCAGGCTTCCGTCGAAGTTGACTGCAGAGAGAATCATGCCACAAGATGGGATGTTGCGCATTACCTTTGGAGCGAAGTTAGCTACAAAGAGTACCTGCTTGCCTACAAGTACCTGTGGATCTGGATAATGCTGTGCGATGCCAGAGAGGATGGTACGAGGCTGGTCGGTACCATCATCGAGGGTGAACTGCAGGAGCTTGTCGCTCTTCTTGACAGGCTTCACCTCAAGGACGGTAGCGGTGCGGATGTCGAGCTTGGCAAAGTCCTCAAATGGAACGGTCTCTGCGATTGGCTCAGGACGCCAGTTCTTCTCTGCTTCTGCGAGAGCGATCTTATCGTTCTCTTCCTTGATGTGAGCCAGACGGTCGAGCTGTGGCTGGATGTCAGCATCCTCAAGCTTCTCGAAGAGGAGCACTGACTCGCCGAGCTGATGGCCTTCCTCGAGGAGGTCGATACGACCGAGCTTCTCCCACTCGCACTCACCCATGCCGAGCATGCCACGGAGCTTCTCAGCTGAGAATGGCAGGAATGGCTCGAAGGCAATAGCGAGGTTAGCAGCAATCTGCAAGCAGAGGTTGAGGATGGTCTGTACACGTGCAGGATCGGTCTTGAATACTTTCCAAGGCTCGGTGTCAGCCAGGTACTTATTACCGATGCGAGCGAGCTCCATAGCCTCTTTCTGAGCGTCACGGAACTTGAAGGTCTCCAGGAGTTCCTCTACGTTCTTCTTGACGTTCTCAAACTCAGCCAGGGTTTCCTTATCATAATCGTTGAGCTCGCCACAAGCAGGAACCTTACCGTCGAAATACTTCTCGGTGAGCTTCATCGCACGGTTGATGAAGTTGCCGAAGATAGCTACGAGCTCGTTGTTATTGCGAGCCTGGTAGTCCTTCCAGGTGAAGTCATTGTCCTTGGTCTCAGGAGCATTAGCGGTCAATACATAGCGTAATACATCCTGCTTGCCAGGCATGTCTACAAGGTACTCATTGAGCCAGATAGCCCAGTTGCGAGAGGTAGAGATCTTGTCACCTTCGAGGTTGAGGAACTCATTAGATGGTACGTTGTCTGGGAGAATGTAATCACCGTGAGCCTTGAGCATAGCAGGGAATACGATGCAGTGGAACACGATGTTGTCCTTGCCGATGAAGTGGATCATGCGGCTGCTCTGATCCTGCCACCACTGCTGCCAGGTACCCCACTTCTCAGGCTGAGCGTCGCAGAGTTCTTTGGTGTTAGAGATGTAACCGATAGGAGCATCAAACCATACATAGAGCACCTTACCCTCAGCACCTTCTACTGGCACAGGGATACCCCAGTCGAGGTCACGGGTTACGGCACGAGGCTTGAGGCCACCATCGAGCCAAGACTTGCACTGGCCATAGACGTTAGGCCGCCACTCAGGATGATCCTGAAGGATCCACTTCTCAAGCCATTCCTGATGCTGGTCGAGTGGGAGGTACCAATGAGAGGTAGCCTTCTTGACCAGAGGATTGCCATTGACAGCATTGTATGGATTGATCAGCTCTTCTGGAGAGAGGGTAGCACCACACTTCTCACACTGGTCGCCGTATGCACCGAGAGCGTGACAGCGAGGACACTCACCACGGATGTTACGGTCGGTGAGGAACTCCTTGGTCTCTTCGTCATAGAACTGCTCAGTGGTCTGCTCGATGAACTTACCCTCATCGTAGAGCTTGCGGAAGAAGTCCGAAGCAAACTTGTGGTGGATGTCACTGGTGGTACGAGAGTAGATGTCGAACGAGATACCGAACTTCTCAAATGAATCCTTGATCAAGTAGTGATAACGATCGACCACATCCTGCACGGTGATACCCTCCTTACGAGCGCGGATGGTAACAGGAACACCATGCTCGTCCGAACCGCCGACGAAGAGTACAGGACGCTTCTTGAGACGGAGGTAACGAACATAGATGTCGGCTGGCACATAGACACCAGCGAGGTGGCCAATATGAACTGGACCGTTGGCATAAGGGAGCGCAGCGGTCACGAGCGTACGCTTGAAATCTTTCTGTTCTGCCATAGATATATTTTTATGGGTTTGACAATAGCCGCCTAATGAGGGCGGTTTAATACATTAAACGGGCGCAAATATAGTTATTTTTCTAATTATGTCCAAAAAATTGGCAGTTATTCTTGTTTTATATAATAAAATAATGTATCTTTGCCGCGTGTTTGCGAATTGATGCTTCGCAAATTACAGCTGTAACTGACAAACACATACTACACCTTTGGTGACTTATCTATATTTATCATGATCAACAAGAATTCCATAGAGTACGATTCGCTGACTGGTTTATACAGCCGGTGGAAGATTCGTATGGCCTTGCAGGAAATTATCGATTCTGGAGAAAATCGTGTCCTTACTTACCTCGATGTCGATAATTTCAAAGAAATCAATGCAAAATTTGGAAATGAGAAAGGTGATGCTGCACTCATCGCTATCGGCCAGGCATTGACCAGGACTTATCCGGAGATGATGATCGGTCACTTGTCTGCAGATGAGTTCGCGATCATCATCGATGCAAGCAGATATTCGCGTAACGACATGAATAATTTGACGCGTAGTCTGTTTAAGAACCTCCATGAGATTCATGTAGAGGGAATGGATGGTTACCGTTTCACATTCTCCATATCAGCAGTATTCATTGTTCCTGAGCATCATACACATCCTGATCTTGTAATCCGTGAAGCCCATGAGCTCCACAAGATTTCAAAGAAGCACGAAGGCAATTACCTTAGTACACTTAATGGAATGATTCCTGATGTAGAAGGTGCCTTCCAGATTCTCCGTGAGGACCGTAAGATATATAATGAGATCAATAATCATCTTTTTGATACCATTAACGAGCAGTCATGGCTTGCCAACCTTGAAGAAGGTGCTATCCTCAAGGAGAAGATGTATCATCGTAATCAGTCACAGTTGGAAGACATCTATGAGTTTTATCGTGGTACTAATCTTCCTGATTCTGAGTACGAAATGCTCTTTGTTGAGATAATGACCGATGCAGATTCGCTCGATGCTTTTTTGCGTTGTAATCTGATTGAGAGTATACTCTTGCCTTATTATGAGAAGCAAGATCTTTCTGACCCTCGTATCTGCTCTTATCTTGGACATCTATATCTGCTTCTCGCTCATAGCCTCCTTTCTGTAGTTCGAATGGGCGATGATACTCAGAGCTCTCGTGTCTTTGACTGTATGAAGAGAGCTTATCAGCTTTGTAAGAATTTCCCTCATGACAGCATTCAGTTTGAACCTGCATACTATGCTCTTTGCGGAATGGTAGGACACTATGAGAGTGTCAGCTTGCAGCTTTTCCCTAAAGAAGAGTGCGATTTCTGTTATGAGCAACTGCGAGAACTTACTTTGGGAGCAGATCCTTTTATCGTCCCAGAGAAGAAGGTCTATCGTTTCTTTGAAACTGTCGTCAAGAACGCTTTATTATATCCTATCTTCCGAGTCTGCTTCCTTAAAATGAAGGGAGAAGATATCTCTGCAGAGGAGAAGATCGAGATGTCGGAACGAATTGCCTATATCCGTCAGCACCAGAACGGTGGTTGTTTTGATATGGTGGTAAACGACCCAGAACTTTGTCGTTTCTCTATCTATCTGCAGCAAGTGATGCTGGAAGACCTTGATAATAATGAGTTGCTTGAAGGTCTTTTGAAAGGACTTCAATCTATTCGTGCCATGGAATATGGCCGACTGAGTGAATCAAATCTCATCATTGTCTCGTATCTATTCTTGGCAACGTCAAAAGTCGTTTTGAATGTCGATCTACCTCATGAAGAAAAGTTGGAGATCAGCTGTAGAGGTCTTAACTTCCTTCTCGACATCCTTCGCAGCCGAGAGTCCTTGGCTTCTGACCATCAGCTGCTTCTGCTCGTACGCATCATGATCAATTCCATGATGAGTTCACCTGTCTTGTCTCCGCTTGACAAGTTCTATTACCTTGAGCAGATCATGGCAGCCATCTCTCTTGACGCGTACAGTCACTCCATGGCTCTCAGCAACTACGCTCATGTGATCCTGGCCAACATCATCGACCATTATCCTCAGTTACTTGTAGGAGAGGATCGTGTCTATTCTACCATTGAAGAGGCACAGGCCAACCGTGAGCCATTGTTGCAATTCATGGATTATGTCTGCCGACTGCATGATATCGGTAAGCTTTCTCTTATTCCTGTTACGAGCAATGCTTTCCGACGTCTTTCTGACCAGGAGTTCACTCTGATCAAGAAACATACAGAATTCGGCAAGCAGATCCTGAGTCTCGATTCCAGATATTCCTTGTTTATTCCGATTGTCTATCATCATCATCGCTGGTATAATGAGGAAAAGGGTTATCCGTATATTCCAGAAAACGAGCATAACTATAAGCTAAAGGTACTTACCGATATTCTTAGCATCTGCGACTCGATTGAAGCTGCTACCAGTCGCGTCGGTCGTAACTATCGTCGTGCTAAGTCGTTCCTTCAGATCTTGGATGAACTGCTTTCTGATGCCGGCAGCCGATATAGCCATGAGATCATCAATAGTATCATCGGTAATACTGAGACCTATCTCCAGATTCGCGCTATTGTAGATATACGTTGGAAAAGTCTCTATAGATCTATCTTCAAGAGTGTCAGGCTCAATCAGAACGTTGAATACATGCATACTCAGGGAGAATTGCCTGATATCTTTGCCTATTCTAAGAAGAAGCTCGATGCCGAGTCGCTTGCAATACAGCAGGAAGGGCTTGTGATGCCAGAGTTTGTCAAGCAGATGGACAAGGAAACACTCGACATTCTTTTGATGGGTATGATGCATCAGAACAGGCTTTCTGTCATGCGTCATAATTCGCTGATGTTCTTTTATAATGTAGCTCAGGATAGCATGTATTACCTTATGTGCGATGCTGATGGCAATCTTAAGCATTCGGTAGCTGCAAATTATTCTATATCACCTCAGTATGCATATATTTCACGCGAAGGATATGAGAAAGCCATGCGAATCATTAAGCTCGTCATCGAAGATCCTGATTATCCGAAGGAAGGTCAGGAAACGATCGAATATATTAATAAGTCAAAGTGCTTGCTAACTCATTATACATCTGTCTGTGACGTTAATGGTAAGGTGAAGAGTGTTGTTGGTCATCTGGAAGACATCAATACTTCAAAAGAAAAGATGCTTCGTACGATTGACCGACAAAACCGTTACAACCAGATTACCGAGTCTTTAAGCAGGATGTTCGAGATCGTAGTCTATACCGATGTAGAACTCAAGAATCTCGAACTTATCAAAGCGTCCTCTACGGTTATGAGTCAGGCGGGTAATCTGACTACTACGACTGATTTTATCAATTACACGCTAGATAATCTTGTCGATCCGGAATATATGGATCAGTTCAAGTCATTTATCGATGTCCGTACGCTAGACGAGCGATTAGCTGGTCGTTCATATATTTCTCTCGAATACAAGTCTCGCCTTTCTGGTTGGCTCTTTGCCCGTATTATTCCAGTTTCGTTTGATAAAAAGGGTATGGTCACTCACTTCCTCTTTGCAGCCGAAAGTGCAGACGTTGCTCATAAAGAAAAGGAAGAATTGACAGAACTTGCTAAGAATGATGGTCTGACAGGTCTGCTGAATCGTATTTATGGAGAGAAATTCATACGAGAAGAGATTGCCAAGGGTGGCGAACAGGTCTTTGCTGTGCTTGATTGCGATCACTTCAAGCATATTAATGACTATCTGAGTCATCTTGTCGGAGATGAAGTGCTCCGTCAGCAAGCTACCATCATGCGTCAGGTCTTCGCAGGGTTCAATATCATGCGTCTAGGAGGAGATGAATTCGTCGTTCATGCCAATGGTGAGGTTGCCCATCGGTTTATTTATTCGTTCGATGGAGTCAACAATCTTTTCCGTCAGTTTGCAACTAAGATTTCTGAAGTTAAGATCCAGGAGCTCGAGAACATTGCACCAACCATGAGCTGTGGCGTCGTCTTCTGCACAGGATCAGTTCATCAGGCGACTTTCGATGACTTTTATGCAAAAGCTGATAGCGCTCTTAAAGAGAGCAAGAAGAAACGTGGCGGATGTATTACCATCAGAGAGATGAATTAATTCTCTTTTAATAATATATAAGGTATCGGACGGTTTCGTTCGATACCTTATTTGTTTCATTAAGTTACTGTAGTGATTTCTGTAGTACCTTCCTACATCTCGGAAGGTATCGCACGAATCACTGTGATCCTTTCCTACATCTCGGAAGGTACCGTAAGAATCACTGTGATCCCTTCCTATAAGTAAGAAGTTATCGCACGAAACATTGCGATAACTTCTTTTGTTCTATATTACATAAATAAGATCAGTACAAGCTGTGCCATCAGAATGCGCAGGAACATTGAGAGCGGATAGACAGTTGAGTAACCTACTGCTGGAGCATTATTGCCTGCTGAAGCGTTGGCAAAGGCGAGGGCAGGAGGGTCGGTCGTTGATCCAGCAATGAGTCCCATCAGTGTAAAGTAGTTGACCTTCATCTTGAGCCTTGCATAGATACCGACAATCAGGATTGGCAACACGGTAATGAGGAAGCCCATCCAGATGTAGTGGATGCCATCGCCTTCGGTGACTGTATCAACGAACTTCGCACCTGCCTGGATTCCTACAGAACTTAGGAAAAGAATCAGACCTACCTCACGAAGCAGCAAGTTGGCTGAGGTCGAGGTGTATGAGTTGATCTTATATCGATAACCGAAAGCTCCGATGAGAATGGCTACGACGAGCGGACCACCAGCGAGACCTAATTTTACTGGGATAGCAACGCCTGGAATAGGGATAGGCAACTGACCAAGTAATACACCGAGTAGGATGCCGAAGAAGATTGCACCTACGTTAGGATGATCAAGATGCTTGATGTCGGCACCAAATAAGTTACGAAGCTGCTCAATGTTCTCCTTACGACCAGTTACCAAAAGACGGTCACCGACCATCAGCCGAAGGTCGCGAGCTGCAAAGAGATCTACACCGTTGCGGGTGATGCGTGTAACGTTGACACCGTAGATAGTAGAGATATGCAGGTCGCCGAGAGTTTTGCCATTGATCTTTGGCTTGGATATAATGATGCGCTCACTGACATAATCTGCGATGCGATCATCTTGCTGCCACTGGCCACGAGGAATTTCTTCTCCGAGGAGTAAAGCAATAGCTTCTGACTCTGATTCTGCACAGGTCACATGAAGTTCCATACCCATCTGCAACTGTGTCTCTCCATTTGGGATGATGACTTCTCCATTCTCGAGGAAACAACGACTGATAACGAACTGACGCTTCAGAAAGTCATGCAATTCCATGAGGTTGCGGCCTATTACAGCGCTGTTCTTTACCTTGACTGCCATGTGGAAAGCTGCACGGTCGGCATTGTTGCTCTCAGAATCTGCGAGCTCCTTGCGTGTAGCTTCGATACTTGTCTTGGTGAGGATGCGAATAGCTAAAGTTGCCAGGATGATACCTACTACACCGAGAGGATAAGCACATGCATAGCCATTAGCAATAGCTGGAGCTGCATCTCCAAGGACTTCAGAAAGTACGCTATTCGCTGCACCGAGACCTGGTGTATTGGTCACTGCTCCGTACATGACACCTACCATCATTGGCAGATTGCCATCATGACCATCGATAGGTGAGGCTGTGAGAAGTCCAATGTTTGAACCGAGTACCCAAAGACCCAGCATGACTGCCACGTTGAGTACTACGATAGCTACGGCCAGCATATTCATCTTGACACCACCGCCACCGCCTTTGAACACTTCGAAAAAACTTGGACCTACCTGAAGTCCTATACAATAGACAAACAGGATCAATCCTAATTCCTTAACAACATCAATGATTGGCTTCTGATAGGCAACTGCATTAGCAGGGTCAGCATAGAGACCATGAGTGCAGATGTGGCCGACAACAATGCCAACGAAGAGAACCCAGGTCACGCCAAATGCAATTCCATTCTTCTGACCACCGATCTTCCACTGACCCAAGCGAATGCCAAGGCTGATGACCAGCGCGTAGAGAATCATGATATGGGCAATACCCTCTGGATTCTGAAAAAGTTTGATTAACCACTCCATAAACACTTAGAATAAACTAGAAATCGTTTGCAAAATTACAATTCTTTTGCCAAAATGCAAAGATTCCTAATTGATTTACTCCTTATTTATATTATTATAATTGGGGTTTCTAGCTATTTGGTTATTGTATTTGCCAATTTGTCAATATTCAAGCTACGTGCTGATGCATCGACGATGTCCTTATAGATACCTCCCTTATGATAGAGTCCATCCGGATCACCACTTTCCTCCACTCGACCATCCTTGAGTGCATAAACCAGGTCGGAGTCGATGATCTGCGAAATGGAGTGAGAGATAATGATGACAGTACGATTCTGCTTGATGGCATCGATAGAGTTCTTGATCTGCTCTGTAGCAATAGCGTCAAGCGAAGCTGTTGGTTCATCAAGGAATATAATCGGAGGATTCTTGAGGAACATACGAGCTATGGCTATACGCTGCTGCTGACCACCAGAGAGCTGAGTCGCCATGGATTTGAATCCATTCGGAAGCTTCTCCACCTGCTCGAGGATGAACGCCTTACGAGCTGCTTCACGCACCTCTTCGTCAGTAGCATCAGTACGTCCGTAGCGGATGTTGTCTTCAATAGTTCCGTCGAAGATATGATTCTTCTGCAAGACAAGACCGATGTTGTCGCGCAAGTATTGAGTATCGTACTCCTGAATGTCTACGCCATCAAGCAGGATGCGTCCTGTCTGTGGCGTGTAGAACTTATCCAAGAGATTGACAATCGTCGACTTACCTGCACCTGAGAGTCCTACAAAGGCGGTCACCTGATTAGGTTCTATCTGCATATTGATGTCATGCAGCGCCTTGTTCCCGTTTGGATAAGAGAAGTCTACGTGCTCAATCTGGAAGCGTCCCTCGATTTTCTCAGGACGATACTTGCCACTTGCCTCAACCTCCTCATCTGCCTCAATGACACTGAAATAGCCTTCTGCATAGATCAGCGCATCATTGAGCGTGTCGAAGATACGCTGCAGCTGGGTGATAGGTGCGGTGACGTTGGCAAAGAGCATGACGTGATACATGATCTTACCGATGGTCATTCCCGGATAGTCGATAAGTACGAGATATGCGGTAAGAATGATGATCAGTACCGTGCCGATTTGCTGGATAAAACGTTTCCAACCATCGTAATAAAGCATCAGCTTGCGTGTATTGAGCAGATTGTCAGTGAGGCTCGACTGGATGCTCCACTGCTTGTCCGACTCAATCTTCTCTCGGTTGAAAGACTTGATGACATTGATTGACTCAATGATACCTACGATGCCATGCGACTTCTGTTCGCGATACTGACGCATCTGCTGACGCCAGCCATGCAGGCGTTTGCCCTGTCGCACTGTGATCCATATATATATAGGTACGATGAAGAGAGCGGTAAGTCCGACAAAGACGTTGGCCGCGAACATCAGGATCAGCGCCAGGATAGCAGAGGTGAAAAGTGGCAACAGATCGATGAACGTATTCTGCACAGTGGTAGACAGCGAGCTTACACCCTGATCGATACGCGTCTGCAGTCGTCCAGCCTCATTGCCGCTACGAGAGAAGAAGGCCATGCGGTAGGAGAGGATTCGCTCCACTGCAATCTGTGCGAGGTCCTTGCTTACCTGCACTCGCATACGTTCGCCGTAATAGTTCTGCGCATAGTTGATGACTACCGACAGCGCCTCTTTAGACAAGAGAATGATGCTAATGACTGTCAGAATATGAGCTGCGTGCGACCATTCAAATCCTGGTTTTCCGATGAGTTCATTGATGGCATCAACGGTACGGTCGAGCACCAGCGCGTTGACCTGCGCGATACTCGAACCGATGAGTGTTAGTACAAGTGTGGCCAGTACCAGCCATTTATAAGGCTTGACGAAAGGCCAGAGCTTGCGGAAAAGTTGAATAAGGTTCATGTGAGAATGATCCTTGTTTGTGAAATATTAAAGTCCGAAGTGATTTTCATTCCAGAACTGCTGATACATCTCATCCCATCGGAGGAAGGTTGCGCCAGCAAAGTCTGCTGCATAATTGGTAAGCATCTCAGCAGCAGCAGCTTCTCCCTCAGTCTTGACGAGGGTCTGGTAGTTGTTTTCGATCATAGGAAGCTCGCTGAATGCTTTTGCCTCAAAGTGGTTGCGATACTTCTCAAGGGTCTTTCGGTTCTCACCCCAGCGGAGAGCTGCAAGCTTGTTGGTGCGACGATAGCGCCAGCAGGCAGCATCCTCACGATAACGGTGATTGCCACAGATCTTGAAGCTCTCAGGTACGTCGGTAGCACCGCAATAGATTGGGATACGAGGGCTTTGACCAGGATTGTCAATCAAGAACCAGCAGAGGCCACCGATAGCATCTGGCAACCAGTCACGACACTGGATGACGGTAGAATATGCACATTGAGGTACAGCGATGTTTCGCACGCTCTTTACAAGTGGTTCACGGCCGATAGGGTTGAGCATGGCAATTTCTTCTGGACGCATCCATGGATTGGCCTTAGGACTGAGGATGGTATCGGTGACTACACCCGTGCGACGATCTTTGACTTCAACATAAAGATTGCGAGTGACGTCGAGCTCAGTACCTTCATAATATGAACGGAGGAGTTCCATCACCTTGGCAGCAGAAACTTTCTGCTCTGGCTTGACTGTGACAGGAAGTTCCTCAAGCTCGTCGGTTAATCCGAGGGAAGGAGCGAGGGTCTGGAGGATGAAGAGTTCACGAACAGCGTAAGCCTTCTTGCCGCCACCGTATGCTTTCCAGAACTTGAATGTCTCCTTGCCGTCCCAGTATCCGAGTTTCTTCGCTACGTCAAAGACATTGTCTGAAGCCATGTAGTGATCCTTATCCTTGAGGTTCAATGTACTGATACGTGGGATGTTAGCCGATACACCGATCTGATCATCAGGAATACGAACTGCAGCCCATACGCCACCGATATTATCTGGACCTTCTCCAAAGATCTCGAAGTGCCAGACCTCCTTAGGATCAGCGATGGTGAGACATTCACCGCTATCGCCGTAACCGTATTTCTTTACGAGATCACCCATCAATCGGATTGCCTCACGAGCAGTAGTACAACGCTGCATAGCAACTCGTTGCAACTCTTCAATCATGAACATACCTTTCTTATTGACGAGATCACGACGGCCAGAGATTGTTGTCTCTCCCATAGCCAACTGCTTTTCGTTCATGCAAGGATATGCTGTATCAAGATATTTATAGGTATGCTTTACCTGAGGAATCTGTCCTTTGATGGTCATTCCTGTCTGGTCATTAGCAAACTCGGTGTGCATACGTCCGTCGTAAATATTCATGACGGTATCACGCTCATAATCCTCTGCAGGAGCCATGGTGACCCAGGTACGATACCAACTGTCGCAAGTATGGCTGGTGATGACCGACCCATCAGTACTTGCCAGTTTTCCTACCATGATACTGGTGCAAGACTCAGGATCTTTCTCTCTGTTTTGTGCCATGACACTCAGAGAGAGAAACGAAAAAAGTAAAAGAAATGTCTTTTTCATTTTATGATTGTTAAAGATTATTGGCAAAAAACAAAAACCACCAAAAACCATAAGGTTTATGATGGTTATATTCATTTATAAAAGTGATTCGACGGAATGAATCCGGCGAATGGCCAACAGGCGTTGGCCCTGTGATTCGACGGGGATTCGAACCCCGGACCGACTGCTTAGAAGGCAGTTGCTCTATCCAGCTGAGCTATCGAACCATCATATTTCTATTAGAAATCGGGCGCAAAGTTAGGAATTTATTTCGATAATTCCAAATTTTACGCCCGATTTTTTTATTTTATCCCAACATTTCCTGCGAACGCTTGATGAATGCAGCGAGAGCCTCACCCTTGAGCATACCACCTTCGAGCAATGCGAGGTCGATGAGCTGGCGGAGAGTCTTGTCGGTCTTAGCGTAGGTAGTGACGTTATCGGTCTCCTGCTTCTTGAGGTTCTCCACGTCCTTGCGTAGGCTGTCGAGCAGCTCGTCCTTGTCGTGTGGGAACTCACCAGCCTTAGCCTTGTACTTCTCGTCCTCCAATGGCTTGACCTGAGCCTGCTTGTCATCGATGTCCTTTATAATCTCAGCGTTGACGATAGCGAGCTGGTCGTTAGCAGCCGAAAGAATGTTCTTGATGACTGGGTGCTCAGTGTTGACGATGAGGTTGTACTGCTCAGGCATCTGGCCGTAGAAGTTCATGCCACCGCCCTGCATCTTGCTCATCTCCTTCATACGACGCATCCACTCGTTCTGAGCAATCATCACTGGCTTGTCGGTCTCGTCCATGGCCTGGAAGTCCACGCTCCACTCTACCTTCTTACCGTCAGCAGCGTATGCGTCAGGGATCTGTGAAGAGAAGAGGGTATTGTCCTCGCGACGCTGTGCATCAGTAAGCTCAACTTTCTTGGCATCAGCCTTGCGGATGAGGTTATTCAATGTATCGGCGTCGATGCGGTTGTAGTGTACGCCCTTGCTGCCCTCTACGTTGCTCTGCTTCTGCTCCTGCTGGTTCATGAATGGGGTATCGAGCTGACCATCAGCTACGAGCACGTCATAACCCTTGGCCTTAGCAGCCTCGATGTATGAGTACTGAGCTACCTTATCATTAGAATAGAGGTAGATGAGCTGGCCGTCCTTGTCAGTCTGGTTGCCCTCTACGAGTTTCTTGTACTCTTCAAGTGTATAGTAGTGATCGTCAGTGTTCTTGACGAGTGCGATAGACGCTACCTTGTCGTAGAACTTCTCATCAGAAAGCATACCATACTGGATGAAGATCTTGAGATCATCCCACTTCTCCTCGAACTGCTTACGATCTGAGTTGAAGATCTCCTGCAGACGGTCACCAACCTTACGCGTGATGTAACCCGAGATCTTCTTTACGTTAGCATCTGACTGGAGGTAAGAACGAGACACGTTCAATGGGATATCCGGAGAGTCGATGACTCCGTGGAGCAACATCATGAACTCTGGCACCACGCCCTCTACCTGATCGGTTACGAATACCTGGTTGCAGAAGAGCTGAATGCGGTCACGATGGAACTCATTGTTCTCAATTTTAGGGAAATAGAGTACACCGGTGAGGTGGAATGGGAAGTCTACGTTGAGGTGAATCCAGAACAATGGATCTGGAGCCATAGGGTAGAGGTCGTGATAGAACTTGAGGTAATCCTCGTCCTTCAGATCAGCTGGAGCCTTGACCCAAAGTGGAGTGGTCTCATTGATCTGATTGTCCTCTTCGGTATCCTGCTCCTTGCCATCCTTCCACTCGGTCTTCTTACCGAAGACTACTGGCACTGGCAGATACTTGCAGAACTTCTTCAAGAGACCCTCGATCTTCGACTTGTTGGTCATATCAGCCTTGTTCTCGTCGTCGAGATAGAGGATGATGTCGGTACCACGCTCAGCCTTCTCGCACTGCTCCATAGTGAAGTTAGGATCACCTTCGCAGCTCCAACGAGTAGCAGGTGCGTCCTTATATGACTTAGAGATGATCTCGACCTTCTTCGAAACCATGAATGCTGAGTAGAAGCCGAGGCCGAAGTGACCGATGATCGATGCACCGTCCTTCTTATACTTATCAAGGAACTCAGTAGCGCCTGAGAATGCTATCTGGTTGATATACTTATCGATCTCCTCTTCGGTCATACCAATACCGAAGTCGCTCACGGTGAGTGTACCAGCCTCTGCATCGATCATGACGTTGACCTTAAGGTCCTCAACACTGCCATTGAATTCGCCAGCACGAGCCAGAGTCTTGAGCTTCTGTGTAGCATCGACAGCGTTACTTACCAACTCACGGAGGAAAATCTCGTGATCACTGTAAAGGAACTTCTTGATGACTGGAAAAATGTTTTCCGAAGTCACGTTAATTTTACCTGTAGCCATAGTATAATTTTAGTTTTGTAATTAACAATAAATATATGGTTGCAACTAAGTTTTGGGAAGCAATCGAAAATTATTATGCAAATTTTGTGCCAAAACAATTCTTGGTCAATTTGGCAAAGAAGATAGACATTATTTATGAGCAATTGTAAATCTATCGGACAAAATAAACATAGCAAATATAAAATAATGTGTATTGATTTGGAATTTTCACCTATTTATATTATCTTTGCACCGTAATAAGACGCCTCAGATGTTAGAAAAGACGAAATATTTCAATCTGCTTCTTATCGCAGGAATACTAATATACGCATGGATCACTCTTGTCTTTGGCCAGGGTGAATTGCTGTATGCGGCACAGGACTTCAATCCTTTCCTGGGTACTGAGACGTTCTTCAAGGATTGTATCTCGCATCCTGGAGGCCTGCGTGAATGGGTGGGTGGCTGGCTGACTCAGCTTTTCTACTATCCTTGGCTTGGTGCGACTGTGCAGGTACTTATGTGGACGATCAGCGTCATCGTGCTGGTGCAGGCCTTCCATCTGAAGCGCTCCATGCAGTGTCTGACGCTCATTCCTGTCCTGGCATTGCTCACCTCCATGACGCAGCTCGGCTACTGGATTTTCTGTCTCAAGACACCGAGCTACTGGATGGGACCTACCGTGGGCTTCACCTGCGTCTCGTTGGCTTTGTGGCTATATACTGCGCTCAATGGCGTGGGTCGAATCATCATGCTGCCTCTGTGGATCATCCTCGGTTTCATGGCTTTAGGATGGTATGCGACCATCGGATTAGTGGCCATGCTGCTGATGGGTCCGATGGTCAGTCAGGGATTCTTTCACCATTGGCCTAAGTGGTTACTTTCGGCTACGGGAGTGAGCTGCTTTGCCTTGGCCGTCGTCGCGCTCTATTATCAGAACTCGCCTGACCTGCATTGGCGCGAGCCTCTCTTGCTCTATGGTTTTCATCGTGTGGCCATCCCTGAGGCGCAGAGTACGCTGATGGAAGTCTGCTTCCATGTTATGGCTGTGACAATCATGGCTTTGCCGATTATTGCTCACCTGCGTCGATTCAGGATCGTTGCTAATTATGGCTGGATCTTCTCCTTGCCATTGATCGCCGCTGCACTCTACGGTGGCGCGATGCTCAATTATCGCAATGCCAACTTCCATACCGAGCTGACTTTGCTCCGACAGATGGAGCATGCAGAGTGGGATAACATGCTCAAAATCATCCGTGAGAATCCTACTAAGCCGACGCGAGAGATGGTAATTATGAAGGATGTGGCGCTGGCACATAAGGGTACGTTGGGTGACGAGGCTTTTGCCTACGAAGTGCGAGCTGTCCGTCCGAAGATGGCTACAGGATTGCCTATCCACATGGCTCACTCGGCAGGTATGTATTTCTATTACTGGCTCGGAATGCCGAACTATGCTTATATGTGGTGCATGGAGAATAGCATCGAGTATGGCATGTCTCCGTTCCTGCTACGACTGATGTATCGCTATGCAGTGGTCAGCGACGAACAGGAATTGGCCATCAAGTACAAGAAACTGCTGCAAACGACGCTCTTCCACGGTGACCTGGAGGTGAGCAAGGAGGAGATTGCCGCCATTCGCGAGTTCCGTATTAATTATAATACATTGTCAAACGATGATGGTTACCCCGAAGGATTTATCATCAATCGTCTGGCAAATGCTGAATATCAGACGCCTAATGCTCAGCAGCTAGCTCTTCATTATGCGATGCTACTGAAGGATCCAGAACTGTTTAACTCGGCTTTGAAGCATTATCGTGAATTGGTAGGGGAAGACGCTACCTTGCCAAAGTATGTTCAGGAAGCTACAGAGATATTTGATGAGGAGAATGATCAGTCGCATCATGGATTCGGTGAGTCATACGCTCCGACATATCGCTGGTATTTCGACAATTACACGGATTTTAAGACCTATTGATCATGCTTGTGACGATACTCATACTTTGTTGTGTATGCTTGCTGAGCGCTTGTGCGACTTCGCATCCTGAATTGCCGACTGGCTATTCGGAGTGCGATACGATTCCTGCGCTTTTGCCTGATTATACAGACGTGGTGATACCGGTCAATATCGCTCCGCTGAACTTCCGTATTGCTGACGAGAGCGTGGAGGCTTGTGTGGCAGAGGTTACCTTTGCCGGCGGCAAACAGACGTATGGCTATGGTAATAAGGTCTTGTTTGAGGTGCAAGAGTGGCGTGAGATGCTGCAGAAGAGTGTCGGTCAGAAATTGAGCGTGCAGCTCTATACTTGCAAGAGAAATCAGTGGTCACGTCATCCGGCTTTTGCTATTGAGGTAGTTGGCGATAGTATTGATCCATACGTTGTGTATCGAAGCATCCCTCCATCTTACTCTACATATGAGCATCTG
Organism: Bacteroidales bacterium; assembly: GCA_045639585.1. Classification (GTDB taxonomy): domain Bacteria; phylum Bacteroidota; class Bacteroidia; order Bacteroidales; family UBA3663; genus Liminaster. The sequence continues at coordinate 69,627 of JAZUDJ010000109.1, forward strand.
ACACTCAATCAGCGCTGTATCGAGAATTTCGAGGATCGTGTGATCTATGATAACAAGACGCTCGATGTTCCGACACAGGGTCATTGCGTCAACTGTCATGCTTTCCAGAATTATCGAACGGAGCGAATGCAGTTCCATGTGCGAGCAGAGTTTGCTGGTACGGTGATCTATGATCAAGGTAAGCTTGAGAAGGTAGAGACAAAGTCGGATAGGACAATCAGCGCAGGCGTCTATCCTGCCTGGCATCCGACGCTCGACCTAGTGGCTTATTCAACGAATATGACTTTCCAGAACTTCCACACGCAGTATATTGGTAAGGTGGAAGTGCAGGACAGCCAGGGCGATATTGTGGTGTATGATGTCAAGCAGCATAAGATTATCCCGGTCAGTATGGAGCCAGACAAGCGAGCAGCCTTCCCGACCTGGAGCCCGGATGGCAAGTGGCTGTATTATAACGCTGCATCTTTTGTCTATGAGGATTCTGTAGCTATTGCTGAGTCAAATAATCCACGTGTGATTCGTCAGCATGAGGCCAATGCACGCTATCAGGAGGTTCATTATAATGTCTTGCGCCGCTCTTTTGATGCAGAGACAATGACCTTCGGACCTGCCGAGATCGTACTCGACGTTGCTCAGAAGGAGAGGAGCGCCACCGTGCCTCGTATCAGTCCTGATGGTAAGTATCTGCTGACTTCGATCGGCAATTATGGTTGCTTCCATATCTGGCATCCGGAGTCGGATCTGTATGCTACTCAGTTGGATAGCATCATTGCGCATACTGATACCGGTGGCGTGAAATATACTTATCCGCTCACGGCTGCCAATAGCGATAAGTCAGAAGGTTACCATAACTGGTCAAGCAATGGTCGATGGATTCTGGTGGCAAGTCGACGTTATGACAACAATTACTCGCGAGTCTACTTCGCGTATTTTGATAGGGAAGGAGTGGCTCATAAGGCCTTCGAACTTCCTCAGCAAGATCCTGATTTCGAGGCTATCAATTTGAGATCTTATAATGTGCCAGAGTTTACGGTCGAGCCGGTACGTGTCTCGGCAAGTGATTTGGCAAAGGTAATCGGTACGGTTAAATAAATGATTATTAACTAATATAATACATAAACAAATGAACAAGATCAGTTATGCGCTTGGCCTTACCATTGGCCAGCAGATGGAATCAATGGGTATCAAAGATACTCTCGTAATGGAAGACTTCGCAGCAGGTATTCAGGACATGCTGCAGAAGAATCAGTTCAAGGTTGCGCCTCAGGAGGCTCAGCAGATCTTGAACGATTTCTTCACCGAGCTTCAGGCAAAGGAGCAGGCCGCTCAGGCAGAGGCTGGCAAGGTAGCACGTGAGGCAGGAGAGAAGTTCCTTGCAGAGAATGCCAAGAAGGAAGATGTGGTTGTTACTGCCAGTGGCCTTCAATACCAGGTTCTCCAGGAGGGTACAGGCAATCAGCCAAAGGCTTCAGACACTGTACGTTGCCACTATGAGGGTACTCTTATCGACGGTACTGTATTCGATTCTTCTTACCAGCGTGGTGAACCAGCTGACTTCGGTTTGAATCAGGTCATCAAGGGTTGGACAGAGGGTGTGGCTCTCATGAAGGAAGGCGCTAAGTATCGCTTCTTCATTCCTTACAATCTCGCTTACGGTGAGCGTGGTGCAGGTGGTATGATTCCTCCATTCGCTGCATTGATTTTCGATGTTGAGCTCATTGAGGTACTTTAAAAATTAGGATATGAAACGTATTACCTTAATTCTCACTTTGCTGTGCAGCATGGCTTCGGCCATTGCGCAGTATGTTACCAAGAGCGATATTCCTTACACAACCTCTAAGGATACTTATGCTGTTGAGCGTTGTAAGCTCGATGTCTATTATCCAACCGACAAGAAGGATGTTCCAGTAGTTGTATGGTTCCATGGTGGAGGTTTGGAAGGTGGCAACAAGTATATCCCACAGGAACTCCTTAATAGTGGTATGACGGTTGTAACTGTCAACTATCGTCTGTTGCCAAAGGCTACTATCGATGAATGTATTGACGATGCAGCTGCTGCCGTGGCTTGGACATTCAAGCATGCAGAAGAATATAATGGCAGTGCCAAGAAAATCTTCATCTCTGGTCATTCTGCTGGTGGCTACCTCGTGGATATGATTGGTTTGGAGAAGAAATGGCTTGCTAAGTATGATGTCAATGCCGATGACGTAGCTGCTATTCTGCCATTCAGTGGTCAGTGTGTGACACATTATAATGTACGTAAGCTTCAGGGCATTGGCCCTTTGCAGGCAACTATCGATCAGTATGCACCATTGACTCATATCCGTCCTGATGCTGCTCCAATCGTTGTAATTTCAGGTGATCGTGAGCTTGAACTTTATGGCCGTTATGAGGAGCAGGCATATTTCTGGCGTATGCTCAAACTTGTTGGTCATAAGGATGTTACGCTTTATGAGATGCAGGGATTCAATCATGGGGATATGCCTTCACCAGCATTCCATGTGCTCAAGGATCACGTTAAGCGACTGACTGCAGAATGAAATACGCAGAAAACTGGCAGGAAGAGACAGAACTACGAGTTCAGAATGGAGTCGCATATTTTAAGCAGGGGTATAATTGTAGCCAATCCGTGGCAATGACGTTCGCGGATTGGTACGATATCCCTGAAGGCCTGATGGCGCGTATTTCTGCTTCGTTTGGAGGTGGCATTGGCCGTATGCGTGAGACTTGTGGTTCTGCGCTTGGAATGTTTCAGTTAGCAGGACTTGAGGTTGCGTCGGAAGAAGCTAATCAGGAGATTAAAAAGCTTAATTATGAGGCAGTTCAGGCTCTTGCAGCCAGCTTCAAGGAGCAGACGGGAAGCTTGAACTGCAAGGAACTTCTCGGCCTCAATAAGCAGCGTGCTGATGGAACCATTCCAGAGATCACCGTCTGCGCTACACCAGAGGCTCGCACGGATGAGTACTATAAGAAGCGTCCCTGCATCCGTATGGTTGAGACTGGTATTCGTACGTACATGAAATTCCTCGAAGAAAGATATTCGAAGTAACTTTGATTTGATTTCTTTGAAGATATACATAAATCTATAATTATATAATGAGTTCAATTCTGTCTCCTCAGCACGATCCGATGGGTGCAGCCATCAAGGAATACCATCAGACAGGCAAAGCGGGTAAGCTCCGCGTGCTTTCGAGCATGTTCGATGAAGACGAAATCCCTGTAGCACATCTGTTTAGATCATTGCGGGAAATTTCTCCATTGGAACAGAAAGCCATCAGCATGGCTCGTGGTCGAATTCTGGATGTCGGTGCTGGTGCCGGCTGTCATTCAGTCTTGCTCGATGATGTCACGGCTATTGACATCTCGCCATTGAGTTGCGAAGTGATGCAGGAGCGTGGTATCAAGAATGTTCTTAATATTAATCTCTTTGACGAGGGCCTTGCCGGACCTTTTGACACGATCCTGATGCTGATGAACGGTACTGGCATCATCGGCAAGCTCAAGAACATGCCAGACTTCTTGGATCGTATTCGTCTATTACTCAGTAAAGGAGGACAATTACTCGTAGACTCAAGTGATCTGAAATATCTTTATGAGAATGAAGATGGCACTTACGATATTGATCCGCTCGGAACTTACTATGGAGAGATCGATTATCAAATGATCTATAAGAAAGTCAAGGGTGAACCTTTCGACTGGCTCTATGTTGACTTCGATACCTTGAAATTAATAGCCGAGAATAATGGCTTTAATTGTATAAAGGTATTAGATGGTGACCATTTTGATTATCTGGCGCAGATAACTTTGAAATAATTATCAAAGAATGAGTTTAATCCGAGTTATGTTAACTTTGTATTTTCAATGTACCCTACTTTATAATATAAAGGTAATATAATATGAAAACTATTATGGATTCAGAATATTTCAATACACTCAACAATCGACAACGCGAAGCTGTAGAAGCTACCGAAGGTCGTATACGTGTAGTGGCAGGTGCTGGCTCAGGAAAAACCAAAGCTTTGACTTGTCGCTACGCATATCTTGTGAATGTATTGGGTGTTGATCCTGCAAATATTCTTTGTCTTACTTTTACTAACAAGGCTGCACAAGAAATGCGCCAACGAATCAGCAAGTTAGTTGCCAGTGGAGATTATAATGACTTTGTTTGCACTATTCATGGATTCTGTGTCAAGTTTTTGCGTCAGGAAATTCATCGTTTAGGCTATCCTAAATCTTTTACTATACTCGACGAGGAAGATCAGAAACAACTTGCTAAGCAAGTGATGGAAGAACTTGGGTTGAATCGTACTGTCGAAACTGTCGGACAATTCCTTGATGCTGCTGGCAATCGTAAAATTGCTGAATTTTTGCAGCAACCGAACTATATTGATCGCATGATGCTGACTGAAGGTCTGAGCGAAACGCAAGATAAGACAGTTGAAGATACTGAACATGCTCAAGATATGGCATTTGTACGTTATCTTCAATTACAAAAGAAGACTTTAGCGCTAGATTTTCAGGACCTTATATTCTTTACCATACATATTCTAAAGAGATTCCCTGACGCTTGTGAATACTGGCAGAATGAGATGGAATATATCATGCTCGACGAGGCTCAGGACTGTAACAAGTCTGATTGGACCATCGTAGAGACTTTACAAGGTATTCATCATAATCTCTTTATCGTTGGTGACCCTGATCAGGCAATTTATGAGTGGCGTGGAGCTCGTCCTAAGATGTTTATTGAGTTCAAGGCTGATCGTACCATTGTTCTCGACCAGAATTATCGATCTACCACTCCTATCCTTTCGGTTGCAAATTCTGTCATCAGTAGAAATCGTAATCGCTTGCCAAAGAACCTTTTCACTACTCGTGATGGAGGTACACAAGTTACTCACTTTCATGGACGTAGCGACGAGGAAGAGAACAAATGGATTGCTAAAAAGATTCTCTCGTTGACCCAGAATACTCATTCAAAGGATCTCACGATATGTCTACCCACTTTTTCAGATTTTGCAATTCTTTATCGAGCCAGTTACCTAAGTAGAGGAATAGAACAAGCTTTGGTCAATGCAGGCATAGATTATGTCATTTGGGGAGGTGTCCGTTTTTTTGACCGAGCAGAGATCAAGGATGCCCTCTCCTATCTTCGACTCATTAGTCAGGGTGACGACCTATCTTTCCTCCGAATATGCAATACTCCAAGTCGTAAGATAGGGAAAGTCTATTTGAGCAGATTAAAAACTTTTGCAGATCAGGATCATACGACACTTTATGAAGCTTTAAAACGTCACATTTCTGCACGTGAACTTTATAAAGAATCGATGGTTCATTTCATTGATTTTATAGAAGAATGCCGTCAGTTTGTTGAAGAGCGTCTAAAGTTACCCGTCTTTCTTGATGAGCATGGTACCGTCATCAGCACTCAGCGTCGAGACCACGTTATCAGCGATGTGATGGATCTCGTACTTGAAAAAAGTGGTTATAAGCAATTGCTACGTGAGGATGATGATACAGATCGTCTGGAAAACCTTACCGAACTCTTACAGAGTATCAAGACCTACGAGGAAGCTCATCTGCAGGACGACGTGCTTAGCATTGATCAGTATCTGCAAGACATCGCCCTCTATACCAATATGGATAAGAAGGAGGACCCATCTCAATCTAAAGTCCGGTTAATGACTATTCATCAGTCAAAAGGACTCGAATTTCCTTACGTTTTCGTAGCAGGATTGAGCGAAGGCATTTTCCCGAGTATGAAGACGCTTCGTGAGCGAAAAGGTGATGGAGAAGAAGAAGAGCGACGACTGATGTATGTTGCTGTAACGCGTGCAGAGATAAAACTTTTCCTCACTGAGAGTGAAGGATTTAATGCAGCCTCTCGCCTCTCCAAATACCCTAGTCGCTTCCTCCGTGAGATTCAGCGAAGCCTCTTCGTCACGGAAGGTGATATGGATGAACTGCTTTGGCAGGAATCTGGTCGCTTGGTGCAGTATCTCGGCCTCGACTTCTCGTCAAATGCAGCAGATCCTAACGCTCCTATCCCACCCACTACCGTCACACAGAGCTTCTGGCCAGAAGGAACACGCGTTCGTCACGAGGTGTTAGGAGAAGGAACCATCGTCAGCTATAACGAAGCTCGAGGATCCTATTCAGTCGCCTTTGGCAATGGTACGCGTAATATCCGTGCAAACTTTCTGACAAAGCTCGATTAGTCCTTCCTTTATCGATTTTCCCGAATGATCCAGTGGTCAAAATTCCAACTACCCGCTTATAACATTGCAGAAGTTGTCAATCAGCGTCTGCAAGATCATTCGTGCTTAGTGATCACAGCTCCCCCTGGTGCTGGTAAGTCTACCCTCCTACCGCTTACGATTCTCGAAGGGATTAACACAAATGAGAACCTTCCTAAGGGTAAGATACTGATGCTCGAACCCCGTCGACTCGCTGCTCGTCAGATTGCAGAACGAATGTCTTTCATGCTCGGCGAACCTGTAGGTAAGACCGTAGGATATCGTGTACGTTTCGAGCAGAAAGTCTCTACTGATACGCAGATTGAAGTTTTGACAGAGGGAATCCTGACCCGCATGTTGGTCGATGATCCGACTCTCGATGGTATTTCGACCATTATCTTCGATGAGTTCCATGAGCGAAGCTTGCATTCTGACGTTGCGCTTGCTTTGACCCGCGAGGCGCAGCAGGTCATTCGTCCAGATCTTCGTATTGTTATTATGTCTGCGACTATTGACGCATCTTATATCTGTCTGGCTCTTGATGCAGAACTGGTTGAGTCCGAAGGTCGTATGTTTCCTGTTGAGATCATTCATACTCCAGAGGAAGCTAATGAGCAGAATGTTGCTGAGGTAGTGGCACATATTATCCGCCAGGCGCATAAGGAGCAGGACGGAGATATCCTGGCTTTTCTCCCTGGCGAAGGAGATATTCGTCGCTGTCAAGAACTATTGAAAGATGCTTTGGGTAATACGCAAATACGTCCACTCTATGGCATGCTATCCCCCAAAGACCAGCGCTTGGCCATACAGCCTTCAGAGGATGGGATGCGTAAGGTTGTTCTCTCCACTCCTATCGCTGAGACTTCTTTGACTATTGAGGGAGTCCGAATAGTTGTTGATTCTGGTTTGTGTCGCACGATGGTATTCGATGCACTAAGCGGACTCAGTCATCTCAAGACTGTTCGTATCAGCAAGGACATGGCCACACAACGTATGGGACGTGCCGTACGTCTTTCTTCAGGTGTCTGCTATCGCCTTTGGTCCCTGGCCACTGACCACCGTATGGACGAGTCTCGTCAACCAGAGATTCTTGAGGCTGATTTGAGTTCGATGCTGCTAGATGTTGTAGCATGGGGTGAGGTCGATGCTGCTCGTCTGCCGTGGCTCACTCCTCCTCCATCAGCTCATCTGCATCAGGCGAAGCAGTTACTTTATCTGCTCCATGCTATTGACGATCAGGGTCGTATCACTCCTCATGGCCAGCGTATGGCACAATTGCCTTGCCATCCTCGTATCGCTCAGATGCTCATCATGAACAAAGACAATGCACAGAAAGCGCTGGCTGCCGATATTGCCGCTTTACTTGAAGAGCGTGATCCTTTGTCTGTAGGAAACAGCGAACAGGCTTTGACTGATTCAGATCTCAATACTCGCATTTATATGCTCAGGCAAGAACGAGACAAACAGAGTGCTGGCAATCGTCGATTGGAACGCATCATACGTATCGCAGAGCAGTATCGTCATATTGTTCATGCCAGTGAGGATAATCAATCTCAGTCACCGTATGACACTGGAGCTTTATTAGCATATGCTTATCCGGAGCGTGTGGCAAAAGCAACTTCTCAGGGATGTGGTCATTTCATTCTTGCTACAGGCGATCAGGTACAGCTCAATATGCAGGATGATCTGTCTGCGCAAGATTGGTTAGCTGTCGCTTCTGTTAATACAACAGGTGGACGTATCTTCCTTGCCTCGCCTGTTGATATTCATTCATTGCATGATCTGATGCGACAGAAGGACAATGTCATGTGGGACAGCAAACGAGGACAGATCGTTGCGCAACGAGAAAGTCGTATCGGTATGCTACTTGTTGAGTCGAAGCCTCTAAATGATATTAGTCGTGAGCAAATTATCAGTGAAATGGCAGAGGCAGCCAAGAAAGACGGTATAAGTATGTTCGACTTTTCTGATGCTGTACAGAACCTTCAGCAGCGTATTGAAACAGTGTCGAAGTGGCATCCAGAACTCGATCTGCCATCTGTTGATACAGATTCATTTTTACAGAAAGCTCCGGAGTGGCTTCCACTCTTTGCAGGAAAGGCCACGACTGCAAGTGAGCTTCGTAAGATAGACCTCACAACGGCACTTTGGTCTTTATTGACCTATGATCAGCAACAGGCTGTTGACCGTCTCGCACCTTCGCACATTGTTGTACCTACAGGTAGTCGCATCCGAGTGGAATATCGTCAAGGAGCTGAGCAACCAGTCCTTCGTGTTCGTCTGCAGGAATGCTTCGGCTTGACTGATACTCCTCGTGTTGATGATTGCCGACAACCGGTTTTGATGGAACTCCTCTCGCCTGGGTTCAAGCCAGTGCAGCTCACGCAGGATCTTCGTAGCTTCTGGCAAGGTACGTATTTCGAGGTCCGAAAAGAATTAAAACGACGCTATCCGAAACACTCCTGGCCAGACAATCCGCTCGAGGCAGAAGCTGTCCGTGGTGTTGTTCGTAAATAATAGAATTATAAACCATTATTCCAAACTCGTCATTTATGCAAACTCTTCGTTCGTCTATTTTCGCCGGCATCTGCATTGGTATCGCTGGATTCGGTTACCTTGCTGAGAAAAGCATCATTGGTGCTGTACTCTTCGCTTTTGGTCTGCTTACAGTCGTGCATTATGGTCTTCGACTCTATACTGGTACTGCTGGTTTTATTCAGAAAGGCGAAGTTGGTAAGTTATTCTATATTCTTTTTGGCAATATCATAGGTTGTCTGTTAGTTGGTTTGATGGCTCGCTGTAGTCCTATGCCATTGCAGGAAACTGCTCAGAAGATCCTAGAAGGCCGACTTCTGATAGGACCACTCAAAGGCTTTGTCCTCGCTATCGGTTGCGGTATGATTATGACTACCGCCGTCACCTTCGCACGCAAGCATCAGAACCTGCCTTTGCTCTTCGGAGTGCCACTCTTCATCATGTGTGGTTTCCCTCACTGTGTAGCCGATGCATTCTATTACCTCTGCGTACCGTTCTCATTCATTGCTGATCATGCGGTTGAGGTCCTGACCTTCTACGTAAGCATAGTATTTGGCAATTTCGTCGGATGCAATCTCTATAGAATCATTTTCTTTGAAAAATAAGACACCTCGTTTTCGTGTATGCGGATCCCGCATGCAAGATCAGATGTCCCGATTTCGTGTATGCGTATCCTACAATCAGGATCGGACGTCGTGATTACGTGTGTACCAATCCCGCAAATAAAATCAGCCGTCACGAATTCATGACGGCTGATTTTACTTATATTATATGTATAGAGGAAACTGTCTTTAGCTATTTGACTTGATCGTGTTTGTTACAAGAGCATAAGAAGCCTTAACCGCATTGAGAAGTTGCACATCTGGATCGCTATTTCCATCGCGTAGCTGCTCAGTAAGTTCAGACGCAGTCTGCTGGAGTTCGGTAAATCCGAGATTAGCTGCCACGCCTTTCAGCGTGTGGACTGCACGGAATGTATCCTGACGATTTCCTGCTGCTATTGCATCAAGTAACTGCTGATAGGTAGGATCATTAAGGAACTTGAGCAGGAATTTCTCGATGAGCTTATCAGTCATCAGTCGGCTTTTGGCATTTGCATAGCTACCATGCAGCTGGGTATATACTTCTTGAGTATTCATATTATATATATGTGTTTATAATTTTTCAAACTTAAATCGGATTCCGATATATCCCATGGCTCCTTCGGTAGGACCCCACACCTGAGTGGCATCAAAGTGCGGCGAAAATGGATCTTCGGCATAGAGAATAGGGTTCTTCATCTTGTAACCGGTGAGATTCTCTCCACCGACATAGATGCTGAAGTAGCGGAACTCACGCGTCAGTTGCGCATTGAGCAGACCGTAAGAAGGAGTTCGAGTATCGTCGTAGAGTGCGCTAGGACCGATAAGTTGACCGGTGACATCAAATTGCCACATCTCAAGTGGTGTTTTATAGCTGAGTGTGAGGAGTCCTTTGTAGCGCGAAGTAAGAGGTTTCCAGCGAAGCTCATCGTCGTAGGTACAGCGAACATCATTAAAGCGGAATGCAGCTGTAGCAGAGAGTCCTTCGAAGAGCGGATAAGTAGCATCAATCTGCAAAGTGTGACTGAAGCTCTGACCCTGAAGGTTCTCAAACACCACTTTACCTGCTTTTGGGTTGACATTTATGATGAGCTGGTTTTTGAAGTCGGTGTAATAATACTCAGCATTGAGCTCAAGGTTCTTCTCTCCTATCGGAATATCGAAACCGGTGCTAAGTCCGTAGTTCCAAGCCTCTTCCTGCTTGTAGTCCTCTATGTTCCAGATGTTGTAACCCGTTGCAAATATAAATGTATTCTCGGCCAAAGCATGTGGCTTACGGTAACCTTTACCTACTGATGCGCGTACGGTGAATACTTCGTTAGGAGCATATTTAATATGTACGCGTGGAGTGAAGAAACTGCCATATACATCTGAATAATCAAAGCGAGCACCTGCCATGAAGGTAAACAGGTCGTCATGCTTGTAGGTATATTGTGCATAGAGACCTGAGGTGGTCTCTTTATCAGTAGCATAAATACTCTCTAACCAACCGTATAGTTTATAATTCTCCTTATAGTAGTCATGATTGAGCGAAGCACCTACTGACAAGTTATGACGCTCAGTAATGTCTGTTTCATACATTAACTGCGCGTAGCCATTCTTCTGATTAACATCATAGAAGCGCTGACCGAACAATTGTTTACTGTCGTGTATCGAGCCGTGCAGCATCAATGCGACTGAAGCGTTGTGGTCAGGATCAAGGATGATGGCATTCTTCCACTGACCTTCGTAACGATGAGTGTTGATGTCAATACTATAGAACGGCATGTTCGATGCAGGATTATGATGCTTCAAAGACTGACCGCTCTCTCGCTTATCGTACAAGACACGCGCAGAGAGCTGACTGATGAACTTCGGACTTACATAGGCCCAACGATGCATCAGGTTATACTGACGCTGTTTCGGCATATCCATAAATCCGTCGTTATTTCCGTCGTGATCTTTCTGTCGGTCTTCGTAATGCAGCAGGATGCTTGTACTGAGTTCATCCGTCAGATGCACGCTGGCATCAGCATTAGCTTCAAACTTCTGTTGTGTGTCGTAATATAGATTGCCTCGTACGCCATCGATACCTTGAGGCTTCAGGAATTCAATGTTGATCTGACCCGTAGTACTCTCGTAACCATTCTTTACACTCGATGCTCCCTTGCTGACCTGAATAGCCTGCATCCAAGGTCCTGGCACATATCCGAGGCTATATGGAATAGATGCTCCACGCAGGTTAGGAATATTCTCTGTGAGCATCTGTACATAGGTGCCGCTGAGGCCGAGGAGCTTGATCTGTCGAGCTCCTGTTGCTGCGTCAGAGTAATTGACGTCAACCGATGGATTGGTAGTGAATGATTCTCCCAGGTTGCAACAGGCGGCTCGCACGAGTTGTTGCGCACCGATAATCTCAGTATTCGAAGTCAAGTGCTTAACCTTCAGTCTTGATCCATTCTGTGCACTGACCTCTACTTGCTGCAACTGAAGCGTATCATTTTCAAAGTCTGTATATTTGTCTTTTCCGTTTGGATTATAGATAATCTGTGCTGACACACCTTGCACAAGCATGGATAGGGTCAACACAGTGAATGTCTGTGGTATATGCAATTGATAGAATAGTTTCATTTAATTTCTTCGAATTCAATTTCTTTAGTATCGTTATCTGAGTTTTTCGAAGCTAAAGACTCCTTCCCTGCCTTATATCTATCGAGCTCTATATCCAACTTGGCAAAAGCCCAAGTAATAATCGCGATATCATCGACAAAACCGAAAGGAACCAGGTCAGGAAGTATATCCAGTGGCGAGATGACATAGATAATAGCAGCCAGAGCTAAGGTTAGCGCTGATTTGCTATATTTCAGATATCTGCCATGGATAATGTCTGAAATATAATCGTAGAGCAGCCCAAGCTGCACTCGGACCTTCTTCAATCCACCTTTCTTCATATATCGGGTCAGGATAGAGAGGACCGAGAGCTCCTTGGACTTATCAGCAAGCATGGAGTTCGACTTATCGAACCACTTGCCTTTTTTGAAACGCTCTACGAAATTCATTGATAATATCTTTGTTAGAATTACTTAGCCATCAGGTTCAAGCCCATCTGGAAACCAAAGTAACCAACGATAGCTGCAAGGATACAGAGAGCGATGAGCCAGTAAAGAACCTTCTTACCAGTTGAGGTCTTCTCTGCAAATGGATCCTTGGCATTGATCTTGACACCCTTAGGAAGCTTAGCAGATTCAGTGAGTGTATTACCAAATGGGATGTTGATCTTAGCACCGGCATTGACTGCCCAGCCATTGGCATTGAGTACAGGAGCGAGGTTACGCTGACGGAGCTTGCGCCATGCGATGAACATCGAAGGGCCAGAGATGAGTACCATGATACCCAGGATGACTGCTGTAATGATGAGGATAGACTTCCACAATGGCTGGTTAGCAAGCATGCCTACGAAGCCCCCACAGATTGACGCCAGTGCAGAACCGATCAAGCCTACAGCCATACCTACAGCTGCAAAGATACCAGCATACTTGGCGATGTCGAATGAAGTTGCCTTTGCTCCAGCCTCCTTAGCGGTAGCAGCCTCGGCGGTAGTGACAGCTTCGGTCTTCTCGTTGACACCGGCGGTGATGCTGTCGTTAACAGCTGAATCCTTGCTGGCTGCGAACTTGTCGATCTGATCGCTGATCATCTTACCCATCTTCTTATAAGGAGTCCACATGGCCTGCTTGACAGAGATTGGGTTCTCCTGGATATTTACGATCTTAGCGTCGTAGTCAACACCGTCGCGATCATAGAAGAGACAGTTCTTGCCGACGTAGAGATCGTCTACATCGCCTACGGTGACAGCACCTACCACCTTGGCAGACTTGCCTGTGTGCTTGCTGACACAGTCGCAGGTGAGCAGATAGAGGTAGCTCTTGGTAGCCTGCGCTGCCATAGCGCCTGGATCAGCCACCTTGATACAGAGCTCAAGAGCACGTTGATCAACGATGAGTGTACCAGCCTGGAAGATAGCCTTCTTCTTGGTGTCATAGAGATCCTGGAGTGCTACATAGTTGCGGATGAGAGTATAGAAGTCACGTGTAACATGAAGGAGCTTATCTACGGTCTGTGTAGCAGCAGCCTCCTCGTCAAGAGTAATGTCAGCCTCTGTGATGCTGATGCTCTTCTGATAGTCGGCAAAAGCCTGGAGCTTAGCACCGATCTCTGCCCATGCAGCTTCGGTGAGCTCGGTTGCCTTCTCGTCGAGCGCACCCTTGACGGTAGCGAACTGTGCTGCCCATGCTGGGTTGATAGGTGCAGAGAGAGGAAGATTGAGCTGACCTGCTACAATACGAGTCAGTGGATAGGTAGCAATCTCGTCCATCTTGCCAGTGAGGTTATCCTTTGAAATAGCCTCAATGCTGCTGACCTGTACATCAAGTGCAGCAACGCTCTCAGCAGAGAACTCGGTAAGCTTAGCTCGCATGAAGTAGTCCTTCACCTTAGCATCGAGCGCCTTATATGCAGCGTCAATGTCTGCAGTCTTATCGCCATAAGGAGCAGCTACCTCTGCAGCAGCCTTAGCAGCAGCGAGAGCAGCCTCGAACTTAGTCTTGCGATAGCTGTCAAGTGATGAAGAGCTGTCTGCCAAAGCAATCTCATCAGACTCTTTGCCAAGCTGAGAGAGAATAGCCTGTGCTGCTTCCTGCAGCTTCTTGCCTTCTTCGTCAGCAGTGTTGAACTGGCTAAGCTTCAGTGAGTCCTTGCCTTCGAGCACTGGAGTCAGGTCGGTGAGCACCTTGCTGAGCCACTGAGAAACAGCTATGACCTCATCAACGTGGATAGCACCATCATTATTTGTGTCAATGTACTTAAGGGACTGCACGTCGATCTCAAGACCCTGAGTTGGGCAAGAGAGAACGGTCCAAACCTTCTTGTCAAGTTCAGCGAGGTGCTTGATATCCTCAGCTGTAGAGATGTTTACACGGGTGTTGCCACCGATGCGGGTGTAATTGAATTTGTAATCGCTCATAAATTTAATGTATAATGTAAAATGTATAATTCAAAATTAATTGTACTCTTTGTGGATATGCTGCTCACGATGCTCCAATACGATATGTGCATCAGGATACTTAGCAGCCAGATGCTCGGCCAGATGCTGTGCACCATAGACGCTGCGATGCTGTCCTCCTGTACAACCGAAGCTGACCATCAGGCTTGTGAAGCCGCGCTTTAGATAGGTCTCAACGGCAGGATCCACGAGATTGTAGACATTCTGTACAAATGCCGGCATCTCAGGATTGCTCTCAAGGAAATCGATGACTGGCTGATCAAGGCCTGTAAGCTCCTTGTATTCTGCATATCGACCAGGATTGTGAGGAGCTCTGCAGTCGAAGACAAAGCCTCCTCCATTGCCTGAATAATCGTTAGGAATACCTTTCTTAAAACTGAATGAGGTGACACGAACTGTGAGTCGACCTTCTGTGGCTGGTTCCTGGAACATTTCCATCTTTGCCACTTCAGTCAGGAGTTCGCAGAGATAAGGACAATCCTCCTCAATCTCAAACTTATCGATAGCTGGCTGAGCGTCTTCCATATAGCCATCATCGCTGATTGTACAACCAGCAGAATCGTCAGGTCCCCAGTTGCCATCGATGAAGCCTTCTCCGAAGAGCTCCACCAGTTTAGAGTTCTGACCTGCACGTAACGAGCAGTTCTTGAAGGATGGTTCGCTATCTTTCTGTGAGATTCGCACCAAAGCTTCAAGCGCCTGACGGATCGGTGTCTGGAACATTGTCTTCTTCTCATACAAACCTCGGTAGCCATAGGTTCCTAACGTCTGCAAGAGACGGAAGAAGACAAAGACACGCAGACGATGACGGAAGACGCGTGTACTGAGTGGAAGGAATTCCTGCAAAGCATCTACATATTCAGTCAGCAGTAAGTCTCGTAGCTCTGGTGCATAGTTGGCTCGTGTCTGCCAAAGGAACGAAGCCACATCATAATAAATAGGTCCTTCGTAGCCTCCCTGGAAGTCAATAAAGGCTGGTCGTCCTTCATCGATCATGACGTTACGACTCTGGAAGTCACGATAGAGGAATCCCCACTTCTCGTCCTCATTCGTACAATCGAGCAAGGCGGTAGTTAGTTTCTCAAAGTCGGCTTCGAGCTTAAGCTCATCCATCGGATAACCTGTGAGCTTAAGGAAACAATACTTGAAGTAGTTAAGATCCCAGCGGATCGTCGTACCACAGAATCGTGGCTCACGGAAACCATCGACCTTGAAATCAAAATTCTCTGCTGTCTTGAATTGGATGGCTGGCAGCTGTCGCATCACCAGCTTGAGTAATGTCTCAGCTTCCTCCTTTCGCTCTGGCTTGCTGATAATGTCGTAGAGCGATGTCGAACCAAGATCCTGCTGGAGGTAGCGCATCTCGTCGTCGGAGGTGATGAAGACGCGTGGCACAGAGAGTCCTTGGTCGTACATGTGACGAGCCAGAGCAAGGAACGCGTGATTTTCTTTGGCATTCTCTCCTATCACACCGATCACCGAACCTGCATCTGGTTCCAATCCATGCCAGAGACGAAAGTATCGGCGATTGCTGGCAGCGCCTCCTAATAGTTTGACGCGAGCCGGTTCCTGTCCGAAAAATTCTTTGTATAATTGAGTTAGAAGTTGCATATTATTTGTAAACAAATAGGACAATTGAAAAATAAAAATTTTTTCATTGTTTTTATTGAGGGCAAAGATAAGTCTATTTTCTATGAAATCCAAAAAAAGAATAGAAAAATTTTGTATTGAGATAAAAAATGACTATCTTTGCACCCGATTTATTAAAGGAACGATGCAAAACCCCGACGTACAGAACGTGATGAATAGCCTGGGTATCTTCGGAAGGAGTCCTCTTCTGATGCAGGCTTTGAACGCTGCCATACAGGCGGCGCCTTTTGACGTGAGTGTACTCGTGACGGGTGAGAATGGTGTCGGTAAAGAGGTTTTCCACCGCATACTGCACAATTATTCGCCACGTAAGCATAGTAAATGTATCGCTGTCAACTGCGGTGGCTTGCCAGAAGGTACCATCGACTCTGAGCTCTTCGGCCATGTGAAAGGTGCTTTTACCGGTGCTACATCTGATCGTAAGGGATACTTTGAGGAGGCTGATGGAGGTACGATTTTCCTCGATGAGATCGGAGAACTCCCAGCCATCACTCAGGCTCGTCTGTTGCGTGTTCTTGAGACGGGAGAATACTATCGTGTCGGCAGTAGTGAAGTGCGCAGGACCAACGTCCGTGTCGTCGCTGCTACCAATGTAGATCTGCGTCAGGCTATTCATGATCATAAGTTCCGTGAAGACCTTTTCTATCGTCTTTCTACCATCACGATAAATGTTCCGTCACTGCGTGATCGTCAGGAAGATATAGACCTCCTCTTCCGTAAGTTCGCTAACGATATTTCAGGCAAGTATCGCATGCCGAAAATCGAACTGACAGAGAGTGCTAAGCATCTACTCCTCGCATACCAGTGGCCAGGCAATGTACGTCAGCTGCTGCATACGGTTGAAGAGATCTCTATAGTCGAAACAGAACGCGTCATCACTCCACAGATCCTGCAGCGTCATTTGCCACTATTTGTGAGTGGCGTCAGTGTAGGTGGTGCAGCGAGCGATGGTAGCTCTACTTTCGGTCCTGGAGAAAAAGAGATGCTGTATAAGGTCATCTTTGACATGCGTCAGCAATTGATGGAAATACGTGAGAAGTTAGGTTTGAACACATCGTCTGCCATGTCTCATCCTACTCATCATCTTATTGCCTCTGACACATCGTCTACAGAACCTGGTAGCATTCATGTAGAGAAGTCTCCTTCTGCCCTCTCAGGTCCACTGGATGAAATTGAGGAAGCCATGGAGGTAGAACAGTCTGGATCTCCGATTCGAACCATGGAAGAAATTGAGAAAGAGGCTATCCAGCAGGCGCTTGAGCGTAACAACGGAAATAAGCGCAAGGCTGCAGATGAGCTTCAGATTTCGGAGAGAACCATACATAGAAAGATTCAGGACTACGGTTTGTAACTCCTAATTAAAGAAATGAAAAAAATTCTAATTTTTGCATTTATTTCATTGATCACCGCTATAGGTATCACCTCTTGTGCCATCAGCTATAAGCTTAATGGTGCTAGTATCGACTATGAATCCACCAAGACCATCAGCTTTGAGTATATTCCTATCAAGGCTGCTATGGTGTATCCTCCTTTGGCTGTGACCTTCAATGATGAGTTGCAGGCTAAATACGCCAATCAGACCAAGCTGGAGCAGGTTAAGACAAATGGAGACTTGCAGCTCAGTGGTGCTATTACCGGATATTCTTTAGCTCCTCAAGCAGTTAAGCAAGATGCATACGCTGCTGAGACCCGTCTGACTATCAAGGTAAAGATCAAGTTTGTCAATAAGGCAAATAAATCGGATAACTTTGATAAGGAGTTCAGTGCTTATCGTGACTTTGATGCGACACAGATGATTACCGACGTTCAGGATGGTCTGTGTGAGGAGATGGTCAAGGAACTCGTAGAGCAGATCTTCAACGCTACTGTTGCTAACTGGTAATAACGAATTGCTAAAATTCAACATCGGATGATCGATACTTGGTTAAAGAATCCAGAGAAGATGGGTGCAGATGCCGTTGCTAAGCTCCCTGAACTGATAGAGAAGTACCCCTATTGTGCTACCTATCGGCTTCTCTATGTCGTTGCTTTAGCCAACGTTCATTCTACGCGTCTTGAACAGGAACTCCGTCTGCATTCTGTTGCATTGCCAGAGCGTACCAAACTTTTCCAGATGGTCAATAAAGGCGAGTATGAGTGGGTTTCTCTGATGCAGCAACTTGATGAAGCTCGTAGGAATAAGCCTGAGGTCAATGACTTCGAACTCATTGATAAGTTCCTCTCGACCGTACGAGATAATCAAGGCAATGAGATCAGCTACAACGTCGAGGATATTGTATCAAATCCTCCCATTATTGATGAGGATTTCGTTGAGGAAGATGGTCCTTCTATAGACATCGATCCTACTCAGGATGAACTTATCGACAACTTCCTGTTAGCAGAGTCACAAGGTACACTTTTTGTCCCACAGGCAGAGCCTACGATTGAAGACGAAGACGGGTCTTCTGTCGTCGATAGAATTGCAGATCGTGCATTTTTAACCGAGAGTTTGGCAAAGGTATATGTCAAACAGCACAAATATGAGCAGGCTTTAGCCATTTTTTTGGAATTAAATTTGAAATATCCAAAAAAAAATTGTTACTTTGCAGACCAAATTCGGTACCTCGAGAAGATTATCGAGTATCAGAAGCAGAAATAATCGGTTGGTCAGCGATGAGAAAGCCGATGTTTTGAATCTGGAAGAAATAAAAAAATAATAATCAAATAAATCAAAAAACAAAATGGTAGTTCTTACTGTAATCATTGTAATCATCAGCATCGTTCTTGTTGCTGTAGTATTGCTTCAGAAGTCTAAGGGTGGCGGTCTCGCTGCTGGTTTCGGTGGTGGCAACCAGATCATGGGTGCTCCTAAGACTGCAGACTTCCTTGAGAAGGCAACTTGGACTCTTATGGGTGTTGTTGCAGTATTCTGCATCTGCTGCACTCTTATCCTCGGCAACGCTGGCAACGCCGTTAAGGGCTCTGCTATCGAAGCAATGGAAGGTACTTCTGCTCCTGCACTTCCTGAGCAGGTTAGCGAGGATACTCCTGCTGCTGAGGCTCCAGTTGAGAATGCAGAGTAATCTGCACTCCTACTTAGAAGGATTACAATACGAAATCCGCCAAGCACAATCATGTGTCTGGCGGATTATTTTATATATATGAATACTAGAAAATATAAATGAATACTCAATTATGGATTAAGAGTTTCTTCTTTTATGCAGATATCGTAGCGAAAAGAACAGCGCCACAATAATGACGACCTCCATGCTACAGATCTTCCAGAAGTCCTCAGGAAGCTTCCATCCATTCTCTTTCGTCATAAATAGTGTCATGACGATGAAATAGATAAGCATGATGGATGGCAGGACAATGTATTTCGGATATTTCTTCATGTAGTTATTCTTGTTTGGTACCATGTTTGGTAAGCTCCTGATAAATCTCTACGCAGCTGATAGCATCGAGCGATGCATAAGCCTGTTGTGCGAATGAGAGCTGATCTGCTTCCCAGTTTGTCATCTGCTGACGTTTAGAAAGGCGCTTCTCAAAAACATCAGCATAAATCTTTGCCAGGCTCTTGTCTTCAATACCATATTGAGTCACGAGCTGTTGTAGTTCGATGAAACCCTTTGGCTCAATAGCACGCCACTTGTTAAGATTGCGGAAATCATCAGGCGTGCTGAGGCCTACCTTGACAATATCAGGATCCTCCAGCAACTCCTTCAGGCAGTCAGGCAATTCTTTGATCTTGCTGAGTCTGAAGAGAAAACAGAATCGGCCAATGGAGAGCTGCACGAGCGCAACTTTGTGATATTCACCTTTCTTGAATGAAGGACGTGTCTCCGTGTCGAACCCTACAGGACAGTTAGCTTCTCGAATCCGACGTACAGCAATCTCTGCCTGCTCCAGATTGATCACAGTGACAGGATGGCCGTCAAACTCACGTTGTGGCAATTCTGCTAATTCTTCTTTTGTGATGCTTGTTCTCATGTTGCAAAAAAGTGCTTTTTGCTATTTTACTCTTAATTCATGCAAAGGTCTCATGGCATTGACCAGTTTCTGTCCCCAGTAGCTTGCAAAGTTCTCCTTCACCTTGACAATCGCATCATTCATAGTAATCTCGTTCTGCTCCGCAAAAGCTGCCACGAAATTCTTCAGATCCTGATAGATGTCTGCCAGATCTTCGCTGATCGTTGCCATCATCGGACCTTCACTATACTGCATATCCGGTGTAAACACCTCCAAGTACTCGTCGTCAGCACGAAGCAGATTCCAGACCGACTGACGTACATCCTCATAGTCCTCTTCTGTCACAATCTCCTGCAGCTCGTCGATTCCCTCTTCCTCAAGGTCGGGCAATAGCGAAGCCTTTACATAGATAAGAGGCAATACCATCGTGATTTTCTTCAGAAAGTCTTCGCGCTCCGTTCCAGCTTCGCGCAGTTTCTCAAGATATACGCAGTATTCAGCCGATACAGTTACCATATCGATGACACCAGGCATCTTCATCGGATTTGTCTCATTCATATCGTGTACAATGCTTTTTCTTTGATATAACTTAATACTTGAGGATCAGTCAGCTTAGGTTGCTCATTACGAGCGATAGCTTCACGGATCTCCGTGCTGCTGATATCATATTGTGGTGCCTCTACAAACTGTACGTGAGCTGTCAGTTCCTTCAAAGCCTCCACCGTATCCTGCTTATACCCAGGACGTGGATAGACAATCAGGTGAAAGTCCTTCAGGATTGTGTCGTAAGCACGCCATCGGTCAAAGATCAGCCAGTTATCCATTCCTACGATCAGATAGAACTCCTCTCCAGGGAATAGCTTCTGCAAGGCCTGTAGTGTATTGACCGAATAATTAGGTCTTGGCAAAGTATCTTCAATGCAGCATACTCTTAATCCCTGATGACCAGCTATGGCTAGTTCAAGCATCTTCTGTCTGTCCTCATCCGGAGCCAAAGCGTCTGCAGAATGAGCTTTCAGAGGATTCAGTGGACTTCGTATCAGCCACACCTCATCTACGACTCCCTCTTTGACCAGGTAGTCGCAAAGCGCAATATGACCTTCATGCACAGGATTAAAGCTACCGCTGTAGATACCTATTCTCATCCTTCAATAAACTCTTTCACTACACTTAGCGTCTCAGCCTTAGCTGTCTCAAGATCATCATTGACAATGACCTTATCGAACTGTGGTGCAAAAGTCAGTTCGTATGCAGCTTTGTCGAGACGCTGCTGGATGACTTCCTCAGCATCTGTTCCACGGCCATGCAAACGACGGCTCAGCTCCTCGATCGAAGGTGGCTGGATGAAAAGGCTCATGGCACGGTCACCATAGAACTTCTTGATGTTCACGCCACCCTTGACATCCACGTCAAAGAGTACGGTATAGCCAGCCTCTGAGAGGCGCTCTACTTCGCTCTTGAGTGTGCCATAGAACTTATCGGTATACACCTCCTCATACTCCAGAAACTCGTCATTAGCAATACGCTGACGGAAGTCCTCTGGAGTCAGGAAATAATAGTCCTTGCCGTGTACCTCCTGTCCTCGTGGAGCACGTGAAGTACAAGACACAGAGAATGCCAGATCATTACGCTGTGACATCAGATATTGCACCAAAGTGCTTTTGCCACTGCCTGAAGGGGCGGAAAATATAATGAGTTTACCTGCCATTAGTAAATGTAAAATTAAAAATGTAAAATTTAAAGCACATTCAGCACCTGCTCCTTGATCTGCTCCAGCTCGTCCTTCATCTTGACGACGATACGCTGCATCTCAGCCTGGTTGCTCTTGCTTCCGAGCGTATTGATTTCGCGTCCCATCTCCTGAGCGATGAATCCGAGCTTCTTGCCATGGCCACCAGCATCCATCTCACTGTCCATGGTCTCCAGGAAGTAATCGAGATGATTGGTGAGGCGATGCTTCTCTTCGTTGATATCGAGCTTCTCGATGTAGTAGATCATCTCCTGCTCCAGACGATTCTTGTCATAGTCGACAGGGAGTTTCTCCAGACGATCCAAGAGGTTCTGACGGATCTTCTCCGTACGGTCCTTCTCGTATGGCTCTACGCTGGCGAGTAATGCACGGATATTGGCGATTTTCTCAGTGAATACACGATAGAGAGACTCGCCTTCCTGCTTGCGGAAAGCAACGATATTGGCCAACGCCTGCTTGACGACTTCTGCCACAGCATTCAGCTCCTCTGCCTCTACGGCTTGTGGCTGCTGTACGCTGATTGCATCAGGCATGCGGAGCAAGAGCTGGAGCATCAAAGCAGACGAATCTCCTGCCAGACCTGGCTGAGCCAGATTAAGCTCTTTATAAATACCATCTATCTGCTGCTTATAGGACTTAACTACTTCGGTGTTGATGCGAGGAGTCTGCTCACTGGCCTGAAGTTCTACGCTGACCAACAAATCGACTTTGCCACGCTGCAGCTCGCGCTGAATCATCTGACGGAACTCCATCTCACGCTCACGATACTGCGGACAAACCTTTGACATCAGATCAAGCTGCTTAGAGTTAAGCGACTTGATCTCCACCGTCACCTTCTTATGAGCTATCTCGGCCGTTGCCTTGCCGAAACCGGTCATTGACTGGATCATAATTATATAAATTACAAATTACGAGTTACGAATTTTGTTTCTGCGGACAGAAAATTGTGGCAAATATACTGATTTTTTCGATTACTCGTACCATCGCATCACTTTTTTTATTATTTTTGCAGCGAATTTGAATCCTTAACAGAGATTCTTGATTCCTCGACGCTAATTATTCATTCCTAATTTTTCATTATTAATTAGCATAATGGCAAATATTTTAATGATCGAAACATCGACCAAGGCCTGCAGTGTAGCCTTGAGTCATGATTTCAATATAGAATTTAATAAGGAGACGCTCGAAGGTCCCAACCACGCCGTGACCTTAGGAACCTTTGTCGAAGAGGCTATGCAGTACGCTCGTGAGCATGACATCATGCCCGATGCCATTGCCGTCTCTGCAGGCCCTGGCAGCTACACTGGCCTCCGTATCGGAGTCAGCGAAGCCAAGGGTCTTGCTTTCGGCCTTAACAAGCCTCTCATCGGTGTCAATACACTCAAGGCGCTTTGCTGTCAGATCATGTTCCGTCCTGATGTTGAGACAGCGATGGAAGAAGGTGCGCTCTATTGCCCTATGATCGACGCTCGTCGCATGGAGGTCTATTGCGCTCTCTATGACCAGGCCCTCGGAGAGGTCAAGCCTGTGGCAGCTGAGATTGTCGATGAGAACTTCCTCCGTGAGCAGCTCGATCAGCACATCATCTATTTCTTTGGCGATGGTGCAGACAAGTGTGAGGGTGTCATCAATCATCCAAATGCACGTATTCTTAAGAATGTACGCGTGCTCGCACGTGACATGATGGCTCTCTCTGTTCAGGCTTTCAATCGTGGTCGTTTCGAAGACACCGCCTACTTTGTGCCATTCTACCTCAAGGAGTTCCAAGCAACGAAGGCTAAGAATCCTCTTTTAGAAAACTAAAGTTTAGGGATATTACTCCTCACTCCTAACTCCACACTCCTCACTATGAACAATTATAACACCCAGCTCCCTCAGATCACTCTCCCCGAGTATGGACGTAACATACAGCAGCTTGTAGAATACTGCAAGACCATCCCTGATCGCACCAAGCGTACCCGTTACGCCTACGGCATCGTTGACATCATGGCTGACCTGAAAAGCGAAGCTGAGGGTGTCGACGACCTCAAGCCTATCCTCTGGGATCAGCTGGCGATGATCTCAAACTATGAGCTCGATGTTGACTACCCCTGTCCTATCACTCCCCGCGAGAAACTTTCTGACCGTCCTGAGATCCTTCATAATCCACAGAAGGATTTTATCCGCTGGCGTATGTATGGCAAGGTAGTCGAGGATATGATTGCACGTGCAAGTATCATTGAAGATCCTGAGCAGCGCGTCCGTCTTTTCGAGCTCTGTGCCAACCACATGAAGCTTCACTTTCACAAGACCTACCCAAATGCAGATGAGGACAATGAGAAGATCATCAACGACTTGCTAGAATATACTCATGGCAAGTTTGCCGATGAAATCCGTCAAATCTCTCTTAACACAATCAAGGAGCTTCAGGTCAATAATCAGTATGATCCAGCAGCATTAGAGGCTGTCGGCAAGAAAAAGAAGAAGAAAAAGAAGAAATAAGTGTTCGCACGAATTCCGGCGATCCCTTCTCGTTTGCAGGAAGGGATCGCCGGAATCATTGTGAGCACTTCCTGCATCTAAAATAGGTACAAACGACATCATGACGTCCGATCCTACAAGTAAAATACGTTCACTTGAAATCGTGACGTCTGATCTTACAACAAAAATCGGACGTCCTGCAAGCAAGACATCCCTTAATTGAAGTAAGAATGGACGCCTTGCAAGCAGGACGTCCATTCTTTATTCTTATTTGCAGTTTACTTCTTTTTGGCACTCCACAATAGCATCGCGGAACTTCTGTTCTGCACAGAGACGAGCGAAACCGGCGGAGGCGGCGAGGCGAGCGGCTTCGACATCACTCTGGTAATGGTAGCCGAGGATGACGCGGCTCTGGCCGATCTGATAGCCGACGTTGAGGATTGCGTTGGCATGCTCTGGGAAGACGGCTACGAGGAGCATGGCTGCTGCCCAACCACGGACGGTGTGTCCGGATGGATAAGAGGTGAAGTCAGTTGGGGACTCGTCCTCTGGTACAGGTGTATGCTCCTGGAAGTGCTGGTAAGGACGATGACGCGCGTAACGGTTCTTGGCCTTCTGGATGGATGAGCGTACGTCCTGCATCACTCCCATGATGGTGTTGGCAAGGATTGGATACTTCTCAGGAGTCAGCTCCTTGCCTATCGCTCCGGAGAAGCGAAGCATGAAGTACTCGATGCTTGTCTCTGCATCCCACACTGCAGTATCGCCTCGTTGCGTGCTACGTATCTCTTTATTAAGGAAATACTGAATACTATCATTGATAAAGAGCGGATCGCCAGGAGCCGGTGGCCCTGGGAGGAAATAATAGGCGTCAGGCATGTAGCTGTCTGTATAGTCGTTGCCTTTATCGATGAAGCTGACGCCGTAGAATGGACGCGCGTTAGGTTCTTTTGCCTGCTGCATGGAGGCGACTTGTACGATGCTCTCTCCTTCTGATGTGGCCTGTGCGCTGTTCTCGTTAGAAGACGAACTGCATGAGGCCAGCAAAAGGGAGAATGCAAGTGTGAGAAGTGCTAGAGACTTATTCATTATTCTGAAGGAATTATAAATCATTTATGAGGATTGATTAACTGCCGAACTCATTCAATCCATAGTTGCGACTGATCTCGTTATATCGAGCAATCAACTCAGCTCTGTTCGGACAGCGTGTCTGCGTGAAATGGAAATAGAGAATCTCACGAAGAGCCTGTGCGATGGTAGGATCCTTGCGCTCTGTATCAAGTTCGTATGCGCGATCATACCACTCCGATGACTGCAGATAGAGTGGAGCTAAAGTACTGAAATACTGTCCTGTCTTGCGCTGATTGTAGAGTGACTCCTTGGTCTTCACCACCCGATTGTAATAGATACGACCGATATGAGAGCAGACATCCATCTGCAAGGAATCAAGCGCGTATGACTTGAGATAGATCTGAAGAGCTTCTACTGGATGATCCTCAATCTCATGGAGTTGGCCAAGAATATTCAAGACAAGGACATCGGTAGAATCGAGTTCGATGATGCGGTCAGCTACTACCTTGGCAGTATCCCATTCGTGCTTGTCGATGTGAAGCTGCAGGAGGTTCTTCTGGAACCATGAATCTTCTGGCATGACCTCGATGGCACGACGCAACTCATTCTTCATGGCCAGTGTGTCGGCCAATGTAGCGTAGATACTGATGGTGCTGCGATAGACCTTGTCTGGCTGGTACTGACGAAGCTTCAAGCTGTCATAATAGGCCAGAGACTCGTCATAACGTCCTAAGGCCGTGGTGATGCTGGCACAATTGGAAAGTGTGCGACACTGGGTAGAGTCGGCCAGATAGGTCGCAAATCCTTTATAGGTGATCGAGTCGTTCTTATAGATATCTAGCAGGAATGGTGACTGAGAACCATTGTATGACATCTTGAACTCTTCGAGTGACTGTTCAAGTTTCTTGTCCTTAAAGCTCTGACCTGCATTGACCTGGAATCCTTTCGTAATCAGGTAATAGCTGAGAGCCTTCTGCTGTAAAGCAGAGACATTTTTGAGAGCCTTCTTATTATATGCATCTGGATTCGACTGTATCTCGTTATAGGCTTTCTGGTAATACAGATAGCACTTCTTGGCAGCGGCCAGACACTCCTTCTCGTTGGTCTTTCCACCAGAAGCTGGCTTATTGCGCTCGTAATTGAATGACATGTCTTCTACCTGTCCTGCCAGTGCATAGTATTCGGCCATAGGTTGTTGCAGAGAATCTGCCAGAGCTATCAGACGGTTGACGTGCTTTCTGCCATCTGCAATATTGAGGGTACGTGCATTGCCAATGGCACGATTAGTCAGTTTGGTATGAAACACAAGACTATCCTTGAAAGCCTTGTTGAGCTCCTCTCCTTTTGAAGGAAAGAATAATATAACAAGTATAAATAGTATAGTAACGCGATATAGTTTCATTGAAATAAATAATTAGGGGCGTACAGTGATGTGGAAACAAGGCTGCTTGACCTCATACTTGACGTAGCAGTAACCTTGCTCCTGCAGGTCGTAGAGAGCGCGTGCCAGGTCTTCCTTCAGCTTGCCTTCGTAGGTCTTGCCTCGTATATCGAAACGCGTATACGTGATATCGACCGTGGTGGCATAGCAGTGTGTAGAGTTTTCTGAAGCGTTGACATTGCCTCGACGAAGGCGCTTGACATCCGCTTGAGTGCGCATCACGCTTGAGACGATGAAACGGCTATGAGTGCCATTATATTGCTGCATCAGACGACCAAGATCGGTAAGGAAGTCGGCGGCCTTAGGTACAAGATACGGGACGGATTGCGTCAGCTTGTCGACCTTATAATACTTGGTATCATGGAGTTCGACGAGTTTATTCTTGTACTTCGGAAGGTCATCACGCGAATTGAGCGGATGGATTCCCAGACGACGTGCTGCAGACAGATGGACATCGTTGATATGCGCAAAGTCCTTGTGAAAGTTAGGACGACGCTTCGGATGCTGCTTCTCTGCTGGAACCGGGAACTTAAAGTGATTTCTGCCAGGTCGGCTGTATTCGTCTGCTGAAGCAAATGCATCGTCCTCCTCTCCGGCATGATTGCCAATGAATAGCTCACTGATATATTCTGACGCCATGCCGACGACATAGGACGCACCTCGATAAGTGCCGTAGCAGAAATAGCCGAAGCCTATGAGTACAAAGATTACAATGCACAAGCCCGTGATATGGCGAGGCCAGTAACTCAGTGACCAATAGCGTTGTTCTGCCCAACTGAGTGCGAGGAATATGTAGTGTCGGATCAGCTTCATGAAATCTCTCCAGCAATACTTTTAGGAATAAGTTGACAGACATCCTGCTGCGAATAGCCTTGACCGAGCAGGAACATCAGTTTGACCAATGTTGCTTCTAACGTCATATCTCCTCCACTGATGACACCTGCCTGAATCAGACGATTGCCTGTCTCGTAGATATTCATCTCTACAGCACCTGCCAGACATTGTGTGACATTAACAATCACTACGCCACGCTTAATGGCATCGCTCAGTTCCTGAATGAACCAATCACTGGTCATGGCATTGCCTGCACCGTAGGTCTCGAGTACTACGCCACGGAGGCCAGGGATGGTCAGGATGCTGTGAACCGTATTCTGGTTGATGCCAGGGAACAGCTTAAGGACTACGACATCCGTACACATGGTGTAATATGGATGGAGGTCATTCTGTCGCTTAGGGAAGAGAATATGATGATGTGCCCATGAGATATGCACACCTACTCGTGCCAATGGTGTATAGTTTGGCGATGTGAAGGCGTTGAACTCTTCGCTCGACTGCTTCTTGCTACGATTACCGCGGATCAATGTACCCTGGAAGTATATGCAGACCTCAGGGACGTATGGCAGGCCGATCTTGTCGCGTGAAGCTGCAATCTCAATTGAGGTAATCAGGTTTTCCTTGCCATCGGTACGCAAGACACCAATAGGCAACTGCGAACCGGTGAGTACGACTGGCTTGCCGAGGTTCTGGAGCATGTAGCTGAGTGCAGATGCAGTATAAGCCATCGTATCTGTGCCATGCAGGATCACGAAGCCGTCGTAGGAATCGTAGTGGTCGACAATGATGTGCACAAGCTTTGCCCACAGATCCGGGTTCATATTGCTCGAATCTATAGGCGGTTCGATCTGCAGGGTATTGATGTTGACCTGCAGCTGTGAGAGCTCAGGGACGTGGCTGACCAAGTGTTTGAAGTCAAGCGGCTCGTGAGCTCCTGTGGTGCGGTTCTTTACCATACCGATGGTACCACCGGTGTAGATCAGAAGGACGTTTGGCACAATAATAAAGAGTTAACAGTTAACAATTAACAGTTATTACTTAGAGACCTCTACACGCTGAGTCTTTGGCATTTCAGCGTTGCGTCGATTGGTCTGTGTGACTACACTCTGTGCAAGGCTGAGGAACGACTGACCGACCATAGAATTGAGATCGAGGACGATCGGCTGGCCATTGTCTCCCTTTTCGCAGATACCCTGTACGACAGGGATCTGAGCCAGGAGAGGGATACCTGTCTCATCGGACATACGCTTGACACCTTCCTTGCCAAAGATGTAGTACTTGTTGTTTGGCAATTCTGCTGGAGTGAACCATGCCATATTCTCGACAAGACCGAGGACAGGGACATTGATCTTCTCGTTCTGGAACATGTCGATACCCTTACGGCAGTCGGCAAGAGCTACCTCCTGAGGGGTGCTAACTACGACGGCTCCAGTCAGAGCTAGTGTCTGCACGATGGTGAGGTGGATGTCTGAGGTTCCTGGAGGGAGATCGATGAGGAAATAATCCAGCTCTCCCCAATCAGCGTCACCGATGAGCTGCTTGAGCGCGCTGCCAGCCATAGAGCCACGCCATACGGTAGCAGAGTTTGGATCGACGAAGAAACCGACAGAGAGCATCTTGACGCCATACTTCTCTGCAGGAATCAGGAGGTCACGGCCATCGATATGCTGAGCGTAGGCTTGGAAGTCCTCCAAACCAAACATCTTTGGCATAGAAGGACCGAAGACGTCTGCATCGAGCAAACCTACCTTGTAGCCAAGCATAGCCAAGCCACAAGCGAGGTTGGCAGAGACGGTGCTCTTGCCTACGCCACCTTTGCCAGAGGCGATGGCGATGATGTTCTTGACTTTAGGAAGTAGCTTGTCTGGCTCAGGACGTGGAGCCTGACGGAGCTTGACCTTGATCTCTGGCTGCACCTCTTCTCCCATCTGCTGACAGTAATGGATGAGGTTGGCTTCTGCAGCCTTGAGGACCGATTTCATGAATGGATCGGTCTCCTTATCAAATATGAGGCTGAAGGTCACTTTGGAGCCTTCTATGCGAATATCATCTTCTACCATGCCGCTCTCTACCAGGTTCTTCTTAGTGCCTGGATAAATCACTTGTGTGAGGGCGGTGGTGATGAGGTTGGGGTATAATGCCATATCTAAAATTATACATTAATATTAAACGTGCAAATTCAGCGCGCTTCTCTTGTCACGTCCGAACGAGCGATACGAGTCGAGCTCAATCTCTACCTCTGGCTCCACCCATTGCTCTCGTGGCTGTGGCTCGATGCAGAGATACTTGATGTCGAGGCCTCGGGCGATCCATTGAGCTTCGTAGTAGGTACGGATGCCACGGAGCGCTTCGATGGTCTCTGGAGAGGCGAAATCCTCGTCAGCGTAGAGATTGCGCGTAGAGGCAAGGATCGGGAGGTTATTAGCCTTGGCCATCTCCTCTGTGTAGGTGAAGAGGAAGTTGCTGTCTGACTTGAGATGCACGAGGCCACCAGGCCTGAGGATGTTGAGGTAGCGACGTTGGAACATCGTGCAGGTAAGGCGCTTGTTGACCTTCTTCATCTGAGGATCAGCGAAGGTGATCCAGATCTCTGCTACCTCTCCTGGTGCGAAGAAACGCTCGATAAGTTCGATGTGAGTGCGGACAAAAGCCACGTTGGTCATGCCACGCTCGATGGCATCGGTAGCACCTGTCCACATACGCGCTCCCTTGATGTCGAAGCCGATGAAGTTCTTGTCAGGATAGCGCTCAGCGAGGCCTACGGTATATTCTCCACGACCGCAACCGAGTTCGATGACGATAGGGTTATCATTGTGGAAGTATTCCTCGTGCCATCGGCCCTGAAGCGGGAAACCGGTCTCCTCTAATTGCTCAAAGGTATATTGATATACGTTGGGATATTCTGCCATGTCGGCAAACTTGGCCAACTTATTCTTTTTTGCCATAAATAATCTTTAGTAAAAGTTTCCAGAAACGCTCTACGCTATCGATCTCAACGGATTCCAGCGGAGAGTGTGGATGATGGATGTTCGGGCCGATACTGATGATCTGAAGCTCGGGATACTTGTCACTGATGACACCACATTCGAGGCCACAGTGAACCTGCGAGACTTTCATCGTCTCATCTGCCTTGAGCGCCTGCTTGACGAGTGGAGCATCGACAGGGATGCTCCACGAATCGTATGCCGAACTGAAGTCAACGCGAGCTCCTGCCAGGATGAATGCACTCTGGATGCTTGAAGCCAAGGCGCGCTTACGCTCCTCGTCCATACTGCGGATCAGCATGAGCACCTGTGCAGTGCCATCAGGAAGCGTCTTCACGCTGGCCATGTTACTGCTGGTGTCTACATGGCTGTTGGTTGGCTTGCCATCGACCTTGATGTGAGCCCAACGCCATACGCCATCAAAGGCGGCTTCGACCGAATTGATCAGGTCATCCTGCACCTCTACTGGCAGCAAGGCCGATGGAAGGTCTGTACGCTCAGCATAGAAGGTAAGGTTTGGTTCAAGGCCATTGAACTCATCACGATAGACCATCTGATAGTAGCGAGCCTCCTCGATGATTGAGTCGACGACTTCGCTTGGAACGGTAATGATGGCGGTTGCGTAACGTGGAATGGCATTGCGCAAGGTTCCTCCATTGACGCTTGCCAGACGAGCCTCAAAGTTGACAACAGCATGCTTCAGGAAACGATTCATGAGCTTGCAGGCGTTGCCAAGCCCTAAGTGGATATCCATGCCACTGTGACCACCACGGAGGCCAGAGAGCGTAAGTTTGACGGCCTCGTCGCCATCAGGAAGGTTCTTGTCCAGACGGTACTTCATGACAGCTTTGAGGTTGACTGCACCTGCACAGCCTGTCATCAGGACTCCTTCTTCTTCTGTATCGAGGTTGATGAGTTTATTGCCACGAAGCCAGTCTTCACGAAGCTGACGAGCGCCGGTCATACCTGTCTCCTCGTCGACGGTGAAGAGAAGTTCGAGTGAGCGCTGTTCAATCTCTCCAGCAGACATCGCAGCCATAATCCCCAGCATTGCTGCTACACCGATGCCATTGTCTGCACCGAGGCTGGTACCTTCGGCCATGACTTGCCCGTCTTTGCAGACAAGCTTCAATGGATCCTGAGAGAAATCAAAATTAGTACCTTCTGCTACCTGTGGCACCATATCAATGTGCGACTGAAGGATCAACGGAGTCTCTCCTGTATCGAGTATAGGAAGGCGGACAAGAATATTGCCAGCAGCGTCTTCTTCTGGCAGGTATCCACATTCCTGAGCAAAGTTCATGATATATTCGCGAAGTGCATTCAGATTGCCACTAGGATGAGGAATCTGAGAGATGGCATTAAACTGATGCCAAAGTCGTTTAGGTTCGAGTTCGGTAATCTGTCGAATCATGTTAGTATGGTTAAGAGGGGTTGCTTACTTCTTTCTGTTCCTTGATCTTCTTTTTCTGGATGGCTACATACGCAAGTGCATAGAGTCCTAAGGCGAGGACGAACATCTGCTCAAGGGTCCAAGCTACGATAGAGAAGATAATGGCATGTTCTTTATCAATGTTGTATTGCATCAAGGCAAAGATCACCATCGCCTGCCATGCTCCCAGACCACCCTGGATAGGAAGAATCTGTGCAATGGTACCCATCACAAAGACGGAAAGACAAGCCAGTATGCCGAGATGAGAAGTAAAGTCGAAGAAATAGAACTGTGTCAGTGTATTGATGAAATACAGAATCCAGATGACGGCCGACCAACCGAGATAGCTCCAGATATTCGGGAGATCCTTGAGGCTGCAGAAGCCATTCCAGAGGTTCTTGCAGACTTCGAGAGCTGATTTATAAGGTCCCCAGTCCTTCAGTCGTGGATAAAGGAAATACCAGATAACGCCGAGTACAGCGAGGATAATCAGCAGCCATCCCCAGGCAGGAATCAGTGCATCCGACTCAGGACGGATCTCCCCTCCTGCTGCAGCAATCGCTTCTTCCTTGCCATTGCCCAAGAAGAACTTCAGCAATACTTTCGCTTCGATACAGAGCGTGATTACAACGAAAAGACAACTGAAAAGGATGTCACAAAGTCGCTCGGAAAGTATCGTTCCTCCAACTGTTGAGAAAGCTTTGCCGTTGGTATGTGCAATATAGTTGCATCTCCAGAACTCACCAAGACGAGGGAAAACGAGATTCATTCCGTAGTTGCCAAAGAATGAAACACTCATCTCATGGAGTGAAGGATTGACACCGACCGTACGTAACTGCTGACGCCAGCGGATGCCTCGTACGACATTGGCCAGCAAGGCAAACATCCACGAGATTATGACCCACCACCACGAAATACCTTTGCGCACGGTATTCATCAGCAGGTCCATATCGACCTTCTGCAGGAAGAATACCACAATGCCGATGCCAAAAGCAAGTGGCAGTAGGAACTTGATGAGTTTCTGTATCTTTTTTTGCATTTTCAAACTTAATATTAACACAACTACTCTTCTTTTGACTTAGCATTGCAGAAACCTTGATAGGTATCGAGCACTTCATGCAAGTAGTTGATCGTAAAGTTGCCATTACAAGGACCGAGTTTCACGACTGGCATGCCGTAATACTTCGGATCAGACTTCAGTCGCAGACATTGCTCTACATTGTCATACCAGATAGAACTGTTATATCCGAGCTCTTCGGCCAGATTAATCGCATCAATAATATGACCAGGACCAATGTTGTAGCTTGCGATGGTAAAGTAGGTCAAATCCTGTTCCGATACATTCGGGAGCTTACGCCTCAGGCTCCTCTGGATATTACTCAGAAGTTCCACGGCTAGAGTAACATTGATCGAAGGATCGATGACCTCGTCTTCCGAATAGCCAAAGCCTCTGACAGTAGCTGGCATGAGCTGCATCAAACCTATAGGACCTCTCGAGGAGATCTGTGTGTGATCAAATTTAGTCTCGATATATCCGATAGCAGCCAGCAGTCGCCAGTCCCAGTCAATGACTTGTGCACAACGCTGGAAGATTGTATCGTACGGTGACAGCATACCATCTGTCAGCTTAAAATTGTATCGATGCGAATGACGGCCTTTGTTCTTCTGAAAATATCGCTTATGTGTGACAGAATAGAATGGCGCCGTCTGAGTAGAATCAATCAGCTGCATCACTGAGTCGATCTTGGTACGGAGTGTATCAGCTCCTGTGATCGCAAACCAGCTGAATGCATCCGAGCTGTTTGGCAAAGGCTTGCTGACCTTCAATGTCGGATAATAGCTCTTCATCAGTCGCGCTACGTTGCTACGAATCATGACTGCTTCTGCCTTACTATGAATCATCTCGTCAATCAGTTCCTCCATCGTGAGACTGTCATGAGGAATCGTATCGATGACGAAATGTGTAAAGTCATAATGTGTGCGAACTGAGTCGTCATGAAAGACCTGCCACTGACGCGAACCATCGACCAACGAGATACGATAATGTGTCAATGTATCCTCTGGTGCCACGGGTTTCAGAATACGCATGGTTGCTACCACCTGGTCATCTTCCCAGCGTGGACCTGTAGGACGCAAGTACCAGTATTCCTTAGCCACGCTCTGACTCATCGGCCATATAGAGACATCTGCAGCACCGGTGAAGAGACTGTCGATGATCTCATGCTCACTCTTGGCTTCGATCATCTCAAGTTCCAGTCCTAATGAGTCGGCAATTCGTTGAGCCAGTTCATACTCATATCCATACCATTTGTTTCGATATTCGAATACCGAATAGCTCGAGCGGATAGAAATGACACGCAGCGTATCTGATTCTTCGATCTGGCTCCATTTGCGATTCTGAGGCAGATCCATGGGTTCAAAGTTTCTGATATACTCCACAAAGGCATAGATCATCAGCGCTGCAAACACGACGCTTATAGCGGGCATATAATACCTGCGCTGAAAGAGATTCCGTATATTGCTGAATAATGCCATTGTTAGTGATTAATCAAAAATCTTTTTACTCATGAATGATGCGAATCAGAAAACTTATTCGTGAGGGTTTGTATTTGAGAGCATGCTATGAATGAACTGCTTCATCACATTGATAGCAACACTATTGTCACCTCCCGATGGAATGATAATGTCGGCGTATGCCTTGGTTGGTTCGATGTGCAGGTTATGCATCGGCTTAATGATGTTGCGATATCGGTTCGCCAGATCTTCAAGCGTACGTCCACGCTCCAGGACATCACGGTTAAGAACACGCAAGAGTCGCTCATCGCTGTCAGCATCGACAAAGATCTTCATATCGAGTATGGCTCGGATCGAAGGATCTACCAATGTCATAATACCCTCCAGAATTATTACCTGCCTTGGTTCAATATGAGTGAACTTGTCCTTGAGACGCGAGCAAGTGGCATATTCATAGACAGGTTCATCGATGGCCTTGCCGTCACGAAGAAGGATGAGATGTTTCAGAAGCAGTTCCCAGTCGAATGCTTGTGGCTCATCGAAGTTCTGTGCACGTCGCTCCTCCCACGGAAGGTGGCTGCTGTCTTTGTAATAATTATCCTGAGAAATAACTGCGACGCTGTTACGAGGAAGACTCTCAATAATCTTACGCACCACGGTCGTTTTGCCCGAACCTGTGCCTCCTGCTATACCAATTATCATTTTACGGTCGTCTATTTAATTTATATTGGTGCAAATATAATGATTTTTCCTCAAAAATACGCTCTTTTGTCCTAAAAATTCAACGAAAACCCATAATAATTTGCCCAAGAAGATAAAAAATGCTATTTTTGCGTCGTTAATTTATCAATGTGCGCTATTTGTAAAGCTTATCTGACTTTCAGTTTAGCGTCTTTTATCGTAGATAATTTATGCTGGTTCTTACTAAAAATATCATCAAGGAAATACGAAGCCTGGAGCAACGTAAGTCGCGTCTTGAGCAAGGTGCCTGGCTGGCAGAAGGTAACAAGATGGTAGGTGATCTGCTCCATACCACCGACCTTCCTTTCCATTGCCTGAAGCTCATTGCTACTCAGGAATGGTGGCAGGAAAACAACGCTCTGAAATCATTGGCCAAAGAGTGTTATGAGGTATCTCGTCAGGAGATGGATCGTGTCTCGCTCCTGCATGCTCCTCAGGACGTACTGGGAGTATTCTCTTTGCCTTGGCCCGATGATTCATGTCCTAAAGCCGATGCCTCTCGTCTTTCTATCCTTCTCGATGAAGTACAAGACCCTGGTAATGTTGGTACCATCATCCGTACTGCCGACTGGTTCGGAATCCGCGATATTTACTGTGCTCCTGGTACAGCTGACTGTTTCAGTCCTAAAGTCGTACAAGCTACAATGAGCGCATTAGGACGCGTCAGGATGCATTATTTCAAGTCGCGTGACAATTACCTTCAATGGCTTGACATCAACGACCCTATGCCTCTCTACGGCACGTTTTTAGAAGGTGAGAATATTTATCAGAAAAAGCTGGTGGCCAAAGGCCTTCTCATCATGGGTAATGAAGGCCGAGGAATCTCTGAAGATGTCGCTCAGAGAGTCAATGAAAAGATTCTTATCCCTGCTTTTGCTGAGGAGCATGTGGAGTCGCTCAACGTCAGTATTGCCACAGCGATCTGTTTGAGTGAGATCTTAAGGAGATAATTCTTATATAAAGATTTATTATAAAATAACGGTATTCAGAAGATCTCTGAGTACCGTTTCTTATTGCGAAGATAAAATTGGAATAATATACTGATTTTCTCCTGCTTAAATACAGGCGCTTTGCCGAATCCTACAAGCTCTGATGCCGTATATTGTGTACGTATCATCTTCGAAGCCTCACGATGCGCCTGGTAGATGGCCCATACCTGCTTAAACTCTCCATGCACAAGGAAATTAAGCGCAGCTACACCATCAAGCAGTTTGCGCTTCAGGATCGTACGATTGCAGTGCTCTGCTGGCAGATTCTTCCACATCATAACCAGGCAGTTGCGGAAGTTCAGCTTCGTCTTTTTTGGATTACCTTGTGGCAAGCTGGCTCCACCCTTATGATAGACCTTCGACTGAGGAACACATACCAGTTCATATCCCATGCGACGTAGTCTCCAGCAGAGATCGATCTCCTCCATGTGAGCAAAGAACCGATGATCGAGACCTCCTGCTTGCAGATAAGCCTGCGTCCTGACCATCAGACAGGCTCCCGTGGCCCACATGACTGGCCAAGCCTCCCCTGCCGGCAAGTCATATTGCCCGTGATCCTCTTCTACCTGGTCGAAGATTCGTCCGCGACAATAAGGATAGCACAGATTGTCGAGATAACCTCCACATGCACCTGCATACTCGAAATAATCCTGATCAGGAGCAGTCATCCCTGCCAATCCGGAGAAGTCCTTCAACAGCTTCGGCTGTAGGCCTGCACAGTGATGATGACTATCCATATAGGCAGTCAATGGTTCGAGCCAGTTAGGAGTCACTCGTACGTCATCATTGAGCAATACTACATAATCCGGAGTCTCCTCCTCCTCAGATACCGTCTTGATAGCGCGGTTATACCCTTCTGCAAAACCATAGTTCTTATCTAGTGCGATCACTCTGACCGAAGGGAACTCCTCGGCCAGTACCTGCAGGCTTGCATCTGTCGAACCGTTATCAGCCACAATCACCTGTGTATCCTCACTTCTAGTATACTTGACGACCGACGGAAGATACTGTCTGATCAGACCATGGCTGACACCATTCCAGTTAAGTATAATTACTGCTGTCTTGCTCATTCTGTCAATAGACATTTGCTAATTTAGAAATTGATACCGATGGCAATCTGGATGCCATTCTTTGAGATGTTCTTATGATCGAGGTAATTGATACGACGGATATACTCTACACGAAGTATTTTGAAGATATTGTCAATACCGATCGCAGCCTCCATGTAAGGAGCATCTCCCAGTCGATAGACTTCTCCGTTGGTCGGGAACTTATACAGGCCCGGATTCATCGGAGTGACACCATCATACATCATCTTGTCCGGATCATTCTTCTCGCTCAAACTGCCATACACACCTCTGAAGGTCACGATCTCACGCAGTTTGAGATGACGGATGCCAGGCAGGCTGTTGAAGAGCAATCCGTTAAGTTTCCAGACAATGTTCCAGGATGCATACTGATCGTAGACAAACTCCATCGAGTTAAGCTGCGAGAAGGCTCCCTTCTGCACTGTATATCCCGTATTAGCATTCGGCATAGAGAGCAGTGTATAAGGTGCCTGTGTCCATACCTTACCTGCCTCAACGTCGAGATCTGCATAGCCGAGCACATTGAGCCAGAAGCGCTTAGAGAACTTAAAGTCCGTGCGCTGATAGTCGAAGTCCGAACCGAAGACACCCTTCTTGGCAATCTGATGCGTCAGCTCAAAGACCGGATGACGGTCATCCACACGGATACGAGTAGTACGCATCTGCATGAACGATTCCTTCGGTGCCCAACGTAGGTTGATCGTACCGAGGCCTAAATCATAGTGAGGGATATTGAATCCTGTGCCGATCTGCACGAAGCGTCCCAGACGTGACTGATACTCTCGCATGAGTTCTCCCTTCAGCTTGATACTGAAGTGATTCCAGAACTCAAGCGTATACTGCAGCGAGTTGCTACGGATATAGGTAAACTTAGGATCTGCCGTACGACGGAACGAGGTCACGAAGTTATCACGGTTGGTAGCCAGATTCAAGCCAAGCTCACGGCTGTCATAAGAAGTCTCCAGCTTCAGAGAGTGGATCGGGAACTCGTTGGCATACATCTTCTTGCGACGGAAAGAATACTCCAGCGAAGCGTCATACTTCCACTTGTGATCCTCAATACCGTAGGCTACATAGCCAGCTCCGAAGAGGTGATGATTGACATTGGCCGTCGTAATACCACCCACTCTGAGGCGGAGGTGCTCCAGTTTGTTCCATGAAGCCAGTGCATTGCAAGGACCAATCAGCAATTTCGACTCATCATCCGGCTTACCGTCTATCGGTACAAAGCCCTTGAAGAGCCAGCCTAAGATCATCTCAGTAATCTTATAGAATGGCACCTGACGCATGCGAACCATCATCGCTTCGACCGACTTATCCTGATCATAGTCATCGGTCTTGCGATAGTATTTCCAGAACTGCATATCGGCAGAGTTCTTGGCAAGGTTCAGACTCTCCACGAGCGGAGGTCGACTGAAGATAGCTTTCGACTGTTCAGGTTCGTCATCCTTGAAGTCTGAGTAGCGGATGATACGATGCGCATAGAAACCCAACGATCCGGAGGTGATATTCAACTCAGAGTCAAAGCTTTTGCGCAAAACTACACGCGTGCTGTCCGGCAGTCGGTCATTCTCGATCTCAACATGAAGGTTACGCACGAAGTTCAGGTTAATGTCCGGAGGGATATTCAGTTCGGCATGCTTTACAAAGTACGTACTATCCAGACTTACATACAGATGGCCAACAAATCCGAACGACTGAGGGAGTGCCGGCGCAAATCCAAGATCGATATACTTGTTGCCGTCACTGAGTTGTAAGGTATCGAGGATATAGTACTTATAGAAGGTAGGACCAAAAGAAGAGGTCGGAGAGACGAATTTCTTGCGATACAGATAGATGTTATCCTCCTTCATGTCCAGCTCAGGGAATACCTCCTTCTTGAGCATGGCTACCATCTCCTCTGGCATCATGTCATCGAGACCTGCATGCTTCTCTGCTTCGGTCACGACACGTGTCAAGCCACGGTTCTTATTATAATAATGTGTCTCTACGCGCTCATCGGTCGTAACAGGCAATACAGGTGCACCTGACACGACAGCGGTATCTACAAACTCCTCGATGAACTTGAACTTCTTCTTCCACTGACGCACATAGAACTCATCAAAGTTATTGAGCGAATAGGTGATATTGTCGTAGCGGTTCTGCGTGAAGAAATCCTTCTTCTCTGGCGAATGATCATCTTTATGTGCAATGACATTGCGGATCAATGCCACTGCAGGATTGTCCTTCCTACGATAGCGCTCTTTCTTTGGCTTTACGACCACTTCTGACAACTGTATGTCGCTGGGTACAAGCTTAATAGTCAGATTCTGCTTACGATTGCTTGCGTTGATCTGCATAGGTTCGTAACCTAAGCTGCTGATCATAATTGTACTACCTGCACGTACGAGCATAGAAAACCTACCCTCGGTATCTGAGATTGTACCGTTGGTAGTTCCTTTTTCGGCAATATTTACAAAGTCCAGTGGCAGGTTCGTGAGACTATCTACGATCTGTCCCTGAAAGGTGACGCGAGTTGCCGTTCGGCCACCTGACTGACTCTTTGACTGCCCCTGGCTGTTCTGTGCCATCATAGCACTAGGCAAGACTGCCAGAACAAGGATCAGCAGCAAAGAATATATAGAGTTGTTTATATTACGCATTTGTTTATACCTTATTATTAAAAAAAAGGAGGGCAGAGTCTCAAAGACTGTACCCTTCTGAATTTCTAATTATGTTGTTGTGTTAATACCGGAAAACCAGAACAAATCCAGTTTTTCCGGTATTAGATTTTAAGGTCAAATAAAAATAGTGTTTATTTTAAGGTATCGTGTTATGGTTATGTTATTTAAGGTGATGCAAAGATAAAGGGTTTTTCTTTGCCCACCAAATTTTTCTAAACAAAAATATTTGTGCAATCTATTGCAATATGCATTATTTAACATTCGTTTACACAAAACCTACTTATTTTTGCCAATAAATGTCAAATTTAATGCACAAATTCTATTGATTTTGCTTATTGTAGAGAGCAAATAATCTGTTTTGCGACATCCAGATGTTCTGGTTTGCCACAATCGACCCATTTTTGGCCGGTTACATCAACTCCTCGTACTGATTTTTTCTGACAAAGTTCTATGTAGAAGTCCATTATCGGAAAAATATCTTCACTTCTTGCTTCAAGATCACTCAAGATTCGATGATCTACCACATGAATGCCACTAAAAGCATACTTGTGATATCCCATTTCTTCCAATGTTGCGTGAGGATCACTGCACAGAGTCGTAGGTTTTACTTCTCCTGTAGTAACATTCGTCCAGCCACACATGCGCAACTGGTCATTAAAGAGAAGGTATCTCGAAGTCTTACGCTGATTGATAGCCAGACTGGCGATGGCATCGTCATCACTACCTGTCTGTGCGTCGAGATGCTTCTGATACAAGGCTCCTAAGTCAATGTCTGAAATGATGTCCACGTTATGTATCAGTACAGGATCATCGTTATCAAAGATCTTCATTGCAGCCTTGATGCCACCTCCGGTATCGAGTAATTGCTTACGCTCATCGCTGATCTTGATGTCTATTCCGAAGTAATCATGTGCAGCCAGGAAATCGATGATCTGCTCACCAAAATGATGCACATTGACGACGATATGGTCAAATCCAGCCCCCTTCAGTTTCTCAATCTGATGCTGTAAAAGAGGCTTTCCTGCTACCTCTACCAAGGCTTTAGGTCGGTCGTTGGTTAATGGGCGCAGTCGGGTTCCTAGGCCGGCTGCAAATATCATGGCGTTCATATTTTAAAATGCTATACTTACTCCTTCGCGAGCTTCCTCCTCTTCCAGTCCTTCTGGCATCTCAAAGTTATCCATCCACATCCGTCCGTTCTCATCCATGACGGCGTATGAGAAGTGCTTGATCCAGTCACCCAGGATAAAGAGTCGTGTGTTACGCGAGAGCATCAGGTCGAGTTCGATATGACGATGTCCGAAGATAAAGTAATCCGTGTGCTTGCCCTGAGGCTCTTCGTTCTTCATCTTCTGCTTGGCAAACTGCACGAGGTGCTCCTTGTCCTCACCAAGGAACTCAGGGAAGTCATCGCCCGACAGTCGGCTCTTCTTGCTCCACCAGTGTGCAAACTGTGTCGTCAAGTCCGGATGAATCAGCTTGAATGCCCACTGACAAAACTTATTATGGAAGAATCCCGTCATGAACTTCAGCATCTTTGAGTCCTCTCCTAATCCATCGCCATGTGCAATGTAGAGCTTCTTGCCGCGCAGTTCGATCTCCGCAGCTTCGGTATGTAGCTCGCATCCTACCTCCTGCGGTATGTAGTCGAAGATCCAGATGTCATGATTGCCCGTAAACCAGTGGATCTTAATCCCCTTGTCGCTCATTCTTCCAAGTTGACCTAAGAATCTGGTAAATCCCTTTGGTACGACATGCTTGAACTCAAACCAGTAGTCAATAATATCGCCTACAAGATAGAGCTCCTCGCAGTCATCCTCGATCGATTCAAGGAAGCGCACCACACGGCGCTCGTAATCCAATGGATTCTCGAGCGTGCCGGCACCGAGGTGGCAGTCAGAGATGAAATAAACTTTTCCCACAACTTGCGGATTTTTAATTTTTCCCTTTCCCTTTTTCTTATTACAGGAATCCCAACTCCAGCTTAGCCTCCTCCGTCATCATATCCTGATTCCACTCAGGCTCGAAGGTGAGTTCCACTTCGCACGACGACACCTCGCGAAGGCCTTCTACCTTCATGCGCAGATCCTCCATCAGGAAGTCACCCTCCGGACAGGAAGGCGCAGTTAGCGTCATCTTGATATGCACGTGGCCGCCCTCCTGCACCTCGATGTCGTAGATCAGGCCGAGGTCATAGATATTCACTGGAATCTCAGGGTCATAGACGAGTTTGCACACATCTACCACCTGTTTCTGTATCTCTAAAATTTCGTTTTCTGTCATATCCATTTATAATTTGGGCGCAAAGATAATCAAAATATTTCTTTTTATCAACGATTTTAACTATATATTTATAATGTGTCAGAAAATTTCACTATATTTGCCGCGCTTTTGTGCAAAAATAAAGGCGAAAAAACACAGAATAATCAATAAAAATCCCTATAATGGAAATTGAACAGCAGTTGTCAGCCGCTATCAAGGCTGCCGTAAAGTCACTTTACGACCTTGAGTTGTCCGATAAGCAGGTACAGCTCTCTCCTACCCGCAAGGAGTTCGAGGGCCATCTCACCCTGATGGTCTTCCCATTCATGAAGCAGACCCCCGTTAAGAACCCTGAGCAGCTCGGACAGACCATCGGCGAGTGGCTCGTTGCCAACGAGTCGACAGTTGCCAAGTTCAATGTCGTCAAGGGCTTCCTCAATATCTTGATCAACGCAGGTTCGTGGGTCGAGAAACTCCAGGGTATCTATAGCAACGAGAGCTATGGCCTTCAGCCAGTAACCGATCAGTCACCTCTCGTCATGATCGAATACTCATCGCCTAACACCAACAAGCCACTCCACCTCGGTCACCTCCGTAACATCCTTCTCGGCTGGTCATTAAGCCAGATTCTTGAGGCTTGTGGCAACAAGGTAGTCAAGACCAACATCGTCAACGACCGTGGCATCCACATCTGTAAATCGATGCTTGCTTGGCAGAAGTGGTTCGATGGCGCAACCCCTGAGTCGGCTGGCAAGAAGGGCGATCACCTCATCGGCGACTGCTACGTAGCTTTCGACAAACACTTCAAGGCCGAGGTCAAGGAGATCCTTGCTTCCGACGAAGAAGTCAAGGCTATCGTCGTGAAGAACGAGGCCGGTGAGGTCGATGCAGAGAAGACTGCCGATGCACAGAAGGCTGCTGCCGAGGCTAAGTCTCCACTTATGCAGGAGGCTCGTGCCATGCTCCGCAAGTGGGAGGCTGCCGATCCTGAGGTTCGCGCTCTCTGGGCCAAGATGAACGCCTGGGTTTATGCCGGCTTCGATGAGACCTACGCTCAGATGGGTGTCGGCTTCGACAAGATCTACTACGAATCAAATACCTACCTCGAAGGTAAGGACCTCGTGCTCGAAGGCCTTGAGCAGGGCAAGTTCTTCCGCAAGGAGGATGGCTCTGTATGGGCTGACTTCACCGAGCAGGGCCTCGACCAGAAGCTCCTCCTCCGCAAGGACGGCACCTCGGTATACATGACCCAGGACATCGGTACCGCCAAGCTCCGCTATCAGGACTACCCTATCGACAAGATGATCTATGTCGTTGGCAACGAGCAGAACTACCACTTCCAGGTCCTCTCGCTCCTCCTCGACCGCATCGGCTTCAAGTGGGGCAAGGATCTCGTACACTTCTCATACGGCATGGTAGAGCTTCCTAACGGCCGTATGAAGAGCCGTGAGGGTACTGTAGTCGATGCTGATGATCTCATGGCAGGTATGATCGATGACGCTCGTACCGCTTCTTCTGAGCGCCTCGCTGACATGGCTGAGGACGAGAAGGAGAACGTCTATCGCATCATCGGTCTCGGCGCACTGAAGTATTTCCTCCTCAAGGTGAACCCAATCAACAACATGGTGTTCAACCCAGCCGAGTCGATCGACTTCAATGGCAATACAGGTCCATTCATCCAGTACACCCACGCTCGTATCAAGTCGCTGCTTCGCAAGGCTCAGCAGATTACGAATGACGAATTACAGATTACTGACACCAGCGTTGAGATCAGCGAGAAGGAGCAGACCTTGATCCAGAAGCTCGTCGACTTCGAGAGTGTTGTCCTCCGCGCTGGTAAGGAGTACTCTCCTGCACAGATCGCCAACTATACCTACGATCTCGCCAAGGAGTACAACCAGTTCTATCACGACACCTCTA
Organism: Bacteroidales bacterium; assembly: GCA_045639585.1. GTDB lineage: Bacteria > Bacteroidota > Bacteroidia > Bacteroidales > UBA3663 > Liminaster. Next base: position 113,764 of record JAZUDJ010000109.1, read on the forward strand.
TTCTCAAGGAGGAGAACACCGACAAGCGTCAGTTCCGTCTCGTCCTCTCTGCTTGCGTAGCACGTGTCATCAAGACTGCGATGAAGCTCCTCGGCATTGAGGTACCGGAGCGCATGTAAAAAATACGCATCACTATAATCGTGATGACTAATCCTGCTTATAGGATTCGCACACACGCAATCATGGCGTCTGATCTTGCAAAAAGGATCCGCATACACGAAATCACGGTGTCTGATTCTGCATACAGAATACGCATACTCGTAATCACGGCGTCTGATCTTTCTTACAGGATTGGACGCCGTGATTGCGTTTAACTCTATTTTGACGTTTTATCTTCTAAATCGTCGCTTTCTGTACAAAAAAGTGAGAAATATTTGGTAGATGAGGAAAAATCGCGTATATTTGCAGCGTGTTTTCCATTTAATAATAATAATAATCACTTATATCTAAATTAAAAAATGAAAAAGTTAATTTTCAGCTTGCTTATTGCTGCCATGTCGGGTATAACCGTTATGGCGCAGACAGCTCCTAAACATATCACGCTCAATATTGAGGAGTTTCCCTTCAAGCCCAGTACGGGAGGTTTGGCGATGTCTATCATGTCGGTAGTCTCTGATTCTAAGGGTGTCATGATTCCTGACAAGTCGATGGCTCCTCAGATGAATGAGGCAGTAGCATCGGGTGCTTTGAGCATCCCATGGATTGACAAAGCCGTGGATGGGGAACCCGACTATACTCTGAAAGGACATTTTACTCAGCTGGAGGTCATGACGGGCGGCGATCCGGAGTCTGTTGTGGTGAGAGCACGCGCTTCGATTATCGATAACAAGACTGGCAAGGAGGTAGGCACGAAGGTCGTTCAAGGATCGTCTTCTTATTACCTCCAGTGGGAGAATACCCCTACGATGAAGACTCGTGCAGCTTTGAGCTTTGCACATTTCATGCAGTTCTTTATCTTCGAAGCCTTGCCAGTGACGGGCCATATCCTTGAGAAAGGTGTGGAGCAGGCCAACGGCAAGGTCAAGGAGAAGCAGTGCTACGTTGACCTTGGATCATTGCACGGCGTGATGCCTGAGATGATGCTATATGTCACCGAGAAAGGCAAATATAAGGCTGAGCTCCGTATTTTGGAAGTACTGGGTGATGATATCTGTGCCTGCAAGATCGTTAAAGGCGATTCATACATCACCAAGAGCCTTGAAAAGGGGGTTGAGATGGTTGTGACATCGCGACCAAAGAAGATTGACACACTCATGTAAAGACTGACAATAAAACATATTTCAAGTATGAAAAAGATACTTTCACTTTTGATTTCATGCCTCTTCCTGCCAGCTATGGCTCAGGATATTGATACGACCACTGTGGCTGCACCTTCTCAGCAGGAGCAGCTGCTCGTCTATGAGAATCCAACGATTTCAGTCTACGTAGGCGACATCTCCTATGTACCTATGACCAAGGGCGAGAAAACTGCCAACTTCCTGACGGGTCTCCTTGCGGCCGGTGAGGTCAGCATCGAAGACGCATCGATGGTCGAAGGTGCCAAAGAGGCTCTCGCCGGCTGTCTGCGTGACGTCAAGCGCTTCGATATGAAGATGGGCGAAGTCTCTCCTGAGGATATGGAGAGCGGCCGCTGCCTGGTATTCTCGGCCAAGATCATCTTCTGTAACTTCACCGAGAAGCTCAACCGTAGCGTCATGGACAAGGAGGCACGCATCGTGGCCTACATCACGCTCACCGATCCTAAGACCAAGCGTATCTACTTCAACGAGCAGGTATCAGGCACATGTTGGCTCAGCGTCTTCAACACGATGGCAGAGTGCCGCGAGTATACACAGAACAATCTTTGGGTCGATGCAGCCGCTAAGATGCGTCGCGCCTACCCTCTCCGTGGCCACATGCTCGAGAAGGGCTTTGAGAAGGGCAAGAAGCAGAAACTGCAAGACTTCTACATCGACCTCGGTTCTGACCATCGCCTCTTCAATGGTGCCCATGTCGACGTCTATACCGTCAAGCGAATTGCCGGCCGTATTGCGCGTCAGCATATCGGCTCAGCCAAAGTCCTCGAGGTACAGGGCAATGACATCAGCCTCTGCAAAGTGCTCCGCAATGGCAATCTGATCAAGGAAGCCTTCGACCGTGGTGCAGAGATTGCAATACAGGCATATTAATTAGCCACATGACCACCTTCGAAGAGATCCTCGCCCAGCAAGGATTGCTGATGTACACCAATACGGGCGACAGTATGATGCCGCTGCTTCGACAGCACCGTGATGTACTGATCATCCGTCCGAAACCAGAGGGACGACTGAGCAGGCTCGATGTGCCGCTTTATAAGCGTGACAATGGGCAGTATGTCTTGCATCGTGTGCTATGGGTCAGGAAGCAGGATTACATTCTATGCGGAGATAATCAGTGGTATCCGGAGCGTGGCATCACTGACCAGCATATCATAGGTATACTCGATGCGGTGGTGCGTGATGGAAAGACTCTCCCACTCCGTGCTACTCCTGAGCATCCGCATGTGAGCTGGAAGTATCGACTCTATGTGCATCTCTGGTGTGATCTGTATCTGCTGCGTGCTCCGATCGTCTTCTTCAGAGGGAAGATCAGGAAATTAAGAATGAAGAAATAAAAACCGAATGAAACTCAAATACGAATTTTCTGTCAATCAGGTCTGTGGCGTATGGTGTGCCGTGGCTGTGGGTAAGAGTGCCAGCAAGTTCAGTGGCGTGATCAGTCTCAATGAGACGGCTGCAGATATGATGAAGTATCTGGCAGAAGACATTACCGAGGACGAACTCGTACAGAAGATGCTTACCGAGTATGATGTTCCCGAAAAAGATCTACGTCGTGACGTACTTGCATTCATTGAGAAACTCAAAGCTGAAAACGTGCTCAGCTGATGTACGAGGGCGTATATAAGTTGGCAGATGTGCCCGTACAGATCACCTCGCTTTATGACGAGGTGCAGATGATGTGTGCCCCATATAGCACCACAGAAGCGCCGCAGCTACACATCTCCACCACAGCGGAGGATATTGAGTCCGAAGGGCGTAAAAGCGATGAGGAGCGACGCCAGGAGGGATTACCGGAATATCACTTTCCCGAGCCTTATCTAGAGACTCTCGCTGTATATCGCCAGCTGGCTACAAAGCTGATTGCTAAGGGTGTGCTACTTATCCACGGCTCAGTCATTGCTGTGGATGGTGAGGGGTATCTCTTCACAGCACTGAGTGGCACGGGCAAGAGTACCCATGTGCGCCTATGGCGTGAGCTGTTTGGGGAGAGGGCGGTGATGGTGAATGATGACAAACCGCTTATTAAAGTGAGGAGTGAGGAATTAGGAGTGAGGAGTATTTCCCCCTCACAAGAAAATTCTGGCGTAACTGACTACTCCTCACTCCTCACTCCTAATTCCTCACTTGTCTACGGTACTCCCTGGGATGGCAAGCACCATCTATCGACTAACATCAGCGTGCCGCTTAAGGCCATCGTGCACTTACAGCGCGGAGAGGAGAATCACATCGAACCTATCACACCTTCGGAGATGCTGCCTATATTGTTACAGCAGACGTTCAGGCCACAGACGGGTGTTGGGACGATGCAAGTCCTGCAGCTGCTCGATGCGTTGAGTCAGCGTGTCAAGTTCTTTAGCTTACATTGTAATATGCAGCCAGAAGCTGCACGTATTGCTTATGAAGGAATACAAGCAGCGAGTCGTGGAAGTGTAGAAGAATGCTAATATCAAGTGATAATTTGCATATAGAATGATAAATCATTGAGGAAATCTGCGTATTTATAGTAGATTTCCTCTTTTTTATTTGGTTATATCATAGAAAAGCATCATATTTGCAGCATAAAACGTTATTAACTTATTAATATTATTAAAATGAAATTTTTAAAAGTTTTGGCTTTTGTTGCCACCGCTCTTGTTTCGTTCTCTACTGTTCAGGCTCAGGACATGACCGATGACTACACCCGTGCTTATGCCGGTTTTAATGGCATGGGCTATTTTGATGTCGATAATGCTTTTCAGAATGGCTTCATTATTGGTGGTGAGTACAACCTCAACGTAACCAACCATCAGATGCCTCTCTTCCTGGGCCTTGGTCTCGAGTATCAGTTTGGCACCTATAGCGTTGAAGAAAATGGTGTTAAGCGCGGTGCTACCTTGCATGCATTGAGCCTTCCTATCAATGTCTCTTACAAGTTCGGTAATGAGAAGTTCCAGGTCAGCCCATTCGTTGGTCAGAGTGTTCGTATGGGTCTTTCTTACAAGGCAAAGAAAGATAACGTAGAGTCAAATGTCTATGACGCCAAGGAAGCAAACCGCTGCCAGTTGATGTTGAATGCAGGTGTATCATTCATGTTCAACAAAATCGCTATTACCTATCGTTATCAGGTATCAGAGATTAAGCTTACATCTGATGACAATGCAGATTACTGCAATAGCCTTTCTATCGGTTACTGCTTCTAATCAAGATTTAAGATAAGCAATCAAATAAAACCGAGAGGAAATCGCAGCTCACAGGGAGCGGATTTCCTCTCGGTTATTTGTAATGTATTGTGTAAATTACATTGCCTCGAACTTCTTGACAGCGTCTTCGACAGACATATTTGCAAAGTCCTGTGCACTGATAATGCGACCCGACTTCTTGTCTGACAAGAATACACCAAGAACCGCACCAGTAACAGCGCTCTCAGGAGCATTAGGTGCCTTAGGTCCACCCAAGTCAGTGCGACACCAACCTGGATCGATCAAGTTGATCATGACATTTGTACCCTCTACCAGTGTTCCAAGATCCTTCGTCACCTTGTCAAGACCAGCTTTGCTGGCAGAGTATGCTGCCTGTTGTGGCTCCTTGTTGATACCACTTGTGGTGTTGACGATACGACCGTAACCAGCCTTCATCATACGAGGGAGGTAGTGATAACAGATGATCATAGGTGCAATGATATTCACCTTCAGGCTGTCAACGAAATCAATGGCAGGAGTATCGAAGATCTCAGAGCGATAAGTAACCTGAATACCTGCATTGTTGAGTACATATTCGATGTTCAGACCCTCGTCGTCGATCTTCTGTAGCATGGCACGAACCTCGTTCTCATCCTCAAGGTTTGCAGCTACGGTCATAACCTTAACACCCTTCTGCTTAACTTTCTCAGCAACCTTATCAAGGTGTGCTACGCTACGGCTGTGCAACACAAGGTTACATCCGTAATCTGCAAGCTTATCAGCCACCAGAGCACCGATACCACGGCTTGCTCCAGTAACCAAAGCCCACTTTCCATTAATACTTTCCATTAGAATAAAATAGTTTAGTTATTGATGTTTATCGAATTCTTCTACCCATCATATCGTAGTTAATATTGCCGATACGAATCTTGATCTTACCTTCCTCCAGTATCTTCTGAGGACCATTATTCTTTTCTGCATCGAGGGTCTCGATTGAAGACTCCTTAAGCATAGCAGCGATCTCTTCTGCCACCTTACCGAAGAAGAATGGACCGAAATTTGAGTGATCGTTGTATTGGCCCATACCCTCTTCCTTTAATGAAAAATAATGAACGCGCGCGGCAGGAACTTCCAAGGCTTCAGCAGCGAGTTTGGTATTCTCTACGGTGACGATATCGTCCTCCTCAAGGTGATAGAGTGAGATTGGGTAGACAGGCTTCCATCCTTCAAATGCGTTGTTAAGCTTCAGCCAAGCGAAGAAGTCATTTGCGATCTGACTCTCACGATTGCTCATCTCATCGCTGAACATTGCACCCAAGTTCTGACGAAGACCTGCTGCTCCAATCATGATAATACTTGCAGTGTTGTTGTCGTACTTCTTGCTGGCAATCAAGGCATCAAGACCAGGATAGGTAATAGTGGTTTCTGTAAAAGGAATCTTGAAAGTAGCAGTATTGACTAGGCTCTCCTGAAAGAAGTCACTAAACTTATACTCCTTACGAATCTCCTCAGGTGCACCTGCCAAGAAGCCATTGACCAAGAGAGGCAACAGAGCCGGGAAACTTACCTTCTCTGCCATCTCGTAGTACATATTTCCTGTGGTTACAGGGTCGTATGGACCAGAGCCGCACCAAGAGGCAAAGCCTTTGACTGACGAGAGAAGCTGTCCGATGACAGGATCGGTCTCCTTCATCGACTCAAGCTCACGCTGTACAGCCATAGCGACACCACCGCCCTGCGAATAGCCCATATTGAACAAAGCTATAGGGTTGATACCTTGCTCTGGCAATATCTGAAGCGCTACCTTGAGCAGGTCGATACTATTAAGTGCATTCTGACGCTGGCACAAGAAGGGATGACGCTCCTCTACGCTGACACCATAGCCAAGGTAGTCAGTAGCGATCATGACGAAGTTCTTGCTGAAACCACCTTTACCTGCTGGTGTAGTGCCGGCTACAGATGGAGCACTTGCATTATCAGCAAATGTATGATGGTTGTCGATGACCCAGACAGCGGTACCCATGAGGTTCTCTGTAGGAATGGTAATTACACCCGATACGGTAGCAGGAGTCACACAGTCTGCACCTACAGAAGTGTAGTTGATCACCATGCTCTTGTAGCCCTCACAATCGTTTGTTGAGACAATCTTATACTCTGCAAATAAGGTGCAAGTAGCTACGATGAGCAGAACAAAAGTAGTAAAAATTTTCTTCATATATATAATTTAGTTTTTGAACGAATGGATAGGTGCTGGGATGCGGCCACCACGATTGACGAAGACGCTGCAGTCGAACTTATTGACAGGCATGATAGGTGCATGACCGAGTAGGCCACCGAACTCGACGTTCTCTCCTACCGTCTTGCCGATGACTGGGATGACACGCACTGCGGTGGTCTTCTGATTGACCATGCCGATGGCGGACTCATCTGCAATGATACCTGCGATGGTAGTAGCTGGGGTATCACCTGGGATGGCAATCATATCAAGGCCTACCGAGCAAACGCAGGTCATAGCTTCAAGCTTCTCGATGGTGAGTGCTCCGTCAAGGACAGCATCGATCATGCCCTGATCCTCAGAGACCGGAATGAAGGCACCTGATAGACCTCCGACGTAGGAACTGGCCATGACACCACCTTTCTTGACCTGATCGTTGAGCAGAGCAAGCGCAGCAGTAGTACCAGGGGCTCCTGTACGCTCCAAACCGATGGCCTGAAGGATATCGGCCACAGAATCGCCTACAGCAGGTGTAGGAGCTAACGAGAGGTCGATGATGCCAAATGGGATGCCGAGACGACGGCTGGCCTCCTGAGCGACGAGCTGGCCTACACGGGTGATCTTGAAGGCAGTCTTCTTGATGGTCCCACAGAGGACTTCGAAGTTGGTACCTTCTGGAAGATGCTCAAGGACATACTTGACGACTCCAGGGCCTGAGACACCGACGTTGATGATAGCCTCTGCCTCACTGACACCGTGGAAGGCACCAGCCATGAATGGATTATCGTCTGGGGCATTACAGAGCACTACGAGCTTAGCACAGCCTAAGGAATCCTTATCTTTCGTTGCTTCGGCAGTCTGCTTGATGATGTCGCCCATGAGACGCACAGCATCCATATTAATGCCGGTCTTGGTACTACCAACGTTGACCGATGAACAGATGAGCTCTGTCTCTTTCATGGCCTGAGGGATGGAGCGAATAAGGAGTTCATCAGCTTTGGTCATACCTTTCTGCACGGTAGCACTGTAGCCACCGATGAAGTTGACACCAACCTCATGTGCAGCCTTATCGAGCGTCTTAGCGATCTGTACGAAGTCCTGTGGGGTCTTACAACAGCTGGATCCTACGATGGCCACAGGTGTGATAGAAATGCGTTTATTAACGATAGGAATACCGTATTCGCGCGAGATATCCTCACCGGTGCGAACGAGGTTGCTGGCGTAACGGAGAATCTTCTGATAGATGTTCTGACAAGTCTGCTGCACGCTGTCGGTAGCACAGTCAAGCAGAGAGATGCCCATGGTGATGGTGCGGACATCGAGATTCTCCTGTTCTATCATTTTATTGGTCTCAAGGACCTCAGTGATGTTGATCATAGGTGAAATGATTTAGATTCTGTGCATCTTATCAAAGATCTCCTCCTTCTGGCACTTGATCTGTACTCCCTTATTCTCTCCGATCTTTGTGAGAGCCTCACGCATCTCATCGAAGGCACAACTGCAGTTCTTAATATCGACGATCATCATCATATTGAAATACTCCTGAACGATGGTCTGACTGATATCAAGGATATTGATATTCTTGTCTGCAAGATAAGTACAGACAGCGGCGATGATACCGACGGTATCTTTACCAACTACGGTGATAATGGCTTTATTCATAATTGCATTTACTATTTAATCATTTTGCGGGTATCAATAGATACGGTGCAAATTTACAAACATTCCATGACATAAACAAGAAAAAGAGACAAATATCGAAATATTTGCCTCTTTTTATTCTATAGAAAGGAAAATTGCGAATTACAGAAGGGTGATAATTACATCCTTCTCAGCCTCCTCGAGGCTAACCTTACCTTCGCGAGCCAACCAACCGAGTGCGAGGAATGCCTCCTTCTCCTTAAGCTTGGTAGCCTTCTTGAGGTCCTTAAGGGTCATTGACTTGTTCTCATTGAGAGCGTTCCAGATAAGACCTGCGTTTGTTCCAATAGTTTCTACGTTCATAGCACAAATAGTAATAAAAATTAAACCTTAAATAAACGTATTTAATATTATTTTGCACTGCAAAGGTACGGACATAAAATATAATGTGCAAGTTTTTTGCGAAAAAACTGCAAAAAACCTGCACAAAAGTGGATATTTTGTAATATCGGACAGTCAAAATTATTTTGTTTCGACTGCAATGTCCTCAGCAATAAGCTTATAACCCTTTCCGTGGATATTAATAATCTCGATCGATGGATCGTCCTTCAGATGCTTACGAAGCTTGGTGATATAAACATCCATAGAACGAGCATTGAAATAGTTATCATCGATCCAGATAGTCTTGAGGGCAAAGTTGCGCTCCAGGATCTCGTTGGCATGTGAACAGAGGAGTCCGAGGAGGTCACTCTCCTTGGTGGTGAGCTTAGCCTGCTTCTGGCCTTCGATGCTGTCATGTATCAGAAGCTGCTTCTGTACGTCGAACGTAAAACTACCGAGACGGTAAGCAACGACGTCCTTGCCCTTCTTGCCCTTGACACGACGGAGGATGGCCTCAATACGGAAAAGAAGCTCCTCCATAGAGAATGGCTTGGTGATATAGTCATCGCCACCAATCTTGAAGCCTTCGAGGATATCTTCTTTCAACGACTTAGCGGTGAGGAAGATGATAGGGATGTCAGCATTGAGTGCACGAATCTCCTGAGCCATGGTGAAGCCGTCTTTCTTAGGCATCATGACATCGAGGATGCAGAAGTCATAACGGCCTTTCATATAAGCCTTGTAGCCTGCGTCACCATCGCCATAGAGGTCACAGAGGTAACCCTTAGCCTGAACGTACTCACGAAGGAGCATACCGAGGTTCTCATCGTCTTCGCAAAGAAGAATGCGAAGTTTGTCTGGTTGTGTAGTGATCATAATCTATATGGTTTTAATTTGTTTTACTTGTTATTTATGTCTTGCCGAAGTATTTTATTCTTCCAGAAGATTGAGGGTTATGATAAAGGTTGTTCCCTCTCCTACTACGCTTTCGGCTTTGATGTCTCCGCCATGATCCTTGACGATCTTCCAGACGTAGGCAAGACCTAAGCCGAAGCCTTTGACGTTGTGCAGGTTGCCAGTAGGAACGCGGTAGAACTTCTCAAAGATACGCTTGAGGTCTTCTTTCTTGATGCCGATGCCATTGTCTTTGACACGTATCTCAAGTTTCTTCTCTCCTATATTACGGGTAGAGACTGTCAGGTGCAATGGTACGTCCTCACGCGAATATTTATAGGCATTGTCCATGAGGTTGAAGATCACATTGCCGAAGTGCATCTCATCGATCATACAGATATCGTCTTCTGCATCAAGATGTTCTTCAATCTGACCTCCAGCTTTCTCAACTTTGAGACGGAAGGTGCTGCAAGCACTCTCAATGACAGCGTTGACAGGAATGTCCTGTAGCTTGAGATTGGTCTTCTGTCGGTCGAACATTGACATCTGAAGGACTTTCTCGACCTGAAAACGTAGGCGCTTAGTTTCATCTGCAATGACTCCAGTGATATGCTTGATCATCTCTGGTGACTTGGTCATAGCTGGGTCATTGAGCATCTGTGAGGCCAGAGAGATACTCGAGATTGGCGTCTTGAACTCATGCGTCATATTATTAATGAAGTCATTCTTGATCTCGGAGAGCTTCTTCTGACGGAAGACGACGACGATGACGAAGATGAAGAGGAACATCATTACGCCAGTAAAGATGAATGACGGAACCATGAAGTGCAGGGCCGAATTGACCAAGAGGCGACGTCTACCAGGGAAGTAAATGATCAGGTTGCTGACTCGCGAAGGCATGTTTACTCCAGGAGCGACGGTAGTCTTAGGGAAGAGCATCTGGCGATAGTTGCCCATGCTCTGAGCATCCTCTTCATTATATCCAACTGATTTGTATGCACAGAGGCCATCAGGATCAATGATACAGAAGCGGTAGTCAAGGTTGTAGCCACGGCTTTCCATCTCATCGCTGAATGTCTGACGTAGCTCATCCGTATCCAATCGCTCCATGATAGGCTTATCAGAGGTCTGGTTGATGATACGGAGGATGACATCATCAAGTAGGTCTCGCTGGTAGATATACTGCCACATGAGCATCTCCTGATTATTACGCTGTATATTGCGAATGGAGTTATGTCCATGCTTTGGAGAGAGACTGAACTGACCCGATGCAAGGCTATCAGCCATGCTGCCAAATCCAAAAGGCGTTGAGGAGCTATGACTGAGCTGCTCGATGAACTTTCGCTGGTCAGGAGTATAGTATTCGTTGAGGAATTTGAGTGTCTCCTGTCGCTCAAGCTCTCGCTGTGTAGCATAGAGAGAACGACGGACAGCTTCATCAAACTGCTCCTCTCTAGTACTAATGATTTCGCCTAAATAGGTGAACTGCATCACTAAGATACCGATCAAAGCGATGAGCAGCGCAATGCTGATAAACCAAATAGACTGTTTCTTCATTATTTTCGTTGTTAAATACGCTGCAAATTTAACTTAAAATGTTAAGATGAACAAGTTTTTTCTTGAAAATCTTAATTTTTTACCCTCAATTAACTTAAATTCGACGAAATGTTAACCGAAACTTTACTTTTTTAATGGATTAATGACAAAAAAATAGTGCCAGAAGACGATGAAGTCTTCTGACACTATATAATATAATAAGGTGTGACGATATATAATCAGGTGTAGCGATTAACGAGAATTACGCTTAAAGACAAGTACAGTACGCGCAGGCAGATAGAGCTTCAACCAGCCCTTTCCATCCTCATCATACACAGGATCTTCTTGTAAGTCGGATCGTAGCCATGT